>NZ_BAAABI010000003.1:0-382784 GCF_054785215.1 Lapidilactobacillus salsurivasis | reverse complement strand
ATCCTGAGACCAAGAAACTCCTCTGGGGTGGACATTTGTGGTCGCCAAGCTATTACATGGGGACACTCGGCAACATGTCAAAAGAGACGGTTGCCAACTATATTCAAAATCAGAGAACAGAAAGGGGCAAGGCGGGACGGCCAAGCAAGAAAGCTAACTAGCGTTAGTAAGTGCAGGCTTTCCTCCTCTGACTAAAGTCAGATGTTTCCCGCCCAAAATTGGTATGAATCGAGGCGAAATAGAATACGCCGCTTTTAACAGTGCGGGAAGCTGCCAGCTGCTTCGTCGCAACAAAAATATTGGCAATTGACTGATGGCGCCGAATGAACAGGGAATAACGGCTTATCGAATTTATGGCGAATTCGGCGCCATTTTTTCATATAGGTTAAACCGGAAATTAATTTAAATATTTCTTCAATTCATCTTGATGTGCTTTGGCGTCGCGATGACTGCCCAAACTATACATGATCGCGATTGCGTCATTGGCTAATTTCAGACCGTTCTCTTTGTCGCCAGTGCGGAGGGCGTAAAGACCCTTAACGTAATTGAGTTTATTCCGTTCGTAATAAAATTTCGTCCCGTTTAAGGAACTCTCGGCCATGGCAATGATCGAAGCGATTTGGTCCAATGCATTTCTCTCTAACAATAACACGATCACGTTGATCGCGAGCAGTGCCAATTCATTCCGATTGGTGATCAGTTTACTAAAAGCAGTGGCCTTCCTAAAGGCCGATTTACATAAAAAACCCACTGTTTCTGCGGAAAAACAGAAAAGCCCGTTAGTAAATAATTCAAGCTCGTAGTGGCTCCAGTCGTCAACTTGAAGCAGATAGTTGGTTATTACTTTGACTTGATCATTATCAAAGGGCACCCCATTAATCCTGTTTAGCCACTGCTGCATCAGGATTATATTGTATTCATGCCGATAGTTATTGTCTTGTTGAAGAAAAGCCTGCTCCCGCTTTATCAACTGAGTCAAGAGAAAGGTGTCTTCTGGAATGACAGCCTCGTAGTATTCATCGAGAAAGACTTGCTGAGAGCGTTGATTGATACGATGATTCTTTTCATCAAATTCGCGTAGATTAACGTTCAATCTGTCCAGCAAACTAAGAAAATTAGTTGCAGAAATATCACTATTGCCCCGCTCATATTTTGACAGAAAGGGCACTGAAACAATTCCCTTGGCTGTGTCTGTTAACGTCATATCTTTAGACTGTCTCAACTCACGTAGGGTTACGCCCAGATCATTATTATCCATATGTGAACACCTTCCTTTATTCAAGTATAGCACTTCTGGCAGTTTAACCTATAGGATAAAAAAATAACCGCCAAGTTTAACCCAGGATATGATACAGGTATACAAACGTAGCAGATAATTAATTGGAAATTGCAGATATCACATGCGGAAAATCAAAAAGATTGTTGCGGTACTTAGCATTGTGCTAACCGTTCTAGCGGCCGCCGTGACTGTACCAAAAAACGTTGCAACGGTTCCTACAAGCAACTCTATCTATGAAAAGTTGGATGCGGGGTAAGCAATGGTTAATGTGATTAGCTAAATGCATCAAGTCAGCCGCAAAACTATAGAGGGGAAAATTTTTGTTTATAAACAAAGTATAAATTTCTAATTATCTTTTTATATTTTCTTAAATGCTCGTAAAGCCTTATTCTATGTGCTTTCGAGTATTTTTACTGTAGGAAGATACTTCACGTTTCTTTGCATATTTCCTCATGTCTTAGCTGTCAGAAGTGGTAAATAAGTAGTAAATTCATTTGTACTACTAAGCAACAAGACGCTCCTGTTGCTTCTCTTTATTCAAGCGTTTCATTTCTGCCATTGCAGAATCGAATGTTGCATGTGCGTAATAGTTCAGCGTCATGGCTATATTAGCATGTCCCATAATGTACTGTAATGCCTTTGGATTCATTCCTGCATTTGCATAGTTGGTACAGAATGTATGTCGCAAACTATGTGGAGTGATGTGTGGCAATTTATCCTCGTTATACTTATTGTATTTCTTAACAAGACCTTTCATCATGCCGTTGTAATCACTTGCCACTTTTGGATAGTTCTTTCTATTAAGAAAGAGGAAATCACTATATCCATCAATCTCAACACGCTTATCATTCTTTCGATTCGCTAACACTCGCTTAAATGCTTGATAGGCTTCTTCAACCATAGGAACTTGACGTTCGCCACTTTTGGTCTTTGGTGTTTCAATGTAGTACCCAATTTCAGTATCTCTCAATAGCTGATGGTCTATATTGACAAGACGATTCTCAAAATCTAAATCTGGAAGTGTCAAACCACCAAACTCTGAAATACGAAGACCTGTTTTTAAGAGTATCAGAATTTCATCATAATTTTTGCTGTAGGTTTTATCAGCTTTTGCAAAGGCTAACAGTTTTTCTTCCTGTTCTTCTGTTAGTACGGTCTTAGGGACAGTATCATCATCAAGAACTGCTTTCAGTTGAAAGTCAAATGGATTCTTCCGAACACAATCATCTTGTATAGCAATATAGAATGAAGCCTTTAAAGAACGTTTGTAGTTATTGATGGTTTGATAAGCATAACCATTTTCACTCATTCTAATAGCCCATTCTTTAGCGTCTGATGGCTTAATACTGTCAATACTTCTTACACCTAACTTGTCTTTCTTCAAAATATCCATAAGATATTTGCGTCCAGTTTCAGTGTTTTTTCTAACCTTTGGTCTTTGAGCGTTCTGTTTTGCGTAAAGCTGGCAGAGTGTCATTTTCTTTCCTACAACATCAATACCATCATGAATGTCTTTCTGTAACTCTGCGATTTTCTCTCTAAGTGAGATACAATCACGCTTTCCTGCTGGTACTCGGTCTGTAGCCACAAGTTTCCACGAGTAAACAAATTGCGGTTCTCCAAATGAATCTATATATTTGTATAAGTATCTTCCGTCTTTTCGTTGGCTCTCTCCAGTCTTTAAGATTCGACCTTTATTGTCACGTCTTTTTTCTGACATGGCATTTGCTCCTTTCCTTTATGGAAAGAGCCTTGATACGACTTAATACTATTTTATCATATACAAGACCCTTTGGCGACGCTAGATTGCGTCCAATGTATCTATAATTTTTTCAAATTGTTTTCGTTTAATCTGAATACGATTGCCATTCATAATCAGCCAATTTGCATTTTTATTTTCCTCTGCCAAGCGTCGTAGCTTGTTTTCGCCAATACGAAAATATTTTGACGCTTCTTCAATGGTTAGGGTATAACGTTCCCAAATAGGAATGTCAGTCTGCTTCATAAAATCCTCCTTTCCAAATCACTTATTTGGATTTCATAAAAGTTGTTTTACCAGCAATCGAACAGCTTTAGCAAAGCTCACGGGAGTTCCACCCCTGCATGGTTCTCATGTAGCCATACTCATTGCCTGCGACGGTTTTATCACGCTCGGACTATTGACTGTATGGGAGTATCATTATCACGATAAGAATGTCGTTGCAGGCAATCCTGCTAAAGATTGCTTCTCGGATCACTAACATGAATCGCTCGCTATCTTTATAAGATAGGTCATGGCGGTTAGTTCCGTTGGCTCTTTTCTTATCGAAACGTATTCGATTACTTTTATTCAGTTTTCAAAGAACAATGGCTCGTTAGCCTATCAAAACACATTGAAAGCTCAATATGCTTTGGTGGAATAACAAACCTCCCTGTTCGGGAAGCGTGGAATGGTTTAGCACGCTTCCACGAAAGGAGAGAGGATATTACTTAATTTCAAATGACAAAATCTTTGTAATCAGTCTGGTTTCCATTCTTCCACGTAAGACTTCATCAACGACCATACTTTGATTGCCATATTCATCTTTCATAAGTCGTAGGGAACGCTTCGTTATGTACCCTCTGTAATGATGTAGAATCTGGTTAATCGCTTCGGTATCGCCATCTGTTGCCTTTACAATGAGAGGAAAGGGAATCATAGGATATTGTGTTTTCATTCTTCAAATTCCTCCATAAACTTTTTAATTAAGGCTAGTCCACTGGTTCTATGCCGATAGACAGTAGAACGGTTCAATTTCAACAGGTCTGCAATTTCTGAATCGCTCATGTCCATAAAGTAAAACAGCAGTAGAATTTCACGTTTCTTGTCTGGCAACTCACGTAATGCTTCACTCAACAAATCATTTTCAACGCCTACTGATAACCCATTGAGTGTAAAAATCTGAAAGTCAGTTGAATAGTTATCTGTTGTCGCAAACTGGCTAACAAGATAATCGCCAACATCCGAAAAGGACACCTCACGCTTTGCAATCCTTGAAAGATAAAGCATATAATTCTTTCGCTCGTCTTCCATAGCACGTTTACAGATATAGTCAAACTGATTTTCTATTGTGGTCTGAAAAGAAGATGGTTTCATGTTTCTCACCCCCTTTCTGTCTAGGAAAGGAAGTGAGCCTTGCTCGTTTATCTCCTTTCACTCTTAGTCCCAATGTGAAAGGGGGATTTGTTGCATTACTGATAAATAAACTTTGTAAAAAAGTTCTGAATAGCCAAAAAAGCATATAAACAGATTTATTTCTCTGTTTACATGCTTCTGTTATTCTATCTATATGATTTATAAAACCACATTGGTGGACGTACTTATCTATTGCAGATAGACGACTTTTTTTGACAAGAACCCAATGTAAGGAAATTTATTGTATATGATGTACTTCATGGCGACGTTGACCTCCAACAAACCGCCATTTGGAAGTAATATACAATATTTTAACAGCGTAAATAGCACTACCATATAACGGTTTTTTTTATTGGCGTTTAGTAGTGCTTTTTATTAAATATAAACCTATAAACCATATAACACGTTTTTCTATACCTGTTTTTAATTCAGTAGGAACAATAAAATGTATAGAGGTGGTCTACTATGCGTAAAAAAGAAGATAAATATGATTTTAGAGCCTTTGGTTTAGCCATTAAAGAAGCTCGATTGAAACGAGGTTTAACTCGTGAACAAGTGGGAGCATTGATTGAAATTGACCCACGGTACTTAACTAATATTGAAAATAAAGGGCAACACCCCAGCATACAAGTTCTTTATGACCTTGTATCGTTACTTCATGTTTCCGTTGATGAATTTTTCTTACCTGCTAATAACTTGGTAAAAAGCACCCGACGATTACAGATAGAGAAATACATGGATAGCTTTACAGACAAAGAACTATCCTTAATGGAATCTTTAGCCAGCGGTATCAACGAAGCAAGAAACATCGAAGACTAATTAAAAGAATCCATACATAACGGAAAGAGCCGATAAAATGAGATTGTATTAATCTCATTTTATCGGCTCTGCGTCTTTGCGTCTGGCTCTGTAATCACAGTTACTTTGAACTGCTTTATTTCAATTAAATTTTCTTGTCTGCATTTCGGACAATAGAGGGGGAATTTTTTTAATTCAGTATCTTCCCTTATCTTTAATCGTGTTTTATTTCCACATACAGGACACAATATCCACTTGTAGTTTATAATAACTATCTCCTCCTTTACACTTTAATTCAAATCTTTATTAAAAAATATTTCATCTTATTTAACAAGAAACCATATTTATATAACAACATAAAATACACTAAGTTATTTTATTGAACATATATCGTACTTTATCTATCCGACTATTTGGACGACGGGGCTGGCAAACAGGTTCACCGGTAGTAACATGGTACCCTTTTAACTCTGTTAAACAAACACTACGTCCATTTGTAAAGAAAGTTAAATCACTACGATATTCTTGAATACACCGAGCAGGGATTTCTCCACTAAGAATGACCTCATTATTTTTCAATTGAGTGTCTACGATGTTCGCACAATATTTAGGAGCATCGTTGTATGCTCGTGAAAGATATTCCTGTGGCGCATAAATTTTAAAACTAAGATATGGCTCTAACAATTCTGTTCCAGCTTTTTTTAAGACTTGTTCCAATACAATAGGAGCAAGCATCCGAAAATCTGCTGGGGTACTAACAGGGCTATAGTATAAGCCATACTTAAAACAGATTTTACAATCCGTCACATTCCAACCATATAATCCTTGTTCGCAACCATAGCGTATCCCTTCCATAACTGCATTTTGAAATGATTGATTTAAGTATCCAAGAGAAACCGAGCTCTCATACTGCATTCCACTTCCCAACGGAAGCGGTGATACAGATAAACCAATGGAAGCCCAGAAAGGATTTGGCGGCACTTCGATGTGAATGGTATATTCTGCATTTTTTAACGGTCTCTCCATATAAATGACTGTAGGCTCTTTTAGTTCTATCTCCACATGATACTTTTCTTGCAACAGTGCACTAATCACTTCCATTTGTACTTTCCCTAAGAAAGAAAGTATAATTTCATGTGTCGTAGAATCCACGTAATATCGTAGAAGCGGATCACTATCTGAGATTTCCAAAAGGGCATCAAGCAACATTTCTCTCTGTTCAGGTTTACTCGGTTCAACAGTTGTTTGTAGTAGAGGGTGCGGATTTTCAATCTTTTTTCTCTGTGGCAATAGTTTTGTATCTCCAAGAACACTATTTAACTTCAAAAACTCATTTTGCAAAATAACAATTTCTCCAGAATAAGCTCTATCAATCTTACATAATTCACCATTTATTGAAGTATACATTTCTGTAACTTTTATTTTTTCTTTTTCTGATACTCTAACCGAATCTCGTAAATGTAGTACTCCACTATAAAGGCGTATATATGCAAGACGTTGTCTTTTTTTTGTATATTCAATTTTGAAAACATTTCCGCAAAGTTCAGACGGACCTCGATGTGTTGATGAATAAAATTTATTCGTAATCACTTCTATAAGGTTATCAATCCCTATATTGTTTTTTGCACTTCCGTGATAAACAGGGAACAGGGAACAATTATGAAATCTTATGCTTTCCTCTTGTTCGAGTTCCAATGCTTCTAATGATTTACCGGACATATATTTCTCTAAAAGGTCATCGTTTCCCTCTATTACCGTATCCCATTGTTCAGATTCGGTAAAGTTCGTCACACACATATTAGGATACAGTTCTACCTTCTGTTTGATTACAATTTCGGCAGAAAGTTTCTCTTTAATATCCTGATAAACCGTTGATAAATCAATTCCATTTTGGTCAATCTTATTGATAAAAAAGATTGTGGGAATCCCCATTTTCCTAAGTGCATGAAATAATATACGAGTTTGTGCTTGTACGCCATCTTTTGCAGAAATCAGTAGAATTGCCCCATCTAAAACTGATAATGAACGATATACTTCTGCTAAGAAATCCATATGTCCTGGCGTGTCTATGATGTTCACCTTCGTATTTTCCCACTGAAAAGAGGTTATTCCTGTCTGAATTGTAATTCCTCTCTGACGTTCTAAAAGCGTATTATCCGTCCTCGTTGTACCTTTGTCCACGCTTCCTAATTCTGTAATCGCTCCACTGTTATATAATAAGCTTTCTGTTAAGGTAGTTTTTCCTGCATCAACATGAGCTAAAACTCCAATATTAATAATTTTCATGTGATTTTCCTCCATTCAAAAACCCAAAAGGGCATAAAAATCCCAGTGATAAATACTTTTATCACTGGGATTTTTATGCATAACCATAGGTATACAAAGCATACAGATATTCTCTGGATACTTTAGAATCACATGATAAAGGTATTCTTAAACTGGGTACAAAAAACTAAGCCCTCCTAAAAAAAGGACATCTAATTATTTGTTCCCGCTATCAAATTGACAGTTTATTTAAGAATACCTTGCCGCATATTTATTAACTCCTTTTAAATAGTCACTTAAATAATAGCACGTAAGAGCATATTTGTAAAGGAATCTCCAATTTTTTATCAAAAAGAGTACATGATTACAAAGTATCTGTAATCATGTACCAATATTTGTTATTTTACAATCTTCCAATTACTCCCGTTCTTTTCAAGTACCAAATCAAATTGAGATACCTGCGTTGCTTTGGTCTGCTGGTCGATATACTCCACTGTCAGCGATACCGTGACTTGATTATCCTTACGATTGTGAATAGGATTTACCAGTTCTTGAAAGATGTACTCTTTTCCGATTGGTTTTAATATCCCGTCATTCACATAGTAGGAAAGTTCACTGGCTGTCGCTGTAGGATAGAGCTTGAAGAACGTCGTTAAAAACTCATTGATTTCATTGGTTGTAATGGAATCAACCGTCCCCTCACTTTCAATGGCTTTTGGTTTATAACTTGATTTCTTAGGTATGTTGGTAATGGTCGGATTCTTAACCAGTACCATATTTCCAGAACCATCTACATAGACACTCACTATATAAGCAGAGTGGACGGTCTTTGTATTTTCTCCCTCTGTAATGAGCTGGTCTACACTGTAGGTTACATTAAACTCATTGTCGCCAGTTGGCTCTACCGTCCATATCTGAAATCCTCTTACAGAAGACGATACAGGAATATCTTTGCGTACTGTATCAACATTGAGAGCTTGAAGTTCATCTGTCAGATAGCCTTTTAGACTTTCCATTCGATTATCAATGGACTTATCGGATTGCTCCCATGAATAGTAGACTTTCGCAAAGTTCTCTACAAAATTTTCTACATGATGAGTATCAACGTATTCCTTTTCTATGATAGTTGTTTCGTGAATAGTATGAGTATCTATAGCTGTAAAGTGCTTGAATATCGCAAAGCTGAAACTAAGCCCTAAAAGTACCCACAAGGCAATCACAACCTTTTTATGAGGATTGACCTTATAGACACGAGGTTTCTTTTCCTTTGGTATCTGTTTTTCTTTATTCTGATTTTTTCTAAATTTCATCATTAAATCTTCCTTTCTCATTGTTTGATTCGTCCTGCTCCCACTAAATGCTGTTGCCAGTAGGGGCTTGTTAAGTCGGCATAACCGATTGGGTCGCCTGCATGAAACATACGGTTATTGCCAAGGTATATCCCAACATGAGTAATATAAGAGCCAGCGTTATAGGTAGAATGAAAGAAAACCAAATCGCCAGCTTGTGCTTCCGATAGTGGGATATGCTGGGTCACATCATATTGCTGTTGTGCGGTTCGTGGTAAGTTAATTCCAGCTTTTCCATACGTCCATTGTGTCAGTCCGCTACAATCAAAAGAAGTAGTCGGGGAAGCTCCACCGTAAACGTATCGCCAGCCCTCATATTTCAGTGCTTCGTCCATGATGGCTTGTACCGTATCATCATCAAACTCTGTTGTGACAAGATACTGCGTTACCAGTTGCACATAAAACATATTGCCATAGTTGTATCGCCAGCCCCCATTGATAGGTATGGCTATGGGATTGGGGTAAGACACTTTTTCGCCACCTGAATACTCTTTTGAGAAACTTTGAGCCAGTTCAAAGGTATATTTATTTCCACGATTAGCCACATACCCTAAGAAACCACCACCATAATTGTAGGACTGGATAACCGATTCTAAATCTACACTGAGCCTTTCGCTACTGGCTAATAATTCACTGAAATACTTCACACCTTGCTTAATGGATTCTTCTGTACTCAATGAATTAGGTGGAAGACCGAGGGATTCCGAGGACTGCATAACATCTTCCGCAGTACCGCCCGATTCCACCTGTATAATCGCAAGAAGTATGTTGACATATTCTTCAACGCCATATTCTTTGGCATATTTTTCTACCATAGGCTTATGAGCCAGCACTTCTGCGGAAACATTCACACCTCCATAATGAATATTGGAAATTCCGCTGTCCTGTTCATCTGAAAATAAAATGGCAACAAACAGAAGCAGTGAGAAGACCATCAAGAATAATCCAGAACCACCAATCACTAAAGTTTTCAACTTCATGGTTTCTTACCGACTTTCTTAATGGTGGCGGTTTTGATTGGTGGTCTACTTCTTGTATTTTGTAGTGGTACTCTTTGAACAGTAGACGGACGTTCTTTTGTGATTGGACGTTGTGAAGTTCTATCTGCTGTAGTGGTTGAAGTTGCTGGCTTTTGAACGGTTTTTTCTTGAACGGTATTGCCTTGGCGTTCCACTTTTGGACTTGAAAAATCGGACTTAACTGCTGGACGCTCTTGTTTGGCTTGTTGAGATTCCTTATATGAAGTCTGAATATTAGACTGTTTTGAGGTCTGTTCATCATGATATTGTTCTTGTCTTGTAGTCGGTCTTTCATGAACAGAAGAAGCAGGCTGTTTTTTCTGTTTGACCTGTTCCATTTCAGAGCGACGCTTCGCAATGGTTTTTCGCCTTTGTTCCTGCTGTTCCTTGCGTCCACTGGCTCTGTCCGCTTTGGTTTGAGAAATACTACTGGTTAAATCACGGACATTCTCTTTTACTTTGGATTTTCCTTGATATACTGCATATCTTGCATTGGTCGGCAAATCTTTAACCTGTTCTTTCAAACCACTAGCAGTGTCTACCATTCTGTCTTTGGTATCAGCTACTGTACCGATGGTTTGACCGATACGTTTTCCAAGTGTTGATTTTTCCTTTCCGTCTGGTCGGGAGTGATCTGCTTGTGTCCTTGCAGAACTCCCCGAACCCGACTGTCCTTTTTTACCTGTAACAATGGCAGACCCAGCCCCTAGAGTAGTCATGGAACGTCCAAGTTTCCGCTGTAGACGGTGCATGTGAGCGTGCATAAGCATACGAGGTTTTCTCATCACACGACTTCCCACACTTTGAGAATCGTTACTCTGTAGAGAAAACATACTCATTAAATCGCCCAGCTTGAAGTAGATTCCTGCAAAGGTCACAATCTGTAGAAAAGCAATCAAAAAGAACGGATAACCAGCCGATAAGGTATAGAGCATGGTTGAAATACTAAATGCTGTCGTAATAATCAATGTGATTCCAGCTCGTGTCAAAATGGTATTAAAGAGCTTTGTTATGGCTCGTTTTGACATACCATCAAATGATGGAATCATGCTTAAAATAAAGCTCACAGGCAGAAACATAGCATAGATGATAAAAAGTACCTGCGAGAAAATCATGATTCCTGTTAATAGGAATACAAATATGGAAATCCCAATATTGAAGACAAATAGGAAGAAGACTGTACCTAAACGGTTAATGGTCTTTGTAATGGTTAGATTGGTATTGCTTCTGTCTTCAATTTCTTCCGCAACAATTTTTTCTCTGTCTTCGCCATTGTTGGAATCTGGGCTGGTGGAGAGCAGGCTTTCCACACGGTCAATACCGATACTTTCAATGTCTGAACTGTTGTATTGAAGCAGTAGCCACGGTTGCTGAACCTGTATGGAAAACAGGCTATCTCTGATTAAGTCCACGCTGTCCTTGCCTTGACTATCGGAATGGGGCATGACAATCTTCGTGCCAAGTGATAAACTGGCATTACTGATGTCTGATGAAAAGTCATTGATTTTTTTAATGTAGTCGGGAGCGTAGGCAATAAAGGAAGCCGATAGGATAAACACCAGCACAAAATTCATAATGGCATGAATTGCCTTTGTGGTTTCTCTCTTTATCAGTCCCGTATAGGCAACATAAACCCCAAGAACCAAAATCAAGAGTAAGAGGAATCCAACATAGAAACCCTCTGTTGAAAATCCGTTTGCACTCACACCAGCTAAGGTCTGCATATTCTTACCAATGGAATCTGCTGTAGCGGAAATGAAGTCTAAGGAATAGGCTTCCTGTACTAAGTAACCTGTCGCATTGGAAACATACAAACTGATTGTCCAAATAAAATTGGTAATGGCATATAGTCCATACATGACCTGTTTTCCAATCCCGTCCGACCAGTTCCACGGAAGCCAGCCCCAGCTATTATCCACATAAAAATCCAGTTGATAGTTTTCAAGTGGGTATCGGCTGTATTCATTTGCCACATTGACCGTATCATCTACCAAGCCCGCAGCTTGAACCACCGTTCCCAGCATGGCTAAAAGAAAAATGGCAATCACAAGTGTGAAAGCCACTGTCATTGCCACTTTACCTAGACGTTTCAGCGTCCAGTTTGATTTTATTCTGTTTACTATTGATGGTTTCACATTTACACCTCTTTTCGCACAGGTGGTCTGGTATCAAAGGCATGGAGCAGTTCTTCAAATACAGGGTGGAACTGTATCACACCGACACGACCATATAAATCACTGATAAGGCATTGCCCGTTTTCCAAATCACGCAATCGCTTCTGATTGTTTTCGTCCTCTGGGTCTACACCAAAAAAGGCTAAGGTCTTTTTAATCTCGTTAAGGTCAGTGGAACGAAATGCAAATTTTAAGCCGAGGTTATTTTTCAGTTTTTCATCTAAGAGGTCGTCTGTATTTTGGGTCACGAAATATACCCCAGCGTTCATAGCACGACCAGCCCGAACCAGCTTCATAGATAGTGTTTTTCCTTGTGCTACCTGTAAAAAGCTCCATGCTTCGTCTAAATCTACAATCTTGAAAATGCTTCGGTCTGTATGGATAAAGTCTAAAGCAAAGGTACTAATGACAATCAGCATAGCAACGGATAAAAGCTCCATAGTGGTATATTCCTCAAAGGAAGTTTCCTTGTCGGGAAGTACCAAGTCCGCAACCTGTATAATGTTCAGTTGTTTTTCTAAGCTGATAGACTGCTCCACATAACCATTACTGAATAATAAATGTGCAAAGTCATAGTCTGTAAAACTTTCGATATGGTCGGCTATACTGGTACTTAGTGGCGTATTCTCAACCCGTAATTCCTCAATCACTTTCATCAACCCTCGTACTTCACTATTGGTTACTGCACGAATGGCTTTTCTAAGGATTGGGAAGCGTTCCCCATCACGAGAGGAAATCCCCGTAAGGAATGTCAGAATATCAATAGCCAGTGATTCAGAATCTTTGGGATTTTTCATAATCACATAAGGGTCAAGTAAGCCTTTGTTTTTCTCATCAGAAGTCAGAGTGACGATATTGATTTCATGGGAAATCTCTGGCAAGGTTTCTTTCCATCTGCCACGTTCTGCTTTTGGGTCTACAATCACTGCTTGTGCCCCATAAAGCACCGCATAATAGACGATAAGGTTATTCGCAAAGGATTTACCACCACCCAGCGAACCAACAAAAGCCGACGCTAACGCATTGGTTACTGAACCCTTAACCCCTTGACTGGCAAGAGCAGGTTTCAGATAGACATTGCGTCCAGTATCTAAGCTGTAGCCAACATAAATCCCCTCATTTTCCCCCAGCATTTGAGTAGCACCAAAACCTAAACCAGCGAGGAAATCAGAGGTCACGTATTGAATATAATCATTCATATAACGCTTGCTGGCAGGTAAAAATTCTTCATGTAAGCCGAGCATATCCCCAAATGGTCGTACCAGTTTTACGCTTAAATCGTCATAAAAATCTTTCACTTCATTACAACGACGTTTGAGTTCGTCAAGATCATTTGCTGATACCCTTACCACATAAGACAGCTTGTACATAGATTCCTTGCTTTGGTCTAAATTGGTTTCCAGCTCATTCACACTTTCCAGAGCTTCCGCCACATTGGAGCTGGTTTCATTATCACTTTGCCAAGCGTGGTTATCCAAGTCTTTCAGTTCTTTCTTTTTATTGCGGACAGTAGATAGGGCTTTACGATTCGCTACAATTTCCACATTCATTGACGTATCAATCGGGAATGTAAATTGCTGTTGCTGGTAGTAGAAGATTTCAGAGGACGGGAAGTCCAGTTCTCCGACAATGCTGTTAATGGTAAAGTAAGCTACATAGACGGTTTCATCTTCCTGCTGGATTTTCAAATATCGCTGTTTTTCTTCCACCAAACAGCGAGTAGGCTTAATCAAGTCATAGTATTTAATCAGCGTTTCATTATCCAGCTTTTTCTTTGATAGATGGTACTCATACTCTTCATAGGCAGTGCCTGTCTGTCCGTAAAGGTGTTCAATCAGATAGCCGAAGTCGTCCTTATCTAACCTGCGGATTTTGAAACGACGAGAGATTTTATTTTCTAAGAGCTTTTCCATCTTCTGAAAACGCAGGATTTCATCATTACTCATACTAACAAAATCGCCCATCAGCTTATGGTTCACATCATAGACAAAATCAGACAAAGCATTTTTTGCTTCAACGGTAAGACTTTTCATAGAAAACTCCTGATCGTTGAGAAGCAACTTAAAGCCGATAAAGAAACGGTAGTTCACTTGATTTTCGCCAATCATGGATATTAAAGCGTCTGTCTGTTGGTCGATTTTGTCATAGGCAACCGCTTTGAGCTTGCCAGTGACTTCATTTTTGGAACGCTCTTGTGCAGAACGTATGCTGGATTCTGTACTGATTTGTAAAGCATGAATTTTGCCATCACGATTTTGTGCGATAAGCTGTCTGAAAGAATCATGCACTTGTATTTTCTGTTCTGGACTTAGAAATGAGTAATTGTAAGGAACAAGCTCATAGTAAGCATAACATTCCCCGTCTTTATTCCAGACGAGATTGTTTTCAATGTATTTAATTGGATATGCCATAAAATTCACTCCTAACTGCTGTAATGGCTTCTTGTGGCTGGTTTCTGCCAAGCGTTACTTTTTTTCCTGCATAGGTCAGCTTTGGTCGCAGTGCATAAGCAATGACAGACTTCAAAAATCCATAAGGCTTTTTACCATCAAAAGTTTTTGTAGACATAAACCATGTGAAAGCCACAGGAATCCCAAAGTATTTGAGAAATGCTCCCTCTATCATGGAAAGAGGGGGCAAGTTGCCAAGTATCATCACTGCAAAGAGTGACACGACAAACCATGTCATTTGCGTAAAGGTTATGGGAAACGGAAGTCTAAAATCATTGATAGAATACAGTACCTTTTCCACAGACCAGATACTGGTATAGCTTCGTATTTTCTTCATGTAATCAATCCTTTCATAAAAAATAGGGGTAGCTGATTGAGCCACCCCGTAAAATAGAAAATCTGCCAGTAGTAATGTACCGACAGATTTAATAGACGATTTCAAAAATCCCATGATTGGTTGAGATAAACGTTCCTGAAAGGTCTAAATCCCGACCATAGGCTTGATAATCAATATAGTTTTGAAGACTAGCTGGTACTTCGCCTAAAGCACCCGTTTCTTCAATGTAGTAGCGTGCCACGTCATACATATCATCACAATCGGAATGAATGATAATATCCTCTTGATGTTCGCTTAGTTCTTCAATGCTTGAAAAATGAGTGAGCAGAGCAGATAGCTCCGATTGTAATTCTTCGGGTAATTCCGATACCATTTCCCATAGTCGATTGAGTTCGCCAATGGAAGTGTATTCGTCAACCGTAAAGGGTAACTCGTAGTCATGAATGGCGTATTCCTCATATTCATCATTCAAGCCGATTTTCTCTTTGACTTCCTCAAAGTCAATGGGAAAGGTAAACCACGCACCGACCAATTCGCCCTCATTGTATTTGCCTAAATTCGCAATATAGACTTGCATATCGTCCATATATTCACGTCCTTTCTTTGTAGAGATTCAAAAATCCCTACCGCACTTCGTTTGGTGTACCATTCCTTTGCGGAACATAAGAAAACCACTTATATTCCACAAAAGAACGGTTTTATTTAAGCACCAATAATGCGATTGAATAGCTCTAGTAAAATGTCTTTTACTCCAGCAGCGTTGAAGACTAAGCCAACCGCAATAATCGCAATAATTAAAAAGCCAATCAGTTTGCTAAACTCACGCTTGAAGCCAAGATACAAGCCAATCACAACGATTGCTAAAAGCACCAGTGATTGAGCGTTTGATAGAAACCAGTTATAAAGGTTTTGTCCAAAATTCATAAAAATGTTCTCCTCTCTATATTCAATGAATTTGTATTTGAGTTATTTTTTTGTTGTTATCACGTCCTGTTCTTTTACTGACTGTTGCTTCAAAATCTGCTTGTGTCGGTCTGTCAGTTTCGCATGGTCGAGAATGTCTTTTACAACCTGCGTCTGGTTGATTTCATCAAGTTTAATCGCAACCTTTAAGGTCGGGGCAACTTGATGAGATAGCCAGTTCAGCGTCCTTTGGAAGGAGTAAGGCTCTGGTTTTGTGGTTAGTTTTAATCGTTCACGATTGTTCCCAATAAACCAAGCCCATTCTTCATTCAGTTTCCAATCAGAACGAGGTTTGGAATCGTCTTTATCTACAAAACGGATATACCGATTGATAATTTTAAAGGCGGTATGCTCTGGATTGTCATAGACGAGTAAATCACGGACTGCATAATAGGCACGCTCATTTTTCAATCGAATCTCAAAACGGTTTTTTACTTCTGCGTCTTCAATGGGAATATCATTTTTCTTGTACTGCTCGTAGTCCTTTTCATAGATACAGAAATAAACTTCACTTTGTAATGAACCGATATAGAGGGTGTTTCCCATACATTCCTTTTCCTCTTTGCGTACCAGTTCGCCACTGCGATAGCTTTTAAAACTGCGGAAGACGGAGATACATTCTTCCTGTTGGCACTTTTCAGTGAGTACAGGGATATTTAAAATCCCTGTCTTATCGTTAATGGCAAGGTCAAGGCGTTTCATCACACCGCCAGCCACCAAAACGTCCATAAAGAACTCATACCAGCTTCTTTGTTGTGCCAGAAGATAGCTTTCAAATTGTCTGCACCCACGACCTTTCAATTCCACCAGAACTCCTTTGTCCAGTTCATGGGAGCAAAGGACGAATATGTCGCCTAAAGCATAATGCTCTGAATAAGAATAGAAACCATAGTCCTCATGAAGAAAATAGGACAGTTTCAGTTGTAAGATGTTTTCGACCACCTGCTGTACGTCTGTTGTCGGAAAGCGAATTCTTACATAATCAAACAGCATTTCAAGGGGAGCGTCGGGATTGAAGCGTTCCAGAGCTTCCCAAAGGGACTGCTGTAAATCCTCTGATGGCTTGACTTTTCCTGTTTCAATATCGCTTAGATACTGCCTTGTAATACCAGTCGCAACAGCTAAACGGTTTTGAGATAGTCCATAAGCCAAGCGTTTTTCTTTTAAATGCTGTAACCAAGTTTGTTCATTCAGTAAAAATCCCTCCAATCAAAAAGGCGTATGTCAACTTTTAAAGCCCATTTGACATACGCTGAAATTTTGTAAATCCCTTGTAACCAAAGGATTTTCTAATGTTTTTTTGACTGTTTCCTGTCGATTTGTACCCCCCTGTTAGATACGGGGGGTTAAGTGCTGGCGTGGCTATTGCCACACCAGCCAGCAAGATCAGTCCACACCTGCGACTTCCGCTTCGCACGTCGCCTGCGTGGACTGTCTGCTGTTGGATAACTTTTTAATTTCCTCCAAGAAATCATATCCTTTTGGTACAAGGGGAGTATAAAACTCTGATATGACACTTGTTCCTACATCAACATAGCCACGACCTTTGATTCGCTTTAAGAAGAAATCCTTTTGTACGTCACTGCCAAACATCATGCCATAGCCCATTTCAGACATACGACCTAAAGCCACTCTGAAATTAAACTGATCACGGATTCCGTCGCCTAAATATTTTGCGTCTGGACGTTGACAAGCCAGTATTAGAAAGAAGCCAGCTTGACGACCTAACATGACAATCTGTTTCAGCTTATTCATAACTGCGGTGTTTTCTTTTGTTCCCAGCATTTCCATGAAAGCGACGTATTCATCAAAGATTAAGAAGTGTGCCGGGAGACCTAAGTAAGCATAATTTTTGCCAGTCTTATAGTTCTTCATCTGCTTCATTTCCTCACTACGTTTCATCATTTCTTCATAGAATGTTTCAATGCAAGAAAGCAAGTCTTCTTTTCTATAGTAGACATTTGCCATCACAGAACCTAAGTCCGCAAGATCAGCATTTTTCGGGTCAAGAATATACAGTTTTGAATCTGTATGAAGCAAGGCTTCAATCAGTGTCAGTATAAAGTAAGTTTTACCGCCACCTGTACCACCAGCAATCAACATATGAGGGAGCTTATCATATTCCCACCATACGTTTTTCATTAAGCGAAGTTTACCATCTTTAGCTTCTACTTCATCAATAGAAATACGACTGGCTATGGTGTCATAGAGCAAAGTATATTCCACATAGGAATCCTTTAACTCTTTATCCGTCAGCTCACAGTACAAGCCACTCTCTAATTTCTTTTCCAAGTGTAAGAGTTGGTCTTGATATTTTCCCAGCGTGATTTCCACCCGTATCTGTATCAAGCCATTTTTAAGTCGATAATACATTTTAGGGAAGTAGGTTATCTTTTCCTTTGTACGACCAGCACTATCTTTAAAGAAACCCTCTGTTTTGACCTGTTCAGATTCATACCACTTGTTTTCAAGTATCATCTTTGCCAGTTTTTGACGGTGGTAAAGTTGTTTAACCGTATCATAGCGAACCCGTTTGAATACAAACGCTACCAGCAAGCAGATAAGAATTGCGACACTGAAACTGATAATTAAATAGGGAATGTCAATCTTATCTGCTTGTGATAGGTTAAAATCCTGCCAGTTGATCTGCTGGATTGTCTTCACATGAAACAGTCCGACAACCAGCAGGAAAACAGGCAGGAGTGACGCTATCGTAAAATGAAAGACTAAATCTTTACCAGATGGGCGAATCCTTTTACCACGCTGTTTCATGCGAAAAAGTCTCCTTTCTACCTAGCGACTATTTGTCTTGTGTCGGTTCTTTCTTTGCTTGTGGTTGAGCTTTGAATGAACTAGAATCCTTTGTCAGCACAATATCGTCTGCCTTGATATACCAGTCAACATCTGCTCCTTGATAGGTGGCAGTAGCAACGGTGTCCGCAATGGGATTGATAAGTTCCACCCGTGCGTTATAATCAAACTCTTTCAAAGGCACGCTGGCAGGAATACTTACTTGAATCATGCGTCCTTGTCCTTTGGATTTTAAGTCATAGGTACGTTCCTTGATTTCATCTGAAACCGACCCGTCTTCATTTTGGATTCTCACTTCACGACGTAGAGCAGAGAATTTCAATTCTCCAAAAGTCGTGTCTTTATCTAATACAATGCCATTTGCTAATCTCATCATTTTTCCTCTCTTTCTTTATTCTTTTATCATGTCGTCAGCATGTAAAAGGTAATTTGTAAAACCACGAGTGCCGATTTTGTAGCCCTCTGCGGTAATACGTGGATTGACTAACTTCACACGTTCCTCAAAGCCGAAATGTTTTTCGCCAGCTTCAGCAGGAAGCACCACCACAATATCATCTGCTCTTTGAACATCAGAATAGAGATTATAGCTTCTTGATAAGACAGTTAGCCGTCCGTTGATTCTTCGCTGAACGACTTTATCCTCGCCAGCAAATTCTAAATTGCCGAATGTTTTTTCCATGTTGGGAATCACAAATTTAAGTTCCATATTTTTACCTATCCTTTCTTTTTTATTGGCTGAATGAATGTTTGATGGTCTTAAAGAGTGGGGAACGACCTTTTGATTCTTGATTTTTTGTTTTCATAAGTTCACTTCCTTTCAAAATCGGGTAAAAAAATAGACACCTCATTTTTTGAAGTGTCTACCTATTAAATATTCAAATTTTATTGGAAGTATCTTTATATCTTCACTTTTCAAGGATAAATCGTCGTATCAAAGCTCATTCATAAGTAGTAAATTAGTAGTAAATTGAGTGGTTTTGACCTTGATAAAGTGTGATAAGTCCAGTTTTTATGCGGATAACTAGATTTTTATGCTATTTTTAAAGTTAAAAAGACGGAATTTCATTTATGATAATGTAATCCTACGTCGCATATGCGTATAGAAGAAACGTCATCTTCGTATACTAAGTATGTTGAAAAAAGGAGGTGACAAAAATGAATAAACGAATTTTCGTAATTGGAACTCCCGGATCAATTGTCAAAGCCGCTGATCAGGATGATGACTTTTCGCCTGAATCAGATATTTTTGAGAATAACTATCCGAACTCAGTGTACCATAATATCAATCCGATGAAGAACGGGGTTGTCGTTAACTGCAATAGTAAAGGCTCAACCGTTATAAACGGATAAATTAGCACCCCCTCGATGACCTAGTCGAGGGGGTGTTTAGGGGATAGCAAGATGAGTTTGAAGGAATATTTTCTCAAGCATTAGTCAGGCGGCGATCGTGGTGCTTTCCGGCTGGTTGGCCTTTCGTGGCTTCATGAAGGTCGGTAGTATCATTACTTGCTCGTCCTTAGGCGGCGTGATTTTCGGTAATTTGACGGCCTTCAGTTTCTCGATCGTCGGTGTGCGTTCGACCAAACCGATCTTGGAGAAATTCCAGATCTCAACAGATGAGGTCACTACATCGCAGCAGGCGGTCCTAACTGATTTTCACGAGCAACTCAAAATGGATCGGGTGACTTACCAATATCCTGGCCAAGCGGCGCCAATTTTGCGCGACTTCAGTTTGCAGATCGACAAGGCGCGGAAATACGCCTTGATTGCTCCCTCCGGTTATGGGAAATCGACGATTCTGAATTTGTTGTTCGCCATGTATGAGGACTACCAAGGCAAGCTGAGTATTGATGGCGTTGATTATCGCCAGCTCAGTGAGGACGCGATCCAAAGTCAGATGCTTTACGTTGATCAACATCCCTATATCTTCGCGGCTAGTTTACGGGACAACATTGTCATGGGGCGGGCAGTGACGCCGGAGAAATTAACCGCTGTTTGCGAGATTTGTGGGATCGATCAATTCTTAGGCGATCTCAGCGCTGGTTTGGAAACCAACTTGCGCCACAGTGGGTCTAATTTATCTGGTGGGCAGATGCAGCGGATCGCGCTGGCCCGGATGTTGTTGAGCGACCGACCGATCCTATTGCTCGATGAGATCACCTCCGCCTTGGATGCGGACACCGCCTTGCGGATCGAGCGGAACATTTTGCAACAACCTGATAAAACCGTGGTGATGGTCACCCATAATCTGCGCGCTGATACCCGGCCACTGTTTGATGAAATTGTCGATTTGACCAAATTAGGGATAGCTGACTAGGTGGTGATTTCCAAGAAATGCTTGCCGTCCCGATCCCAGTTCTCTGGAGCTTGAATTAAGAAGCTTTGGTTCAAGCTACCAGTTAAGCATCACGAGATGCTAACTTCGGCTTCTGGGAGGGTCAGCTTATTAGAGGCCAGAGCCCGCTAAATAAAATCATCTTCCTGTTCCAACAGCGTGAATAACGGTGCCAACAAACGAACTCATCTTCTGAGTTCGTTTTTTTACAGAGATACTTCATAAACTCAGTGAAATCAAGCCGACGTGGCAGAAGGCCAAGGTTGGCACTAACCTTCACTGGTCGATCAGTGCTTTTCCCGCTGAAAGCATTGATAGTAGCGGACTTCTGATAATCAGAAGTCCAGAAATCGTTGATCATAACCGGCTGCTGACAGTCGGTGGTAATCGATAGCTGGCTAGCAGAAGAGCCTAAGCACTTGGGTACCCTCGTGGCTATCTACACAGATCAAATCAGCATGCGCTAAACCCCACCCCAACTGAGGACTGCAAACCACGTCTACCGAGCGGCCAATGGAAAGATCTGCGTCTGGCTCAAGTGGCCGGGAACCTGGCTGGCCAGTGCAAGGGCCAGATCGGGATCAACTCGCGGATCAATACCGAGCAACGTCAATAAGGGCCGCACCAAATCCAGCGTCACTTCCGGCTTAGATGGCGAGTTGACAGTTGTAGCTAAGGCCTGTTGCCAGAGTTGTAACAATAGACTGCCATAAAACCGATTATCTCCAGTCAGCAACTCACGAAACGCGGTCAGATATTTCGACAGCCCTGACCAATTACCGGCAGTTATTTGAAGGCTGATCAATCGCACATAATATTCGAAAAGAGCGCGAACTTGGTCGGGGCTGTGCAAATCCGCTAACGTATAATGGCTGAGGACATTCTGGTAATCGTGCTGAATATCGGTCAAGGAATATGTGTGGAGGATACCGGTATAAAGCAGTAGATCGAAATAATGCGGCACAGTAATTTGATTGAGGAAAGCCTGGGCCGGGGTCAGCAATTCCTGGCTAAGAACTACCTGCCCGCGGGTTTGAAAAGTCTGGGCCCCCTGAATTCTGATCAAGAGATAGAGATAAAATACATCCCGCGTTTCCTGGTAATGGCACCAGTATTCAGAACGTAGTCTCGCCAATCGAGCTCCCCCCAACTCGATTGCGCGTCCCACCTTCAACAGCTGATCCTCCTTATCCACGATGCGCTTCCAACCCTGCGATGCTTGCTCTTGCAACAACAGTGTCACGTATTCATTGGGTAAAATATTAAGGCGATCTAAATATTGAAAGAGAATCTCACCACTTAAGTATGTCCCCCCATTCTCAAACATCGAAAGTGTCGTTCGCGAACAGATTCCCTGGGTCAACATTGCCTGCGTCAACCCCCGTTCACAACGCAATCGTCGAATCATTTGCCCATGGTCCATCGCCGTCAAACTCCCTCTGTGAAAAATACACCAACCGTGTCAATTCCTTGACATTTCAGCTGTTACTATTTTTTTATGGTATAATCAATTTAAATTCAGTATAACTCTGAACTGAGCATAATACAACAAATAGAAGGAGGAATATAGCAGGACAATAGCGCATAGAACGCATATCAACCCAGTAATATCGTTATATTGAATTAAACTTAGAGAGGATGTTCAATAATGGAAAAACGATATACATTTTTGACTGCATTACTTCTTCTTATCAGTTCGTCCATTCCAATGACTTCGCTTGTATCGGCAAGTACAAACGACGAAGTCCCAAGCGGTTTGGGCTTGTCCGACATTGATCATCATACAACACTTAACAAAAAGATCCCCGCCAACAGTGGATCCGGTGGAATTCAGCCATTCGAAGCAACCGGACAGCACTCGACCTCTAAATTGGTTTCAACACATGTTACAAAGAACAAACTATTGAAAGTTCTTACTGGTTATCAGACATCCGAGTCAACTGTCAGTATTTCAATCGGTAGATCCTTCTCTGCCTCTGTGTCAGTTTCAGATGGTGACGGAGGCACTGCAGGTCTCGGGTTCAGTACTTCCATAACAGAAGGCCATTCGTTCAAAGTTCCTAAAGGAAAGAAAGGTGCGGTGGGTTATTATGGCACGGTTACCGCTAAGAAATTCTTGATTTCCGTATACAACAACATGGACAACAGTTTTGTCACAAGTTACTATAGCACTGTTTGCACACTAAGCAACAAGTACTATGGATTGGTGGTGAAGTAGGACATGAACAACAAAAAGAAAACAATCATCATTTCCGGATTAACGCTCCTTCTAGGAATACTTCTCGGTATCGGTGGAGAATACTTTGTTCGGGCACAAATTGCCAAGCAGAATAAACCGACTTATGAAATCGTGATGGGTCCAACCCGAGATACGGTCATCAGGTATACCAAGGTCAAAGGTGAAGTCCATGAATTTCCGAATCCGAGCCAAAAATTATGCGTGGTTGTTTTCAATCGGACCAGCAAACCTAACTACTACGAACTGAGAGAATTGCAAACGCCAGCTTGGTTAAAGTAGCGGGGCAATCAGATTTCGGACATTAGTCGCACACCATTAATACTAACAGAACGCAAAAAAGGGAAAGTTGCGGATGGCAACTTCCCCTTTCGTGTCAATTCGAACTCTATTTTTAGAATGACAGGGCATCCATGAAGCTGGTTGTGTCGGTATGGAAGAGCCAGTCGATCACTTTTTGACTGACGATTGGGGTTTTCTCTACGACGAATTGGGCGACCGGTGAATTGATGTACTGGTTCATGTACCACTCTGGCTGGATCACGTTCAAGATCGCCAAGGCCAAGAAGATGCCCAAGTACATCATCAACCCCGCCAACAACGCGCCACCAAGCCCATTAGCCTGCTTGATCACGGGGAGCCAGGTGACCGATTGTGACAAGCGCCCGATCCAGCGAATCACCAAATGACCGACAAACATGATCACCCAAAAGCCGACTGATTGCCCGATAAACGCCGTCATTTCATTACTGAGGTCATAATTAGTCGCTACCTTGACCAACAAACTCCCCAATTGCTTATCATAAAAAAGCGCCAGTAGAAACACCAGCAACGTTCCCACACTATAAAGTAATTCCTTGATCAGGCCACGTTTGTAGCCGCGATACCACGCCGATAACAGCATGGTGATTAGCGCGATTGTTAGAATCATAATTGCCACTTTCCTTATTTGATACTCTTAGTTTAGCAAGAAATTGGCGCTGAAGCATCATGCTAGAGACGGACTTTACTGCGCAGAGTCGCTGATTCTGAATTTTTCGTTTGATTGCCGGGTGTGGTGGGTTTGGATGGGGACGCAATCGGCTGGGACTGCTGTTGCGGACTGGAACGTGGTGGGCGTCGTTTGAAATTGACCGGTTCCTATTCTCACACCTGCGCTTGATTGCAGGTGTGGGTGGGTTTGGTGGGGACGCAACCGCCTCAGGACGTTTGTCGTGGCTGGAACGCGGTGGGCACTGTTTTGAGCCAATCCGCAAAGACCGCGGCTTGTCTCAAAATCAGGCCTTATTCTAAGCGATAAATCGCTAAGAATAATCTCACCGCTGAGCCACACGTCCTGAGGCGGTTGCTAGGCAGAATTGCGCCTATCTACCATCAAGAGGTAGAATTTGACGAAGTGCTTTTGCAAGCTAGAGGTCAAACAATCCCTCTTTTGGGGGTGGTACGGCAATGCCAACGGATTTGGATTAGTTGGTCGGTACAGTTTGCATCGGTTGAACAGCTTAACCCGTTCCCCAAACAATCCATAGGTGGAAATCGACCAATTCAGCTGATTCACCGAGAACTAGGTTTGTTCATCAGGCAGACTGTTCTGGTGTCACCAATTCAAAGATTGTGACTACTAACCACGGCCGTCATTTGCGTGGTTCCCGATCAATTGGCAACAGCTTGTCAATTGGCGTGAGTGCTCAAACGGCTGCTATAACGTTGAGCGGCTGGAGCGGAGAAATTCGGGGTGAGATCGCCGTAAAATTGTTGAGAGTGCGAGCCGACCTGGTCAGCTTCTGAGCATTAGCCTAGCAACTATTTTGGAGGCTGGGCTTTGCCTCCGGAATAGTTGCGTAGCTAAGCGGAAGAAGCTAGGTCGGCGAACACGTTTAGTGGCTCTGCCACTTAGACCAAGGCTCAGCTTTGAGATTCGCGGGTTTTGCGAAGCTCAAAGTGACGCCCACAGCGATCTCACCCCGAATTTCGCAGCGCAAGCTGCGGTCAAACTACTGGCCGTAAGCGTTGGCGTAAAGTTTAAGTGGGTGGAATAGTTGAAGATAAAAAGGGAGCGATTCCCTTTATGCTAGAATAGTATTGGACTAACAACACTCTAGTTTAGGAGGAATCGCTCTTGAAATCTATTCTACAACAAATCAACACAGAATTGTTAACTTCTTTTGGTTCTGAGGTCGCAAAGCTATTTAATGGCCAATTGGATCTGGCAAATCTTGTAATAAATGGTCAAGAACTTTTCAATACAGCGCTGTGTGAGATGATCGGCCTAGCACTAACACAACAGGATAAACAAATCAGTGAGTCACCATTTCGAAGACGACATTTTCGGATTAAGGATAAACGCAGCCGTGTGTTGGATACAAGTGCTGGATCGGTCACTTACGAACGTCGCTATTATGAGGAGAAGACCACAAATGAATTGATTTTCTTACTGGATGAAACCGTCGGAATTGAGAAACGTAGTCGGTTGAGTTTGGATCTTAAGGCCGCCTTATTATCTGATGCGACTCTGATGTCTTATCGCCAGTCTGCTAAGCATAATGGCGGTCCAGTAACTACTAGCGCCAGTACCGTCAAGAACATTGTCCATAGCGCCAACGGCGCAATCACTGCTCTTGATCAAATCGGAGAGGAGATACGATCAGTTCCTGAAATACTCTACGTTGAAGCCGATGAGGACCACGTTGCCCACCAGGATGGTACTAATCATTTTCTAAAATTAGTTTACGTTCACGAGGGGTACATCAAGAATGGTGCTAATAAGTTTACACTGAAGAATCCACTATTCGTGACAGGAGAATATCCGACGGCAGAAGGAACTGAGGAGCTATGGCAAACCTTACTAGACTGTATTGAAAAGCAATATGGTGGGAAGTATCCGAAGAAGTTCTTTTTAGCTGGGGATGGTGCTCAATGGATCAAGTCTGGCGTTGCGTATTTACCGAATTGTACGCTAGTCTACGACAAGTTTCACTTAAAGAAAGTCTGTAAGAAGGCAGCTATTGGTATTGGTGGTGATCTTCACAAGACGTTGATGGGATGGGCTTTACAAGGACATTCATCTTATTTGGATGACTATTTTAAAATAAGATTCAATGACCCTGACCTACGTTCTTCTGAGCGAAGTGCATTACTTGAGTCGAGAAGATTAATCCGTCGTAATTGGAAATCAATCCAAGCAAATAATACGCTTGGTTTTCATGGATGTTCCGCAGAAGGGCATGTCAGCAATCTACTCTCAATACGTTTTAGTTCGCGCCCGATGGGCTGGTCTCAAAAAGGTACAGATAGCTTATCACAGACACGTGTTTTCGTTCTTAAAGACGGAAAGGTGCTTGAAAGACTACAGGAGCGCCAAAAGGCGCAGACAAAGGTCAAAGTGAATCTTAGAGTCGATAACCGTCTACGGCGAAAATATAACACCCAGATTGAGAAATATGCGGCAGTTGCGAGTGCTCATTTTGTGGCCCAAGCGAATGGTCTTATGCGAGAGTGGCAACACGGAATCACACATTGAATCAGTAACGTGAGAAAAATCAGGTAGTATGTACTAACGGCCCGAGTGGTGCCATCAGTACTCAGATAATTCTGGCAAATATCTTTATTACTAAAACCCACGTTAACTTGACGCCATCGCCGCAAGCACATTTTTTGCAACCGCTTTCAGACTTTGCTATGATGAACTTAAGAAGAGAAGCACGTCGCGATCCTGCCCAAACGGATCGTTAAGCCCAGTGTTGCATCGGGGCAATTGTCCAAACCACCCGAACCATTTGATTGAACTGGCAGTTGCCATTTTGATTTCTGTTCAAGGCCAAACTCCGATGACTAACGTCGCTTCTCCAGATGTAATACTGGCAAAAAAGCCACCGAGATTTCTGCTCGGTGGCTTTTTGTGTCATGTTATCTGATTGTTATTTTAGATTGAGGCTGACCACATCGGCCTGTGGTAAGGTCGTGGTATCCGTCAAATCGAAATGAGTGATCGTGGTCACCTTGGCCACTCCCGGAACGTGGCTGGTCACCACTTCTGCTGGCGCGAAGTGTGCTTGCACATCGGTTGACCGCGGTAAGACGATTACGCTGAGATTCGCGTTGGCGGTCAAGTGATCCGGCTGATCCAAGCGCACGCCTTCAGCGAAGAAGCTGGCAACATCGGCCGCCGACCGAAAATCAGGGCATTTGACCCCACTGATAAACACAATCCGTTGACCAACGGGATATAAATAGCCTTCAACTTTCTCGGTAACATTGACCACTGGTACCACAGAATCCATCGGCTGATCCGTCACCGCAATTGAGCCTTTACCCGGCGCTACCGCCGCACTTTTCGGTACATTGACCGTGCTTTCAACCACGTTTGGTTGCCGCCATGGTTGTAATGTTAAAGTCAGGCCGCAGATAATCCCGAGACCGATCATGATTCTTTTAACTAATTTATTGCGCCTTTGCTGTGACATTATCCTCGCCCTTTCTCTGCTATCACAGTTCTACCTAAACCCGGGCCGTGAATTTCGGCCTGTGGTTCGACTAACTTTACTTTAGCACACTACTCGCGATTAACCACGGGGCTAAAGTCTCAACTTTTTGTAAGCCTTATCAACGCGCGCTGCCCAGCGCCGCGATTTAGCCCATGGTGATCCCCATGCCAAAAAATAAGCCAACAAATATCATACTGCTTGCCCCGACCGCTTGTAAAGCAATTTTCATTGGTGCGCTCTCCAATACAAAAAGCCCCAGCAACCGATCGCGCTGATTCAACGCAAAGATTCGCTGGGACTTTGATTCAAATCAGCGCTAAACAACTGCTAGTCAGGCCAACCGATTATTCGGTCAACCCGGCTTCAGAAGCGATGATCTGCAAATCTCCATTTAATTGCCATTCCTTGATTTGGAAAGGCAGAATGAAATGTTCGCCTTTTTTCAGGTCGTAGGTCTGACCATCACAGGTAATACTTCCGGAACCGGCGACGACGGAAACCAGCGTGTATGGCGCCGCGCCGCGGTGTAAGGTCAATTCGCCGTTAACACGCCATTCGTAAACACTGAAGAACGGTGATAATGGTGCTTGGACGAAGGTTTTGACGTAAGAATCGCCGTATTTCTGCTCGGTGATGTGCAATTCAGGATCGTGGGAAGGTACCGTGGTTACATCGATCGATTGTTTTAAATGCAGGTCCCGTTGTTTGCCGTTTTTCGCGTCGACCCGGTCGTAATCGTAAAGCCGATAAGTGGTATCACTGCTTTGTTGCGTTTCCAAAACAACGATGCCCTTATTTAAGGCGTGGATCGTGCCACTGGGAACGTAAACGAAATCGCCAGTTTTAACTGGGTATTTCCGCAAAAGGTGTTCCCAATCGCCTTGATCGATCATTTCTTGCAGCTGCGCCCGCGTTTGCGCGTGATGTCCGTAAATCAAATAAGAGTTCGGCTCCGCGCTTAAGACGTACCAGCATTCCGTCTTGCCTAATTCATGCTCGTGTTCCTCCGCGTAAGCGTCATCGGGATGGACCTGAACCGATAAACTGGCTTCCGCGTCCAAGATTTTTGTCAAAAGCGGGAAGACTTTACCTGGAGCGTTGCCAAATAATTCTTTATGTTGATCCCACAATTCAGCGACATTCAAACCTTTATACGGGCCATTTTCCACGGTGCTTGGGCCGTGGGGATGGGCGGAGATGGCCCAACATTCGCCAATATCACCGTCGGGGATCTGATAACCCCAGTCTGTGGCTAGCTTACGGCCGCCCCAAATTTTCTCTTGAAAATATGGCTTCAAAAATAATGGTTCCATTAATTTCAGCTCCCTTGATCTTTTCATTTCAAATCGTACACCGATTTTGTAACAAAAGCTATCTTAGCTATCGTGGATATTCCCTAAATTTGTGACTAGACAGCGGCTTGGGCTGGCTTTGAATTGCTTGGATTGCTGAAAGTATGATGTCCGCAGCTTGCGCTGCGAAATTCGGGGTGAGCTAGCTGTGGGCGTCACTTTGAGCTTTTCGGAAGAGCGCCTAAAATCTCAAAGCTGATCCTTGTCCTAAGCGGCAGAGCCGCCAAGGACAATTTCACGGCGATCTCACCCCGAATTTCTCCGCTCCAGCCGCTCAACGTTATAACAGTCGCTTGAGCACTCACGCCAATTGGTAAGCTATGGCCGATTGATGGGGCGCCACGCATTTGACGACCATGCCTAGTGGCCACAAGCTTTAAATTGGTGACACCAGTGAAGCCTGTCTGATGAACTAAGGCAAGTTCTTGTTGAATCAACTGGATCGGTCAGTTTTCAACCCAAACCCGCTTAGGTAAGTGAGATAAAGTTGGTGGCACTATCCGAAATGTATCAACCTACTAATCCAAATCTGCTGATGTTGCCATACCACCCCAAAAGTGGGCGATTGTTTTGACCTCTAGCTTGCAAAAGCACTCCGTCTAATCCTTCGTCTCGATTGCAGATAAGCTCAATTCTGCCTAGCAACCGCCTCAGGACGTGTGGCTCTATTCAGAGTGAGAGCCGACCTGGTCAGCTTCTGAGCATTAGCCTAGCAAGGATTTTGGAAGCTGAAGTTTGCTTCCGGAAGCCTTGCGTAGCTAAGCGGAAGAAGCTAGGTCGGCGAACACGTTTCAGCGGTGAAATTTGTCGGTTCTTTCTAACGTTTGGCGAATGGCCTTAAAATTTCTTGATAATCGAGAGTCTTGCTTCCGAAATTTGAGAAATTGCAACACTCAACATTAGATAATAGGTTGGCTTGATGCGGCCATTTATTTCCTATCGCTCCAATTAATTTAGTTGGAGTATTTATTCGTCGTCTTGAAAGCTGCTATATCAGCGCTGATCGCGTTTTCGCCAAAGTTTAGAAAGAACCAATTTGTCTTAGTGGCTTTGCCACTTAGACAAAGACCTGATTTTGAGACAAGCCGCGCACTTTGCGGATTGGCTCAAAACAGTGTCCACTGCGTTCGAAACAGAGTGCGCAGCGCAACGGGTTGACATCGAGCATTAGCCTAGCAACTGTTTTGGAAGCCGCACTTTGCTTCCGAAACAATTGCGTAGCTAAGCACAGAAGTCAGTTGCGTGGAACACGTTTCGAAACAGAGTGCGAACCGACCCGGGTAGCTCCTGAGCATTAGCCTAGCAAGGATTTTGGGAGCTGAACTTTGCTCCCGGAAGCCTTGCGTAGCTAAGCGCAGGGAGCTGGGTCGGTGAGCACGTTTCGAAACAGAGTGTGTAGCGCAACGGGTTGACTTCGAGCATTAGCCTAGCAACTGTTTTGGAAGCAGCACTTGGCTTCCGAAACAGTTGCGTAGCTAAGCACAGAAGTCAGTTGCGCGGAGCACGTTTCCAGTCCGCAACAGCAGTCCCAGCCGGTTGCGCTCACGCGCAACACCCACCAAAACCTGCAATCAAACAAGGATTCAAGAATGGAACCCTACATTTCCGCGCCGTTACTAGCGATAACTTTTTTCAGCCAATGATAACTCTTCTTGGGCACCCGCTTCATATCGCGCAAATCGTGGTTGGTTCGATTAACATAGACCACCCCATAACGCTTGCGCATATCGCCCTGCGAACTGAGGATATCGATCAAGCCCCAGCCTAAATAACCGATCACGTCAGCGCCATCAATGAAGACCGCATCTTTGATGGCTTGGATGTGTTCACGGTGGTAGACGATGCGGTAGTCATCTTGGATTTCATCGTGACCATCCCAAGTTTCAATCACGCCAATACCGTTTTCGATCGGGAAAATCGGCAGCCGATAGCGATTCCACATTTTGACAATGATATTGCGGAAGCCGAGGGGATCGATTTGCCAATCCCATTCGGTGGTATCCAGGTATGGATTGCTCTGTAAGTGGGCGCCGGAGTTTTCCAGCAATTCGGCGAGATCCTTGATCGTGTCCGCGTTCAGTGTGGTCGAGCGGTAATAACTGAATGGTAAGAAGTCACTGCGTTGTTGCTTGATCACGTCTAGATCGCCAGCTTTGATCATCGTAAAGCCTTGTTGTTCGATGATGTTTAGGAAGGCGGGCACGTAGCCGCGACCGGTGAAGGCGTCTAACAGGTTATAATTGTAGAATTGATTGATTTGTTCGGTGTAGAAATTATCCGCTGGTTTAGCGGTGGCTGGATAGAGTTCGGTATATGCCAGCATTCCGCCGATTTTAGCGTCAGTGGTGGCGTGTAAATAATTAGCGACTTGGGCATGGGCCAGCATGACATGGTGACTGATGGTCAGGATGTTCTCCAAGGTGTCCGGGGTGTCCAAAGCGCCGGCGATTTTAGCGGCGCCGGGCATGGAATAGAGGTTCTGCTCGTTAAAAGTTAGCCAATATGGGACTTTCCCAGCGAACTCGTCGATCATCTTCTGGCCGTAGCGAACAAAAGCGGCGACAACTTCGCGACTCATGAAGCCGTGATATTTCTGGGCCAGCGCCAGGGGCATGTCGAAATGATACAGGCAGATCATTGGGGTGATGCCGCGGGCAAGCAGGCCATCAATGAAGTCGTGGTAGAATTGAATGCCCGCTTGATTGAAGTCGCCTTCGCCATCAGGTTGGACCCGACTCCACGAAATTTGGAAGCGATAGCAGTTCATTCCCAAGTCTTGCATCAGATCGAAGTCTTCTGGATAGCGGTGATAATCGTCGATCGCCACTTTCCAATCCGAACGATGCTCACCTGGTTCAACTAAATCATAAACGGACGGGCCTTTACCACCTTCGTTATAAGCGCCCTCAGTCTGCATACTGGAGACGGAGTTGCCCCATAAGAAATCCTTGTTGAATGCTGTAGTTGACATATTAACCTCCATATAAGTGTTTACTCACTTCTTCAGTATACGTTAAATCGCGCCGAATATTAAGGGGGTAATCTGTCTAAAAAAGCTAGACATTTTTGGTCAGCTTGACTTATTAAAATGTAGACCAAGTTAGACGGCTTTTTCCGTAATGGCGGCACGCAAAACTAGGTTCATGCGGCCGGATTTTCGACCAACGGATTCGTGGCGATAAATTCAGATTTTTTGCGGAGATTCCTTTTAACGGTGCAGGCAATCGGGTAGAATAAAGATGATTAGCTTCATTCTGACATTGTGTCACTTAGTCAATTACAATAGGAGTTTTTTATCTTGAAAAATTTATACGTCCTCCGTGGCGTCCCCGGCTCGGGCAAATCCACCTTCATTCGCCAGCATCGCCTGGAACCTTACACCATCGCCACGGACAACTTGCGCTTGCTTTACGGCAATCTCAAATCGATTTATGACGAGGAGCGCCACCAGATCCGGCAAGTGATCCCGCAGGAATATAACGAGCAAACCTTCACGCTGTTGGATCAACTGATTCGCAACAAAATGGCCCGCGGCGAAACGGTGATCATTGACGCGACCCACCTTTATCCCAACGCCTTCGAACCTTACTTGCAGTATAAGAAAGAATTCGATTACGAAGTCTACGTGGTCGACTTCACCAAGGGGATCGGCCTGCAAGAACTGTTGCGGCGTAATGAAACCCGGGTCGATTATCGTTGGATCAACCCCGAGATCATCAAGAAGATTTATCAATTCGCGCGAACTCATCCCCGGTTACCGCGCTGGGTCAAGCAGATTACACCTGATAAATTCGATCGTACCTTATACTTAGAGGAGACGGACCTGTCTAGTTATCGCAGCATCGCCATTATCGGTCGCAACGCCAACTTCCGCGGGTCTTTGAAGCCCCACGAATTTTATTTCACTTTTAACCATGATTTCGCGCTGAAACACAGCCAATCCCATCACGTAGCCTATATCAACCAAGATCTGTCCACGATCAATGAAGCCAACGCGTTTACTGTTTTCCCTTTTAAATTCCGTGGCCAACATTACTTGGTCAGCAGTCACAATCTGCGCGCGGATTTAATGGGGCCGAGCAAGAAACTGTATGGCAAAGAATACTACAAATTCGGTTTGATCAATCCGCAGGACCTGATGCAGGAATTTCCTGAGCCCCATTATGGCAAGCGGCAGATCAATCTAGAGACCTGTCCCCAGCAACAAATCAACCGACTGGCCTAAGGAGGCAGCTTTATGTCCGCAACCACAACGATCAAAATCGCTTATCTCTATGAAGATCTGATGAACACTTACGGTGACAGCGGCGATGTCAAGATTCTGCGCCACCTGCTCAATCAACAAGGGTTTGACGTGACAGTCACCAATGTTAGTTTAGGCGCTGATTTTGACGCCTTCGATTATGATTTCGTCTTTTTCGGTGGCGGTCAAGACTTCGAACAAACGATCGTCGCCCAAGACTTGCAGCGCCATCGTGCCACCTTAGCTGCTTATATTGAAGCGTCACGGCCGCTATTGGCGATCTGTGGCGGCTACCAATTATTAGGCGCCTATTACGAAACCAGCGGCGGCACCACGATCAAGGGCCTCGGCATCTTGCCCCTGCACACGGTTTACAAGGCTGACAGTCGGATGATCGGCGACACCACCGTCCAAACCCCTTGGGGCCAGATCCACGCCTTTGAAAACCACAGCGGCCGCACCTATTTCGATGACAAAAACATGCTCAAACCCTTGGGCCAAGTGGAGCAAGGCTATGGTAACAATCCTGACGATCACGAAGAAGGTCTGCACTACAAGAACACCATTGGCAGCTATTCCCATGGTCCTTTGTTGCGCAACCTGAACGTGGCTCAAGCCATTGCCGCCACGATCATCGCCGCCCACGAGGAGCGTCTGGCGACGACCCATGCCTAGCAAATCCGCCCGGACCGCAGCCGCCGTCCAACCACAAACGCCGCAACAACTGACCCTGATCAACTTACCCGAACTTTACGACTTGCTGTATGACCATGTCGATAGCACCGGTTGGTGGCCAGCGCGCAGTGATTGGCAAATCATTTGGGGCGCCGTTTTGGTCCAAAACACCAATTGGAAGAATGTTGACTACGCCTTGGCTGACTTGGCCGCGGCCACCGCTTTTTTGCCAGAACGGATCCGCCAGTTGACCACCGCGCAGTTGCAGCAAACGATCCGCAGTGCCGGCTTCTTCGTGCGTAAAGCCCAAACGATCCAAAACCTCTGCGCCTACTTCGCCCAATATCAAGATGATCTCGGTCAGCTCCGGCGTCTACCACCAGCGCAATTGCGGCGGGAATTATTGGCGCTCAAGGGTGTCGGTGAGGAGACCGCCGATACGATCATGTTGTATGGATTGAGTCAAGCGACTTTCATCGTGGATGTTTACGCGCGCCGCCTGTTTCAACGGCTCCAAGCCCCCCTACCCAGAACCTATCAAGCCGCCCAACAACTGATCCTGCCGCAACTCGACCCGTTGACCCTACGCGGCTTGCAAGCCTTCCACGCCTGCATCGTTCTGTTTGGTCAACAAGTCAAGACTGAGCAGGCTTGGCAAGCCAGCTTCCTCAGCTCCTACCAACTGACCCCCAACTCACCAAAACAGAGTGTGAGCCAACCCGATTAGCTTCTGAGCATTAACCTAGTCAGGATTTTGGAGGCAGGGCTTAGCCTCCAGAAGCCTGGCGTAGTTAAGCGGAAGAAGCTGGGTTGGCGAACACGTTTCAAATCAGTGTGAGCCAACCCGGGTAGCTTCTGAGCATTAACCTAGTCAGGATTTTGGAGGCAGGGCTTAGCCTCCGAAAGCCTAGCGTAGTTAAGCACAGCAGTCAGTTGTGCGTAGCACGTTTAAGAAGGAGTGATCCCATGTCGACCGATCCCAATTCTAGTCCCATCATTGCCTACTTGGCGACCTTGTCCGGGCAGCAACAGCAACAAGCTCAAGCGCTTTATGATCTGATCAAGCCACTATTACCAGAGGCCACTGAGAAAATCAGCTACCAAATGCCGACCTTTTGGCAACGACACAACTTGGTCCATTTCGCCGCTTTCAAAACCCACTTAGGCTTCTATCCCACCCCGGAAGCAATCGACGCTTTCAGCGCGGAGACTGCGCCCTATCGCACCAGCAAGGGAACGATGCAGTTTGCCTATGACCAACCACTGCCAGCAGAACTGATCAGCAAACTCGTCTTATTTCAGCTTGACCGCTTAGGTTAGCGCCCCATGAGGAGGTCCCGCAATGTTTGACCCGCAGAAATTGAAATTTGACCATTATCCCCAACGTTACATCGCCAACCCGCCGGCCGAATTACAGCCCACACTAGCGCCTTGGCAGACCCAAACGACCCCGACCGCCAACACCGATCTGCGCTTGATCTTCGTCTATGACCTGACCGCCATGAAAGCGGCCATCGACCAAGTCGCCCAAGACCACCAGCTCAGCGCCGCCGGTTATTTGTACCTGGCCTATCCCAAACTCGCCAGCAAAAAATATTCGGGGATCCATCGTGATGATCTATTTCCTTTTTTGCACGTGGATGACACCACTGGCGAAGTCGGGCAAACCGGTTTGAAGTTCTCGCGAATGGTCAGTTTCGATGGGGATTTCACCGTCGTCGGTTTGAAATGGTTGAAATCGGCGCCCCGCAGTCGTGACAGCGCTGATCAACGGGTCGCCACTTATCAAGATCAAGTCGCCAACTTGCAAACCCGCCTGACCGCCAGTGATCCCCAAGTCGGCCAGCTGTTCGCCGCCTTGACTCCCGGCTATCAGCGCGACTGGACCCGCTACGTCTATTCGCCCAAAACCACCGCCACCCAAGACAAACACTTCGCGCTTTGCCAAGACGCCCTGCGCCAAGGTTTCCGCAATCTGACCCAGTATCAGCAGGCGCAACGGCGGCGGTGAAATTGCTAGAACACCTTAGTTTGCGTAAATGCTGAGGTCCAGTGCGGTCTATTTCCTAGTAAGCGCGGTTCAGAAAAATCCAGTTTGAAACAGCAAAACACCAGCGACGAGAGCATTTTACTTGCCGTCGCTGGTGTTTTTATTTTTCGTTACTGCGATTATTGAGATTGAGCGTCTAGCTTTACGAATGGTCGACCTTTCGTGCCCAGAGATCGCCCAACCCTTGGACGATAAAGACGATCACGAGGATCAATAACGTACAGACCCAGATAATGTCGTTTTGATAGCGCTGGTAGCCTTTGCTGATAGCAATATAGCCCAGCCCGCCCGCGCCGACCGCGCCGGCCATTGCGGTCAGACCAATGATCGAAATGATCGTCAAGACCGACGTCCGGATCAAATCAGGCAGACCTTCACGGAGATAGACGCTGAAGACGATCGTCCACGGTCCGTAGCCCAGCGCTTCCGCTGACTCGATCACGCCGCTATCGACTTGGACCAAGGTGTTTTGGACTTGGCGGGCGTAGAATGGCGCCGAGCCCAAAATCAGGGGCACCAACGCGCCTTTGGGGCCGATCGTCGTGTGCACCAGCAATTGGGTCAATGGAAAGGCCACTGCCAGCAGAATAACGAAGGGAATCGAACGGAAAATATTGACGATCTTATCGAGAATACTGTAAACCACCGCGTTGGCTAAGATGCCTTTCTTTTCCGTGACCACCAAGGCGATCCCCAAAATCAAGCCCAAGATCCCCCCGATCAAGGTCGTCCAGAAGGTCATATATAAAGTCTGACCGATCCCCAGCAAGATGCCATTATCACCCGACCAATTTTCGACCACGTTAGGCATAATTTTTGTCAAAAAATCAATCATGAACGCTGACCTCCTCTGTTCCCGACTTCAAAACTTTGACGGACACGCGTTGCTCCTTCATGAAGACCAGCGCCTGTTCCGTGTGCTTCGGCGTGCCTGACAGGATCACCAACAAGTTACCCACCGGCGTTCCTTGCAAGATTTCCAAGTTTCCGTACAAAATATTCGCGCTGACTTCAAAGCGACGATAAAGCTCGGTGATCAGCGGTTGATCCGTGCTCTCGCCTTGATAACCTAGCTGCACCAAAACCGAGCCCACTTGCAGGTGTTTGATTGCCGCTTGCTGATTGACCGCCGCCAACGCCGACTCCAAATGAGTCGTCGTATCAATAAAGTCCTTGGTCAACGGCGCTTCCGGCTGGCTAAAGATCTGCAGCAGATCGCCAGTCTCCACCAAACGGCCTGCTTCCATGACCGCGACCCGATTACATATGCGTTTGACCGCATCCATTTCATGAGTGATCAGCACCACCGTCAGACCCAACTTCCGATTAAGATCCGCCAACAAATCCAAGATCGCCACGGTCGTTTTCGGATCTAACGCGCTGGTCGCTTCGTCCGAGATCAAAATATCCGGACGATTCGCCAAAGCGCGGGCGATCCCCACCCGCTGCTTTTGCCCACCAGACAGCTGCGCGGGATAATCATCGGCCTTATCCGTCAAACCCACCAGTTCCAGCAGTTCCGCGACCCGCTTCTTGCGGTCAGCCCTACTCAAGTGCGCCTTTTTCAGAGCAAAATCAACATTATCCGCGATCGATAAAGATTGCATCAAATTGAAATGTTGAAAAATCATCCCGATCTTCCGCCGTTCGCCCCGTAACTTACTGGCGTCTAATCCTAATAAGTCGGTGCCATTGACTTTCACGCTGGCGTCAGCGTTGGTCGGGCGCTGGAGCAAATTGATCACGCGGATCAAGGTTGATTTGCCGGCACCGGAATAGCCGACGACGCCATAAATGTCACCGCGGTCGACGTTGAGGTCAACGTGGTCAACGGCATGGACGTCGCGTTTGTCTTCCTTGAACGTGACGCAGATGTTTTTCAATTCAATAATTGGTTCTGCTGCCAAAATGATTCCTCCTTGATACTGCTTTATGCCTTTGGTTGAACTTGGTTGAAGCTGCTTGAAGCTGCTTGAAGTTTCCTGAAAGTAGATTGTGCGCAGCTTGCGCTGCGCGATTCGGGGTGAGCTCGCTGTGGGCGTCACTTTGAGCTTCGCAAGACCCGCGAATCTCAAAGCTGAGCCTTGTCCTAAGCGGCAGAGCCGCCAAGGACAATTTCACGGCGATCTCACCCCGAATCGCTCCGCTCCAGCCGCTCAACGTTATAACAGCCGTTTGAGCACTCACGCCGACTGGCAAGCTATGGCCGATTGATGGGAAGCCACGCAATTGACGACCGTGGTCAGTGGTCACCAGATTTAAATTGGTGACACCAGCGCAGTCTGTCTGATGAACTGAGGCAAGTTCTTGATAAACCAGCTGGATCGGTCGGTCTTGACTCATGAATTGTCTAGGGAGCAGGTAAAGATGTCGACCCAACGCAAACTTGTACCGACCTACTAATCCAAATCCGTTGGCATTGCCGTACCACCTAAAAAGTGGGCAATCCTTTGACCACCGCACTTGCAAAAGCACTTCGTAAACTGCTTCGCCCAGATTGCAGATAGGCCCAATTCTGCCTAGCAACCGCCTCAGGACGTGTGGCTCAGCGGTGAGATTATTCTTAGCGATTTATCGCTTAGAATAAGGCTCAATTTGAAGACAAGCCGCTGGGCTTGCGGATTGGCTTCAAACGATGCCCACCGCGTTCCAGCCACGACAAACGTCCTGAGGCGGTTGCGTCCACACCAAACCCGCCAACACCTGCAGTCTCTGAAATCTGTTGGCATTGCCGTACCACCACAAAAAGGGCAATTTTTTGACCTCTATCTTGCAAAAGCACTTCGTCTAATCCTTCGTCTCGATTGCAGATAAGCTCGATTCTGCCTAGCAACCGGCTGGGACTGCGCGGCTCAGTGGTGAAATTGTCCTTGGCGGCTTTGCCGCTTAGGACAAGGCTCGATTTGAAGACAAGCCGCACACTTTGCGGATTGGCTTCAAACGATGCCCACCACGTTCCAGTCCGCAACAGCAGTCCCAGCCGGTTGCGCTCACGCGCAACACCCGCCATCACCTGCCATCGAGCGAACCCCTAAGAACAGAAGCTAACGCTTCCCCAAACCAGTCCAAACCTTTGCCACCAAGTCCCTTTGGCCAAATTATACCATAGCCGGCCGCGACAGAACTTTATTTATCCAGAGTCCAAACACCAAACGCAGTGCCCTTGTAAACCTTCTCGATGTTCTTCTCAGTTGCGGCCGTCCGATAAGCTTTGACGATCTTCTTGTAAGTCGCGTTATCCTTATCAGCCTTGTTTGCCACGATCACGTTGATCCATTGATGCGAACGCTTGTTGATCTTTTCTTGGAAGATCGCGTCCTTGGTCGTCAAGCCACCGTCAGCGGCAATATCATTATTAACAACGGCGGCCGCCACGTCGGTCAAGGCCCGGGCGGTTTGCGCGGTTTCTAGTTCGGTGATCTTAAGCTTCTTGGGATTTGAAGTGATGTCTTTAACGGTTGGTAAAGTCACGCTCTTGTCGATCTTCAGTAGTCCGGCCTGTTCCAAGATGTTCAAGGCACGTCCTTCGTTGGTCGCGTCATTAGGGATCGCGATGCTGTCACCGGTTTTGATTTGGCTGAGTTTGGTGATCTTCTTCGAGTACAGATTCAGTGGGGCGATGTATGTCTCACCAATTGCGGTCAGCGTGGTCTTGTGCGCCTTGTTCCAGCTATCCAAGAAGTTGTAATGTTGGAACGAGTTCAAGTCGATCTGATGATCACTCAAGGCTTTATTCGGTTGATTGTAATCTGAGAATTCGACGAACTTCAATTTGATATTTTCTTTAGCCAATTTAGTCGCGATCGGTTTCCAGATCTGTTCATCGGAACTCATGATGCCGACTTTGACGGTGGTGACTTTCTTGGCGTTGGCTGAGCTGTCGCTGCTGCAACCATAGGCAACCAACAAAGGTACTAACGCTAACAATCCTAAGCTTAAACGTTTGATTAATTTTTTCATGATATTTCCTCCCGAATTAGTGGTTCATTTTGACTTTTTTGTTAAGCGATTTTCTAACGAAGGGCAATTGTTGGGGGATTGCTGCAGCGAAATCCCGACTGATTGCGACGGCTGGTGACTTGGGCATTTGGGCAAGGTCCACAGGTGGATCCAACCCTGGGCAAAATAAAAAGCGCCCGTTTCTATTGCTAGAAACGAGCGCTGTCGTGTTTACCATTCTAATTTGTGCTAGCCTTACGGACTACCACCTCACTAACGTACAGGCAAATAAACTACCGATACGCGTGCACGATAATGAGTGCCAAGCCATCATCACCTCGCAAACGCTTAGTGATGCCGATCGTGGGCCATTTTCAATCAATCGCAACTACCTTACTCTCAGCAAATGTAAGTTTTCTGTACAGTCTTGACGGATTTACTTTCCCATTCCATTCGTTATTGAAAACTGAATTAACATTGACACTACAATACCCGATGGTCCACCGACTGTCAAGCATTTGCGTCAACTTTTTTCACTTAGATAACGGGCATATAACGGTGTAACGGCGTTATGTCGGCGCTACACACGCGGTGTTGCCTGCTCGCGGCGCTAGCTGATAACGCTGCTAGTTGACCCCTTGCGCCTGCTCGTCTAAGAGTTGGCGGTAATGTTCTTCTTCTGGCGCGTTGGCGTAGATGAAGTGACCTGGCTTGACTTCAACAAAGGACGGCTTGTCCACACTGTAATCGTGCATCTTGGGATCATAAACCAAGAGTTTCTTCTCCCGAGCCAATTTAGGGTCAGGGATCGGCACAGCCGACAAAAGCGCTTGGGTGTATGGGTGCAACGGATTATTGAAAAGTTCTTCCGTTTCCGCCAATTCCAAGATCCGACCGTTACGAATAACGGCGATCCGATCAGAAATGAAGTGAACGACTGACAAGTCATGGGCGATAAAGAGATAGGTCAAGTTGCTTTCCCGCTGGAATTTCTTCAACAGGTTCAAAACTTGGGCCCGAATCGATACGTCCAACGCCGAAATTGGTTCATCCGCAACGACTAATTCTGGCTGCATGATCAAAGCACGGGCGATCCCGATCCGTTGCCGCTGACCACCTGAGAATTCATGGGGATAGCGGTATAAATGTTCGGGTAAGAGGCCGACTTCTTCAATGATCTGGGTCACTTTTTGCAAGCGATCTTCTTCAGAATCGAACAAGTTGAAGTTATATAACCCCTCAGAAATGATGTAGTCGATCGTTGCCCGCTCATTCAATGACGCGGATGGATCTTGGAAGATCATTTGGATCTTACGTGAGACATCCTGTTCTTGATGGTGGGACAATTTCTTGTTGATCTGAGTGCCATTGAAGGTGATCGTCCCGTTGCTGGTTGGGTTGATCCCCAAGATAGCGCGGCCGATCGTTGTTTTACCTGAGCCAGATTCCCCAACTAAGGAGAAAGTCTCACCGCGATAAATATCGAAATTAACATCTTGCACAGCAACGAATTTGTTCTTGCCTTCACCGAAAGAAATCTCTAGATCACGGAGCGACAACAACACGTCTTTTTTATTTACGGTCATGTTCTTCGTCCTCCAAATTCTCCTCAACTTTAACGTCTTGATCAAGTTGATTGTCCTTGACCAAGGTTTGCTCGAACCGTTCATGCAGGTTCTGGATCAGCGCTGGCTTTTCGACCCGTGGTGCTCGAGGATCGAGGAGCCAAGTTTTGGCGAAATGGGTCGGTGAAACTTGGAACATTGGTGGTTCCGCTTCGAAATCGACCTTCATTGCGAAAGGATTACGGGGCGCGAACGCATCACCTTCAATATCCTTGTAAAGTGATGGTGGTGTCCCTGGGATCGAGTACAGGTCGCCGCCTTTTTGCGCCAATTGTGGCAGTGACGACAACAAACTCCAAGTATAAGGATGCCGTGGATTGTAGAAAATCTCGTCGCACGTGCCGACTTCAATGATCTCGCCAGAATACATCACGGCGATCCGATCCGCGATTGAAGCAACAACACCCAAGTCATGGGTGATGAAGATCGTCGTGAACTTATACTCGCGTTGGAGTTCCTTGATCAGTTCCAAGATCTGCGCTTGGATCGTCACGTCCAACGCGGTCGTTGGTTCGTCACAGATCAGGATATTTGGGTGACAAGCCAAAGCGATGGCGATAACGATCCGTTGCCGCATCCCGCCAGAATACTCAAAAGGATATTCGTCATAACGGTCAGCCGCGTTAGGGATCCCGGTCCGATCCATCAATTCGATCGCCAATTTCTTGGCTTCGGCTTTGCTTTTACCTTGGTGCTTGATAATGACTTCAGCGATCTGGGAACCAATCGTTTTGATAGGGTCCAAAGAAGTCATCGGGTCCTGGAAAATCGTGGCGATTTCCTTACCCCGGATTCCTTCCCACTGCTTATCTTTCTTTAAATCACTAAGTCGTTTGCCTTTATAATCAATCGTGCCATGGGTGATGCTCCCGTTTTGTTCCAACATTCCAGTAAACGTCTTGGTCAAGACAGATTTACCGGAACCGGATTCGCCAACGATCGCGAAGATCTCTTGATCGTGCAATTCCAAAGAAACGTTCCGGATCGCTTTTAATTCTTTACCACGAACTTGAAACCCAACGGAAAGATCCTTGACAGTTAAAATATTTTCAGTCATGCTGTTCCCTCCTACATATGAGTCCGTGGATCTGACGCGTCAGCTAAGTTCTGCCCAACGATATACAACGAAACGGTGATCAACGCCAACACAAGTACTGGTAACCAGAACAAGTAAGGGTAGCTGGTCATATACGGTGAATATTGGGAAATCAAGCGGCCTAAAGAAGGCACGTTTGAGCTTAAACCAACGCCTAAGAAGGACAGGAACACTTCAATCGAAATGAAGCTTGGTAACAATTGCGACACTTGGGTCACAATAACAGAAGTCAAATAAGGAAGGATGTTTCGGAAAATCATCCGACGTGTTGGGGTACCCAACGTCCGCGAAGCGATATTGTACTCGCGATCACGCATGATCATGACCTGGACCCGAATGAAGTAGGCGGTTCCCAGCCAAGACGTTACCGTCATCGCGAAAATCAAATTCCAGAAACCATTACCAAACGTGTAAGACAAGACAATGACAATCAAAGTCATTGGGACGTTAGAAATAACGTTATAAATTTCCAGCATGATTCGGTCGATCTTCTTAGAAACGCCCCAGAAGGCACCGACAATCACACCGACAACGGTCACGATCACCGAGGCAATGACCCCAATGGAGATCGAGGTCTTCGCCCCAGCCCAAACAGCGTCGAACAACGACTTACCATCGGCATCGGTCCCGAACCAATATTGAGCGCTGGGCCAGTTGTAACGAGCGCCGAAATCGTTGACGCCCTTAACATCTAGCAAACTATAGCCACTGAACATCGGCTGAATATACGACATCAGTAAGATAATGATCATCAGCACCAACATAAAAATCGTGACTGGGTTGGCAAAGAAAGTTTTCCAAACTGATTTCCAATAAGAATATTTCGGCGTATCGATAATTTCGGTCGCCTTTTTGTCTAAACTAACCAGGACGAAATCTTCATCCTTGGCTACTGCTCTCGGCTTGATCGCCTCAGCAGTTACCGCTGCATTTTTCTTAGCCATCCGCTAATCATCTCCTGACGCTGAAAGTTTGATACGAGGATCGACCGCCGTCATCAATAAGTCACCAAGCAAGATCGAGAACACAGAGATCGTGGTGAAAATGAAGACTAAGCCGATCACGATTGGGTTATTATGGGTAATAATTGCATCGGGCAACATTTTACCCATCCCAGGCATTGCGAAAATTGTTTCGGTCATGGTCGCGCCGCCAATCAACCCAATAATCGAACCAGGGATCCCCTGAACAATTGGAATCGAAGCATTCTTGAAGATATGCTTCCGGTAGATTTCGCCATCGTTCAAGCCCTTGGCCTTAGCAAACTTAACGTAATCAGAAGATTGTTGATCGATCATATAACGCCGGAACCAAATGACCAATCCGGAAACGGACAAACCAGCTAGCACCAAGGTTGGCCCGACCCATGAACTAAAGGCTGTCGCCCCGAGCGTTGGGAAGGAATCAGGAACCCCAAACCAAGTTGTGAAGAGGTAACGGAACGCGTAGATGAAGGCCAAACTTGGCACGGCAATCAAAACAGTCACGATCCCCGTACCTAGTTTGTCGACCCAGCCGCCTTTGTAACGGGCCATCAGAATCGCCATCGGAATCGAGATCAAGTAGGTGATGATCAAAGCGAAGATCCCAGCCTTGAATGAAGTCCCGATCATCGATGGATCACTGAGAACTTGTTCGGTGCTGGTGTAGTCATCGCCATAACGAGCAAATTCAGTCTTGTCTTGACGGTTCTTTGGCTGATAAGAACGTAAATAAACGTTATCCGCCGTGTTGCGCTTACTGCCGTCAGGATAAGTGTACTGGGTAACCTCTGCCCGTCCTTGACGACCGCCAATCACAGATGACACTGGCAAGCCGGCGTAAGTCGGGTAAGAAGTCCCTAAATTAAATTTCAGGAAGTTTTGGTGAATGTAAGGAAAGGAACTATTGAAGTAAATCTGGTAGCGATACTTTGTTCCCGAACCAACTAAGGCGAACCCAACCAGCTTGTCATTCGTAAACTTCAAGTAACGCTTCATATTTGGATTATTCTTGTCATGAACTGCCCAAGGATTGTCCCATTGGATCAAGTTCCCGTAGAAACGGCCTAAGCGCTCGTACAAGGGCAATTCGCGGGTCACATAATAGCGTTTGCTTTGTTTGAATTGCTTGACCGCGAAGTTGTGCTTAGCAGCCCACTGCTTGATGGCCTTTTCATTAGTCGCGTTCACAGCAGCCGTTACCTCAGGACTATCCTTCTTGACCTTAGCGACCAAGGACTTGGTATCGTAGTACTCGATATAATTCATCTTGGCGAAGGCGTTATTCTCGTAGTCACTTAACTTATCTGGATCGGACCGCAACTTACTGACCATTGTGTCACTCTTGAAGACGTCCCGCCGGGGGACCATGGAGTAGATCACAATGTACGTCAAGGTCGTTACCAGAAATATACTGATCAGTGATCGAAAGATTCGACCCCAAATATACTTCTTCATCTAATAGTTCCTCCTTAATGCTGACCTCATGATGAGAAAAGCAGAAAAAAGGCTAGTATAGGCTAGCCTTTTTCGCCGTTCTTTAAATCTTACTCTTTTGCTGCTTCTTTGGCAATCTCGGCACGCTTCTTTTCCCAAGCTTTCTTAGCCTTGGTTTTTTGAGTAATCGTTACTGGTGATGCTTGGATCTTCATGAATTTGAACTTAGAGCTACCTAACCCGGACCAAGCGAACGGTGCGGTGTAAGGAACAACCTTAGAAACAGATGGTGAACCGCCTAATGAGAAGACAGGGATCTGAACGGTGCTATCCAGCAATTGTGCTTCAGCAGCGGCAAAAGCCTTGTAACGCGCATTTGTATCATCAGTGATAGCTTCAGCCTTAGCTAATAAAGTAGCGTAAGTGTCCAAGCCAGCAGCCTTCTTAGCAGCCGCGTTCTTGTCAGCACCAGGTTCGATACCTAAAGTCGTTAACATCGTCCCACCATTTGGATCGTAGATATCCAAGTAGCTTGATGGATCATCGTAGTCAGGGCTCCAACCAGACGCGTTACTGATATCAAAGTCAGCTGCGGCGCCAGTCGTTGCTTGGTAAGTTGCTGCCAAGTATTTGTCTTCACTCAACATTTGAATGTCGATAACAACATTAGAAGTTCCTAAACTCTTTTCAACAGAGCTCTTGAATGACTTAGATTGGTTCAAGCTTAATTGCGCCTTTTGGTCAACAGGTAAGTCCAAGTGAATTGGGAAGGCCACGCCTGCCGCTTTCAACTCTTTCTTCGCCTGAGCGAATAACTTCTTGGCCCGATCAACGTTGTAAGTTGCGTCTTGCGCGTCAGCCAAGTTGACTGCGCCCCAAGCATCGCTGTCCAAAGCAGCTAAGTCAGTTTCAACTTGTTTGCCGTAATCTTGGCCATCGACCGAAACAAAGGCTGGCGGTGTCATTTCATTACGTAAGCTCTTAGTTTCGCCTTCCTTACCATTGACCTGAGCGTTATAGGCACCCTTGTCAAAAGCAGCTTGGATCGCTTGACGGAAGCTCTTGTTCAAGATTGCTTTCTTGGTATCGGACTTCAGTGAATCAGTCTTCTTGGAAGTTGCGCCGTATGCTTTCCGATCCAAGTTAAAGGTGAAGTTGTAAACAGATGCATCCTGGTCAGACCAGTTGATGTCATTCTTCACATCTTTAACGACTTGATCATAACCAGCTGAGTTTGGATAAACCCGAGAAGCGGTGAAGTCACCCTTCTTGAAGGATTTGTACAAGCCATCAGGGTTTGAACCATCGTTATAAGTCAACTTAACGTCTTTAACGTGGACGTTCTTCTTATCCCAATAGCTCTTGTTAGCCGCATATTCAATGACAGACTTCGAAGTGAAGTTAGCTAACGTATAAGCGCCGTTGTAAAGGATCGCGTCAGCCTTTGGTTTACCAAAGTCGCTGCCTTTTTCCTTTAAGAATTTAGCATTGACTGGGAACATGATCCCATAAGTTAATTTCGAGTTCCAATACGTTTCAGGTTGGTTCAACGTATATTCCAAAGTATAATCATCAACAGCTTTTACCCCAACTGTTGAGAAATCAGTGGTTTTACCATTGACATAATCATCCAAGCCCTTGATACTGCCTTGAACAACATATAATGTTTCCGACTTAGCGGCAACGGCATGCTTCAATGCGGTTACCCAGTCTTCAGCTTTGACAGTGGCATATTCGTTGCCTTCGCTGTCGACCCACTTAACGCCCTTGCGGATCTTGTAAGTGTAAGTCAAGCCGTCATCGCTGACTTTCCATGAGGTTGCCAAGTCAGGCTTGATCTGACCATAGCGATCATTTTCCACCAGGCCATCAATAAAGTTGGCGTAGTGTGAACTGTTGGTTTTCCGCATTGAAACGGTATAGTCAAAGTTATCTGGATCTGTCCCATAAACATAGTTGTACTGGGTCGTGCTAGTTTCCGGAATAACGCTGTTGCCACCGGTCGTTGCTGCTTTTTTGTTGCCACATGCGCCAAGCAGTGCCACACTGATCAAGGCAACTGCCAATAGCCCCTTCTTCGAATTCTTCATGTAAAAACCCTCCAAATCTAAATTCCCTCTCAGTCAAACGCTAAAAATTGCTTTCTGAAATTGATAAAATAATACAATTATTAAACTTTAATGTCAATACTAAAATCCCAATTAATTTGGGATTCTTGACTAGATACCCGCCATCGGTAGCGTTACCAATGCCTGTATATCAACGTTAAAGCGACCAACAAAAAATATGAGAAATTATTTTATTTTCTGTCATAAATCCGCCAAGTCTGGCCTTCGTCTGAATTGATGATGAGAGTTAAGCCGAGCTCACTCACGTAGACCAGCCTACTAAAATTCTACTTTTTCGAGCGGAGTTGCTGGATTGCCGCCAAAATCGTCAAAATTACCCCTAAAATGAGAACAACCGCCATCGGTCCGTTGAGAACCCCAGTCTTAAAGTAATCCCGTAGTAACAAGTAGCCGCCCGCGACCCAAATCAAAATCGCAATCAGAATCGTTAGTGTGCGGTCGCGGCCAGAATCCCGATTGAACATACCAACTTTTCTCCCTCTCCTGATTGAATCTCATGATATTATCATCATACCATTTTTCTGAGGAAAATAGGGGTATTTTCACCAGTGTTTGTCGGATCGGCGTTAGAATATGCTTGACTGTTAATATTTATACCGATCTGACCGATTTCATGAGGGAGGTCTCATTTATCATGACAGAAACAACCGTTTACAGCTTCACTGACGGCTTCCAATTAGGTAATGGACAATTCAACGCGGAACGGCGTGAACTGCCTACACCGCGATCCTACGACCTTCTGGTGCAGGTAGCGGCCACCGCGGTTAATCCCGTGGACACCAAACTACGGCAAAGCTTGCTTGGTCCACACGCGCACGTTTTAGGTTATGACGGCGCTGGCGTGATTCTAGCGAAAGGCGACCAAGTCGTTGACTTTCAAGTTGGCGACCAGATCTACTATTCCGGCACAACTCGGCGCCCTGGCAGTTACGCCACCGCCCAGTTGATCGACAGCCGCCTGGTCGCGGCCAAACCGACGAATCTGACGATGACCGCCGCCGCGGCCATGCCCTTGACCACCCTGACCGCCTGGGAATTACTTTTCGAACGGATGGGCTTTCCCGCCGTCAAAAACGCTAACACAGGTCGGCGCTTGTTGATCATCAACGGCGCAGGCGGCGTCGGTTCAATCATGAGCCAGTTGGCCCATTGGAGCGGCTTTTCCGTTGCGGCCACCGCCAGCCCTAAGCACTTTCCCTGGTTGCAGCAGCATCAAGTTGACTTACCCCTAGATTATCATCAGGACTTGCAAGCGCAACTAGCAGACGCTGGGTGGGCCCAAGTCGACGCCGTGGCGATCCTCACCGAACCCACCGCCTACTTCGCCTTAGCCGCGGCGGTAATCGCGCCTTTGGGTCACGTGGGCAGCATTGTTGAATCAGCCAACGATCTCCCCCTAGGGTTGTTGAAGGCCAAGAGCGCCAGCTGGCATTGGGAGTACATGTTCACTAAAACGGACTATCAAATGGAACTGGCCACTCAGGGTCAGATCTTGGCGCGGGCCGCACATTTGTTTACCACTGGCGAGTTGCGCAGCAATGTCGCGACTGTTTTGGCCGGGCTGTCCAATGACAATCTACTGACCGCGCATCGCTTGCTGGAAACCGGCCATACGCAGGGCAAAATCGTACTGCAGGTTATTTGATGCCACCTAAAGTAGCTTGGCCTAAAGTAGCTTGGCCGCGGCTTGCGCTGCGCGTGGCGTTGGTGGTGGGCAGATGTGGTGGGGCTCCAGGTCGGGCTGGTGGTGGTGGAACGCTGCGGGCACGACTTGAAGCTTTTCGGAAGTGCACCGAAAATCTTCAAGCTCGGCCTTATTGTAGGCGATAAATCGCCAACAATAATATCGCGGCTTACTCACCCCCAGCCCGACCTTCCGCCAGACGGATAAACAGACCACCAACGACACGCTCCGCTCCAGCCGCTCAACGTTTTAATAGGCGCTTGAGCACTCACGCCATTTGGCAAGCTATCGTCAATTGATGGGGAACCACGCAATTGACGGCCATGGCTAGTGGTTACCAGTCTTAAATGGGTGACACCAGAATAGTTTGCCGGATAAACCAAGACAAGTTCTGGACGAATCAGCCAAATCCGTTGGTGTTGCCGTACCACCCCAAAAGTGGGCAATTGTTTAACCTCTAGCTCGCAAAAGCACTTCGTCAGATACCCAACTTCGATTGCAGATCGGCTCAATTCTGCCTAGCAACCGCCTCAGGACGTGCGGCTCAGCCGTGAAATTGTCCTTTGCGGCTCCGCCGCTTAGGACAAGGCCTGATTTTGAGACAAGCCGCGCACTTTGCGGATTGGCTCAAAACAGTGCCCACCGCGTTCCAGCCGCGATAAACGTCCTGAGGCGGTTGCGTCCCCCACTCAAACCCACTACATCCGCAATCAAGCGAAAGCTCAAACGCAAAAAGCGCCGGTCCCCGGGCAAGGGACGGCGCTTATTTAAGACAATTATTTTAAGGGGAGGAGGGTATTCACGCGGGCAAGCGCGAATACGTTAATTAATAAAATGAAGAAAATTTGGAAAGGGTTGGTCGCAAGCGGGCAACTTGCGGCCTAGCGTTTTAGAGTGTGTTCTTGCTGGCGGGCAACCAGCGTGAACACGGTGTAATCTATAGCGGGCAACTACGATTACATTAAGTTTTAGAATTTGGATTTTTATCTAGATCGTGGTGGCGCAGCTGCTTCTTAGCATCAGTGTTGGTCGGAAGTGCGGCCAGTGGATGCGGAGCAGGTTTTGTTTGTCATGGGCATCACCTCTTGCTTTCTATGTTGATAACTATACCCAACCTTTGCGAAGAATCTCTAATGGAATTAAGCGACTTACGCGAATAAAAATTGAAGAAAAAATGATGCTCGACCCCAAGTGTGAAGAAAATATAAAGCCGGCGCTCCCCTAACCTTCAGCAAAACGCTGAGGGATCAAGGAACGCCGGCTTTATTTGGAATGTGCTCACCACAACTGAATTCTACGCTTAGCCACACAAAAATTCTGGAGGCATAAGTCCACTTCCAAAATTTTTGCTAGGCTAATGCTCAGGAGCTACCCGGGTCGGTTCGCACTCTGGCGTTGGTGGGCGTTTATTAGTTGGCGGAAGGTCGGGCTGGGGGTGAGTCAGCTGCGATATTATTCTTGGCGGCTCTGCCGCCTAGAATAAGGCTCAGCTTTGAGATTTTCGGCGGGTTTCCGAAAAGCTCAAAGTGACGCCCGCCGCGTTCGAAGAAGAGTGTGGAACGCAATGATCTGCTTTTGAGCACGACTAGCGATTTCACTGGATTGATTGCATCAATCCAGTGAAATTGCGTATCGGCGTAGAAAGCAATTGCGTGGAACACGTTTCCACCACTCCCAGCCCGACCTGGAGCCCCACCGCATTTGCCCACCACCAATGCCCCTGAGCGGCCGCGCTTATTTTGCGTGCAATAAGTTCTTACTGGTGCCGGTGGTCAAAACTTCGTTGAAATTGTCATAGCTGATGTTGATCATGTCAGTCAAGGCTTCTTTGGTGTAAGAACCGATATGTGGCGTCAAGATCACCCGTGGATATAAATCGATCAAAGCGGCCAAGTCGGCGTTTTTGATGGGTTGATCTTGCAGGTTTTTACCTAAATAATCCTTCTCATCATCGATCACGTCGGCGGCGAAACCGCCTAACTTGCCGGCTTGCAGGGCCGCCACGATGTCAGCCACATTAGTAACTTCCGCCCGCGCGGTATTGACCAAGATCGCGGTCGGCTTCATCAATTTCAATAAATCGGCGTTGATGAAGCGATCGTTTTCGCCTTTGATGTAAGGAACGTGTAGCGAGACGATGTCAGCTTGCGCCAATAAGTCAGCTTGTTCGACGAAAGTCACGACTTCTTTGGCTTCATCAGATTGATAAATGTCATAGCCGAGAACTTTGGCGCCCAGCGCTTGATACGAACGCGCTTCAGCAATCCCAATATGGCCAGTGCCAATGATTCCCACGGTCAAATTACGGATCTCAGAGCTGAATTCCTCCGGCAAAACGCGGAAGTCTTTGGCCTGGGAATGATAAGCCGCAAAAGCCACGTGCCGCTGCAAGGTCAAGCCTAAGGTCAACGCCAAATCGGCGACGGCGTTGGGTGAATAAGAAGGGACCCGGGCCACTAATTGGCCATTGGCGTCAGCCGCTGCTAAGTCGATATGGTTGAAGCCGACGGTACGGGTGAAGACGTACTTGATACCCCAGTTTTTCATTTTAGCCAGATTGGTCGCGTCGGCCACACAATTAGCCCGCAACAGCACGGCATCAGCGCCTTTCGCTGTGTCGATGTTGTCGTGATTCAAGTATTCCGGCAATAATTTCAAGTCATAGTTGTAGCGATTCAATTTTTCGAAAAATGGGACTTCGTTTTCGCGAACGCCATAAGCAACGATTTTAAACATGAAAATCCTCCTTCAGCTAATCAAAAGCAAGTTCAGATACGGTCGCGCTGCCGCGACTTGAGCCATCTCTAGAATAGACCTGTCGCGTTGATAATGGAAATGATCACGATCCAGATTGGCATCATCACCACCGCGCCGATCGTTGACAGCAACGAGGCGTTGGAGGCCATGATGGCTTCTCGATCGAAACCGATCGCGTAGGATGACGCGACTGCGGCTGTTGGCGTGGCCATCATGATCAAGATCGTCGCCAAAGCAACTTGGTCAACAGGTAAGATATGCGTCACGGTCAAGATCAGCAACAAAGCCAAGTTGATCGCCGGCACAGCAATTACTTTCATGGCAGTATAGTACCAAGAAGTTTTGTCGGAAGCCGCGTCCTTGAAGGTGATCTCGCCCAAAGTCGACCCGATCGCTAACCAAGCTAACGGTGAAGCCAACCCCGCCAAGTAGGTCAATGGTTTGTACAGCCATAGCGCTGTTTGGTCGATCCGGTAGAAGGCAACTTGGCCCATTTTCTGCGTAGCCACATTCATGGCGCTGACTTGAGGCATGTACGGTTGCAAAATCCACAGGAACAAGCCTAAGAAGGTCGCGATGACAATTGGATTGAGGAACATCTTCTTAATGTTCTTCTTATCCATTTCCAAGCCAGACATCTTGATATACGCGTACGAATATAAGAAGATCCGGTAGCCAATATTGAAGATCGACGCGTACATCGCGCCTTTAACGCCATAAATCGCCGAAACGATCGGGATCCCGAAGAACGTGGTCGAACCGAATGTCGTCAAGACACTGAGCACATCGCCCTTTTCTTTTGGATAGCGCAGATACATTAATTTAGTCACGAAAATCAAAACAATATAAACAACGATCCCGAAGATCAGTACGTTGATGCCCTGACGTAACGTTTTCTGATCGATCGGTGCCATAAATGAGTTGAAGGCCAACGCTGGCAGTGACACTGACAGCACGACCTTGGTCAAAACTTTCCCAAATTGGGCTGTGAAAATATTACGTTTTCTCAGAATAAAGCCCAACAAAATAATGAAGATCGTCGACGTGATGGCGCTGATGATGCTCATGTTGGTGAAAGTTTCAGCTAAAACTTTGCCAAAATCCATAATTCATAATCCTCCCAAAGATAATCATTTCTTTTGTACCATCAGTCATTATTCCACATCCAATCCCATTCAGCAACTATCTGCAATCGTGAAAAATACAGTTTTTTGTGAATAATCACTTTTTAAAAAATCGCACAATCAACTGATTGTGCGATTAGTTCAGTATTTATTAAAATGAGTCAATTAATCACGGGGCTTCGCGCTTAACTTTGCGCAGAAAAGACGAACAATCCATCCCGAAAACGAAATTGGCACTAAGCGAAGTCACTCACATAACGACTTAAAAAATCTTTTACCCGAGCGGCATACTGGTCTGGATCAGTGGCATACGCGGCAGTATGACCTGCTCCCGGAACGATATAGGCTGCTTTCGGCGCTTGGCAAATTTTGTACATGTGCCGCTCTGACGCGATTGGTACATAATCGTCCTGATCACCGTGGATGAACAAGGTCGGCGTGTGACTGCGGGCGACTTGGCTAGCGATATCCCCCTCCTGCAGGCGATAGTGGGCAAAGTGCCGCGTCAACAAACTGGCCAGCCAAACCGTGGGCTCCTGGGGCAAATGATATTTTCCGCTGACCCGCAATTTGATTTGGGGGTAAACATGATCGAAGCCACAATCGTCAATGATTGCCTGAACGTTCGCCGGCAAATCCGCCTCGCCGCTAGCCGCTAAAACAGTGGCGCCACCCATACTGACCCCAGCCAACACGATTGCTGTCGCCGATCCACGTTGCCGCAAGATTTCCTGACTCCAAGCCACATAATCGCGGCGATCCAACCAGCCAAAACCCAAGTTGAACCCGTCACTCAAACCTTGACCGCGACTGTCTGGTAACAACAATCCACAACCCCACTGGGCATACAAACAGGCGTAGGGAATCATTTGCTGATGCGTGTGATGATAGCCATGTGCCAGGACCACGATTGGACGATCGGGCGTGGCTGGCGGGAGAAAGCGCGCCACCAACTGTAGGCCATCCTCGCTCTTGATCTGCCACGTTTGCCAATCCTGTTGCTGATACCACTGGCGATCCGCGGCGCTGACTTGGGCCCACGAGCGGTCAATATAGGCTTGCTTTTGCTTCGGTGTCGTGCGGATCGCGATCGTATACGTTTTCCAGGCGGCGATTGCCAAGAATACCACGACCAGAATCAACACAATTAAAATAGCAATTTTCATGATGGTCAACCTCCAATAACGCTTCACCGTTATTATCTGGTTTTTAAAACTAGATGTCAAATCATTGACACCAGATTTTGAGTTGGTGTCACTTGAGCGAGTTGAAAGTATGATGTCCGCAGCTTGCGCTGCGAAATTCGGGGTGAGCTCGCTGTGGGCGCTGTTTTGAGCCAATCCGCAAAGGACGCGGCTTGTCTCAAAATCAGGCCTTGTCCTAAGCGGCAAAGCCGCTAAGGACAATTTCACGGCGAGCTCACCCCGAATTTCTCCACTCCAGCCGCTCAACGTTATAACAGCCGTTTGAGCACTCACGCCGACTAGCAAGCTATTGTCAATTGATGGGGAACCACGCAAATGACGACCGTGGTTAGTGGTTACCAGCTTTAAATTGGTGACACCAGCGCAAACTGCTTGATGAACTGGTACAAGTTCTTGATCAGTCAGTTGAATCGGTCGGTTTTCAGCCAAGGATTGTTTAGGGAACAAGTAAAGATGTTCAACTACGCAAACTGTATCCACCAATTAATCCGAATCTGTTGATATTGCCGTACCACCCCAAAAAGGGCGATTGTTTGTCCTCTAGCTTGCAAAAGCACTTCGTCAGATACACAACTTCGATTGCGGATAGGCTCAATTCTGTTCAGCAACCGCCTCAGGACGTGTGGCTCAGCGGTGAGATTATTCTTAGCGATTTATCGCTTAGAATAAGGCCTGATTTTGAGACAAGCCGCGGTCTTTGCGGATTGGCTCAAAACAGTGCCCACCGCGTTCCAGCCACGACAAACGTCCTGAGGCGGTTGCGTCCCCACCAGACCCACCCACACCCGCAAATCAAAAAAGACCCGTTTTCCCAACCATGCGCCATGCATAGCGGGAAATCGGATCCACTCTATTTTTCTGATGTGGTTCTTGTCAACAATGGCTGCGAATCAAGAACGACTCTGCCGCTGACGATTGGTCAAGATCCGCCAAGATGCGCGCCACGATTGCCAGAGATTGCTGTCGGAGTAGACTAGCACGTTGGCCCGGTAGAAGATCAGCGAGACGTAGTAAAGCAGCACCAGCACTACGACGGAGATCAGCAGGGACAGCCAACCGGCGCTAAGGCTCATCGCCTCAGCGGAGACGCGCGCGGGCGCCAAGATTGGCGAAAGCAGTGGCACAAAGGCCGTCACCTTGATCAGGGTGTTGTTGACGCCATTGCCGGCCATGATGCCCAAGACATAAGCGAGGACCGCCACCATTGACAGCGGGGTAATCGCCTGTTGCGCCTGCTCAACCGAGGAGACCAAAGACCCTAGCATCGCCGCCAAAACCGTGTAGGTCATAATGCCGACGATCAGAAATAGCCCAGTCAGCACCAGTTGACCCGCTGCTAAACCTGGTAATTTGAAATTGCTCAGCATGCTTTTGACCGCGGGAAATTCTTGGAAGAGGAAGTGGGTCACTAGCGGCTTGCCCACCAAGCCCAAAACCACATAAACCCCGAGCTGAGTCATGATCAGCGCCAGGATCGCCACGATTTTGCCGATGAATTGCGTGTTGACGTTGATGCTGGATAGAACGATCTCCATGATTCGCGTTCCCTTTTCCGCCGCGACCTCACTGGCGATCATTCCCGCGTACATCATAATGAACATCATCATCAACACCGAGACCGCCGTCGCCACAATCGTATTGACCACCTGCTGGTTATTATCGCGTTTTTCGACCTTGCCTTGATCATTGAAGGCGACCGTGGTCTGCGTGGTCTTAATCGGCGCTAGTAGCGTCTGCAAGGCGGCCCCGCTGAGTTGCAAGCGCTCGGCCTGATACTGCAAGCTCACTTGATTGAATTGGGCGTCCAGGGTGGAAAATGGCAGTCCTTGCCCACTGGCGCGACTAACGTAGCTAACTTTCATCTGATTGTTCTGACTGGTCAAAACCGCGTAGCCATCCAATTTCGAGCGACTCAACGCCCGTTTGGCCTGCGCTTCTGTAGTGATTTTAGTCGCCCGCTGATAGGAGTCGTTTTTCTTAGGCAAACTGGCCACCAGCGGCGCTAACTCAGCTTGCGGCGTGACCAAGGCCACACTCACTGGTTGCTGCGTTTTGACAATGCCGATCGTGATCACCCCGCCGATCAGTAGAAAGACCAGTGGCGCTAAGACCATCCAAATATAAGTGCCACTTTTCAAATTCTTCAAATAAACTTGGCGAAAAACAATTCGGAATTTACTCATGGTCCGCACCCGCTTTCAACTTGAAAATCTCCTCTAACGTTGGCGGTTGTTGGCTAAACTCCGGCAAATAACCCTGCGCCGTCACCAACTTGAACACCTCGCGACCCACCGCTTCATCCGCCAACGTCAACTCCAAATCATGACGCCGCGGCGTGATCCGCACCACGCCAGGGATCGCCGCTAACTGTTCTTGCGGCAGCGTTGTTTCCACATAAACCTTGATGCGCCCGAATTGCTGGCGCACCTGATCCACGGTCCCATTCAAAACCATTTCGCCTTGACGCAGCATCACCAACTGATCGCTGACCTGTTCCACGTTGGTCATATTATGATCCGAATAAATGATTGCCGCACCCTCGCGCTTCATGTCCAGCATACCTTCCCGCAACAAACTAACATTAACTGGATCCAAGCCACTAAACGGTTCATCCAAAATAATCAACTTTGGGTGATGGATCAACGTTGCGATCAACTGCACCTTTTGCGCGTTACCCTTGGATAAATCACGAATCTTATCCGTTGGCTTGGCCTTGACCGCAAACCGCTCCAACCAACGCGGCACTTCCGCCCGAATCGTCGCCCGCTTCATGCCCCGCAGTTCGGCAAAGTAAGTGATTTGATCCATCACCGTCATTTTCGGAAACAGCCCGCGCTCCTCAGGCAAATAGCCCAACTGATTATACTGCGCCTGAGTGAACGGCTGCCCTTGCCAGCGAATCTGGCCCTGATCAGGCTCAATAAAGTTCAGAATCATCCGAAAAGTCGTCGTTTTACCAGCGCCGTTTTGCCCAATCAAACCTAAAATTTCTCCCGGATTCAGCGTGAAATCAACATGATCCACCGCTGTCATCGTACCAAATTTCTTTACCAGGTCATGCACCATTAACATGGGCACCAACCCCTCTCCCTTGAATGGCAAAAGCGTACCTGATTTATCCGCATATTACAAGCCCTACGCATTAAAATAACGCTTGATTTAAATTCAAACGCCCTGAAATCAACGTTTAATAACGCTGCTGATAGCGCAGGCTCAACCGTGTTCCAAATAGCAAGATTCCGAAATCGATCACAAGCAAATATCTTTCCGGCCCCGGTATCAGAAAAACCAACAGCGCAAACAAAATCAGCCCGCCCATAATATATCCCAAGGCACAGAACTCAAACAGACGCTGGGGCAAGCGCAAGTTGACTTTTATTAAAACAAACAGGGCCAAGGTCACCACCGCAAAGATTCCCACCGCAAGTTCTAACATGACATTTATCCCCCATCAGTTCAGTCTTTGTTTAAAAGCTTAGCGGGCAAGCCACTGGGTTTCAAGGGGCGGACGGGCGGATGAGCGTCTTTATTCGGGAAGATTCGCGGAGAAAAAGTGATTGAGCGCGGATTTGACGGGTATGGTTTGAATGGCTTTTAAAACGGACGATTCCTATGTTTGATTCCTCGCTTGATTGCGGGTGGGGTGGGTCGGCTCCTATTCATGCTTTTTCGCTTGATTGCAGGTGTGGCGGGTTTGGGTGTGGACGCAACCGCCTCAGGACGTTTGTCGTGGCTGGAAACGTGCTCACCGACCCAGCTCCCTGCGCTTAGCTACGCAACTATTCCGGAGGCAAAGATCAGCCTCCAAAATAGTTGCTAGGCTAATGCTCAGGAGCTACCCGGGTCGGCTCGCACTCTGTTTCGAACGCGGTGGGCATCGTTTGAAGCCAATTCCAAAAACGGGAATTGTCTTCAAATCGAGCCTTATTCTAAGCGATAAATCGCTAAGAATAATCTCACCGCTGAGCCACACGTCCTGAGGCGGTTGCTGGGCAGCTGTGTGCATATCTGCAGTCGAAGTGGGGTATCTGACGAAGTGCTTTTGCAAGCTGGAGGTCAAAACAATTACCCTCTTTTGAGGTGGTACAGCAATACCAACGGATTTGGATCAGGAGGTCGGGCTATTTTGCGTAGGCTGGACAGCTCTGTTTGTTTTCGTCACAGTTCATAGGTGGAAAGCCGGCCGATTTAGTTGATCCGCCAAAATTCTGCCCGAGTTCATCAGATAAATTGTACTGGTATCACCAATTTAAAGCTGGTAACCACTAGCCATGGTTGTCAACTGCGTAGCTCCCTATCAATTAACCATAGCTTACCAATTGGCGTAAGTGCTCAAACGGCTGCAATAACGTTGAGCGGCTGGAGCGGAGCGTGTGGTGTTGAAACGTGCTCCACACAACTGACTTTTCCGCTTAACTACGCTAGGCTTCCGGAGGCAAAGACCAGCCTCCAAAATCCTAGCTAGGTTAATGCTCAAAGTCAACCCGTTGTGTTCCGCACTCTGGTGTTGGTGGTCCGTTCGTTTGTTGGCGGAAGGTCGGGCTGGGGGTGAGTCAGCCGCGATATTATTGTTGGCGATTTATCGCCTACAATAAGGCCGAGTTTTGAGCTTTTCGGTGGGTTTCCGAAAAGCTCAAAATCGTGCCCGCCGCGTTCCACCACCCCCAGCCCGACCTGGAGCCCACTACACCTGCCCACCACCAACGCCACGCGCAGCGCAAGCTGCGAGCTTCATACTTTCAGCCAAAAATAAGTCATCCAACCCAACAGCCAACGCGGCGGGCGCGTGGCTTGTTTTTGGTGAGGCAGTTTCCTATACTGAAGAAGACATTGAAAGTAAGCGATGAAAGCGAGTACTCCCATGACAGCGCAACTTAATTATTCCTTAGCGGATCTGTTCCAGCAATTACAGCAATATCATCAAGCTGGGCAGGCGGTGGATCTAACGATCAGCGCTGGTCCCAAGCGATTTATGCTGCTGGACGATGAACTGTGGGTCGACGACGCCACCATGAATCAGGCCAAGCAACAACTCCAAGCATTAGCGTCAATGCCAATTACATTGAGTTTCACGGTTGACCATCCAACTTGGGACCACCATTTCGTAACCGTGACCTTGGTCAGTCAGCCCCAACAACCGTTAAATTTCACGCTTCAAAGTCAGGCGTTTTTTGATCGTGACCAACTTACCGGTCGTTTTTCTGAGCAACATCCCAACCTTTTGACCTTAGTTGACCTATTAAGTAAAACTGATCTAGATTAGTAGGAGATTGCTTCTCGGTCATTGTACGGAAAACGTCTCAGTCCTAGGTCTGATTTACCTTTCCTTAAGGCTAACGTCAAACTTTCTTCACATTTTGCGGTTATATTGTACTCATAGCTTCGAAGGACTTACCCCTCCTTTGAAGCTAGCCCATAATAGTAACCCAACTTTTTCATTTCATTCTTACTCCTCCAAAGACAAGAATGAGCGTAGAGTTTCTCCTCTACAAACCCCATAGATAAGAAAACACACCAGTTGCCCGCTGGTGTGTTTTTGTGTGCTGATACTTTGATTTCTTTCAGAAAAGTGGCCAAGAAATTCCAGATAATTTTCTGAAAAGAATTGGCCTAGGAAAAGTCAGGCCAAGCAAACTGGACGCGCCAATTAGCTTTGGTCGGCTTGCGCCTTGATCATGGTTGGTTGACCGGCGATCACAACTTCTAAAGGCGCACCGCTAAGCAGTTCTACCGTTGTTTTGTCCTTGGTTAGCTGGACTTGTAACTGGCGACCAGCAATCTTCAAACGGAACATCAGCCCGGACCACTTCTGCGGCAAATGATTATTGATGTGGAGCAGGCCGTCTTGCAGCGACACTCCGGCAAATCCATAAATCACACTTAGCCAGCTGCCACCTAGATTGGCCATATGCAGGCCATCTTTGGTATTGCCCTGCAAGTCGGTCAGATCCAGCAAGGCTGAGTCCAAGAAATATTGGTAAGCCGCGTCATCATAACCTAACTGCGCCGCTAAAACGGCGAAGACACTACGGGACAGCGAGGAGTCATGGGTGGTGACTTTTTCATAATAGGCGTAATCGCGAGCCTGTTGCGCCGGTGACTTCTCGCCAGGAAAAAGCAAGTTGGTCAGCAACATGTCCGGTTGCTTATTGACCTGGTAGCGATAGATCGTGAGCGGGTGATAATGCAGCAGCAAGGGGAAATTGGCGGCCGGCGTACTTGCCAGCGGCCACAGCGGCTTGTTCAAGAAGGTGTCATCTTGAGGCGTCAATTGCCGTTGCTGATCAAAGCCCAGATAAATCCCCGCCGCGATCTCCCGCAAGGCCGTCAAATCGGCCGCCGTCACTGGCAGTTGAGCACAGGCTTGAAATTGAGGATAATATTTGAGGAACAATTCCAGATTATGTTTCGCCAAGCGGTTGGTGTAATAATTGTTGTCCACCAGCGCCGTGTATTCATCAGGCCCGGTCACATCATGGAACATGAAGCACCGTTGTCCGTCGCGCTCACCCCAAGCCCCGAAGTTTTGCCAAAAGCGGGCCGTCTCCCAAAGGATCGGTAAGCCGTACTTCGCCATGAAGGGATCATCTAAAGTGGTTTCATAATAAAGTCCCACCGCATAAGCGATGTCCGCGTCCAAATGATATTGCGCCGTCCCCGCCGGGAAAAAAGCGCTGGCCTCTTGCCCGTTGATCGACCGCCAAGGAAACAGCGCCCCTGCCGCCACGCCCAACTCCCACGCCCGTTGCCGTGCTTGAGGCAGTTGTTGATAGCGGAATTTCAGCAAGGCCCGGGCGATTTTCGGCTGGGTGTAGGTGAAGAAGGGCAGCATGTACATTTCCGTATCCCAGAAGAAATGGCCCTCGTAACCTGGCCCGGAAACACCTTTCGCGGCAATACTGTAGGCGCCGGTCCGATTTGCCGACTGACACAGTTGATACAAATTGAAATGAAGGCCGCGATCCAATTGCGCATCGCCGCTGATCTTGACTTCGCCCGCTGCCCAGAAATCACGCCAATACGTCGCCGTTCGTTGGCGCAAAGCTGTGACCGTCGCCGCCGTCGCAGGTTGTAAATCTCGGCGGGGATCAAAATCAAGCTGGGCCAAATAAGTCAGCTCAAGCTGTGCGCCAGGTACTAACTGCACCACCCGGCGCAAATCAGTCCCGATCCCCGCCATTTGCACCTGCGCCGTTAACTGACTGGTTTGCGTCGTGACGGTCTGGGTGAGCGTCTGCGCGGTCGACGCCAAGGTCGCGCTGGTCAGTTGGCTCCCCCGGTCAACCACCCGCGGATCGTCAGGATCCACGGTGGCAGCCGCTGTTGCGGCCAAGGCCAACCCTGGTTTGGTCAACGTCAGCGCACCTTGATAAGTCAACGATTTCACCTGATAGTCCAATAAATAAGCGGACAGATCAGCATCCGCCTCGCCAATTAGCGAGCGCACCGTTAACGTTAACGCCGCCGGTTCAGCCGCCGCGAAGCTCACGCCATAAACCGCCGTCAAAATCCCAGTGGCCATATCTAACGCCACTGCCTGCGCGCCTAAACTGACCGCCGGACGCCCCGCCTGATCTGCAAGTTGCAATTGCCGCAATGACGGTAACGCAATGATCGTTTGGTGATTTTTGGCATAGCCGTAAGCCGTCTCGCCATAAGTGATCGGCGCCTGCTCGTAGAACCCATTGATGATCGTTCCCGCGCTAGCCACCAACGGATCCGTCGCCTGCACGCCAAAGCTCCCATTCCCCTGGGAGAAAATCGTCGCCACATTGGCCGCCGACTGATTCTTCAGATCCTGCAATTTCAATACAAATGGATTTGCCACGTACTCGCCCTCCCAAAAAACTCCTCATCATACTTACGCGCGGATTCGAATAAAACCGCGCGGATTTGTCTGTTGCTGTGCTTACCAACCGTCGCTATTGTTGCTCTTTCAGAATAGCATTTGCGACCACGACTGACAATTATTGGCACCGCTTGCACCGATCGGCCTAAGTCCCCAGACCAGAAAAATCTTGGAATATCAGCAGATCATTGGTATTTATATTGATTCGCCAGCAGAAAATAACCTAGCCAACCAAATTTAACCGGTCAAGCTAGGTTATTACTACCAAGCAGGGCGCCCCCGCTTGCTACCCGTTGGCCTCCCGCCGCTTGATCACCAAGGGTTGGTCAGTGGGCACGGGATAATTTTGCTCGTTGGCGCAGATGGAAACGTTGGCTGTCGCGGTGATGTTGAGCACCGTGACTTGGTTGGCGTCTTCAACGAAATGCAGCTTTTGGCCATGCCACCAGAGGTAGAAATCCAGCCGTTGCCAGGCGGCCGGTAAATTTGGCGCGACCCGCAACTTGCCGTTAAGGTAACGCACGCCACCGAAGCCGAAGATCGTCATCAACCAGATACCGGCGAGCGAAGCGGCATGAACGCCGGCATCACTGCTTTTCATATTGGGGCCTAGATCGATATCGCGCGCTTGTTGGTAATACCAGTAGGCTTTATCGTCCAACCCCAGATCGGCGGCGAAATTCGTGTAGGTGCACCGGGACAGTGAAGAATCATGGGTGGTGCGCGGCTCATAATAATCCCAATTCTTCTGTTTGACCGACTTGGCGAATTTGTCCTCGAACATATACAGCAACAAGATCACATCGGCCTGCTTGGTCACCTGCAACTCATTGATCTGGTCCAAACTGAAATGATCAAATAATTCGTCTACTGTGCCCAAAGTCAAATATTGACTCAGGTCGATCTTTTGCTTGCTTAAATAAGCGTCATCTTGCGGAATGATCTCGTCTTGATTGGGCTCCGGCACGTATAGCAAAGGCAATTTGGTCCCCAAGTCCTCATGTAACTTATGCAAATTCATTTGCTGATCCAAGCGGGCGTACAACGCCGGATCCGTTTGCGGCAATTTTTTGACCAACTCCAAGGCCAAGGACATATTCCAGTGCGCCATGTAATTGGTGAAGGCATTGTTGTTGGCGTGCTCCTTGTACTCGTCAGGCCCGATCACATCGCGGATCTCATAGCGCTGCTTAGCCCCCTGCCAATCCAGCCGACTAGCCCAAAACCGCCCTGTATCTAGGATGATCTCCGTCCCCATCTCCTGGGCGAATTTTTGATCTTGAGTCGCTTGGATATACTCATTCACGCCAAAAGCCACGTCTGCAGTAATGTGTTGCTCAATGAAACCGGACCAGATCTTCGTCGCCTTGCCCGTGACAATGTCGGTGGCGCCCCAAACCGACGCGGTTTCACCCTCCGTGATCCAGGCAGACTCCCAAGGATACTGGGCCCCCGCGTAACCACCCGCCGCCGCTTTTTGCCGGGCGCCGGGCAAAGTCAAGTACCGGTAAGTGACCAAGCTACGGGCCACATCCGGCGCCGTGAAAATAAAATAGGGCAACATAAATAGATCGGTGTCCCAAAAGGTATGACCCTTATACCCTTCGCCAGACAAGCCTTTCGCGCCGATATTCATTCGCGGGTCGTGAGCCGGGGTCATGATCTGCAAGTGATAGCGCGCAAAATTCAGCGCTAACTGATCCCGGAAATCCGTGGAGGTGATCACCAGCGGCATGGGCCCCCAAACCTGGTCCTGCAAGCCTGGGCTGACGCGTGAACAAGTTGGTCATAGGTTTGGTCCCGTAACGTCTTGGCCTGATCTAGCCCCCGCTGCTGCAAACTTTGGCGATCATGATAAACGCAATCATTGTCCCGCGACGTGTAAATCGTCGAAATGTTTTCGAAATTCAAGGTCTGCTTCACCGCCAATGTCAAATGGTAGGTGGTGACCAGTTTCCGCCGCAGCATCGCCGTTTTGGCAGCGATCATCTGCGAGTCTTCGCCGTCGAAGCGATGGCTGGAAGTAATCACGAAATTGATCTGCGAGGTGTTGGTCTGGGTCAGCAATTGCAAGGTGTGTTCTGGATAAAGCCGCTTGATATCGTCATTGAAATGCTGCGTCCCCCGATTGGTCACCTGCCCATCGATCCCCACGGTCATTTTCAGTTGCGCCGCCGCTGTTAAGGGCGTGATCTGAACTTTTTCGCCCAAAAGATGCCGATTTGCCAAAGACACGAAGCGGGAAAAGCGGAACTGATAAGCCGCGTCGCCGATCGTCCACACGAATTCCCGGGTCAACTCGCCGGTCTTCAAGTTCAGCGTCCGCAAATAGGCGGTGACAGTCCCGCTGGTCAGGTCCAGCAACTGGCCATTCAGGCGGATCTTCAATTGGAAAATATCGGCCAGATTGGGCAACTCGCTGGCCTCGCTACCGAACTTATCAAAGCTACCGGCAATAAACGTGTCGCGCTGCTCCCCCAAATAAGATTCTTCCGTGGCCGCCCTGGTCCCCAAGTAGCCATTACCCAGCGCAAAAATCGATTCATATTTATTTAAATTACGGGGGTCAAAACAAGCCTCTGACAGTCGCCAAGGATCATCGGGATAATATTTGATCGTGCTATGCATTGTGCTCGCCTCGTTTGTTGGAAACGTGGTCACCGACCTAACTTCCTCCGCTTAACTACGCAGGGCTTCCGGAAGCTAAACCACTTCCAAAATCCCTGCTAGGTTAATGCTCAGAAGTTGCCCGGGTCGGTTCACACTCTGGTTTTGAAACGTGGTCGTCGACGTCAACCGCGTTATAACGCTACGCCCAGCTGTAACGCCGGTCCCTGCTCTTTTGCTCCATCATACGGCGCCAATCAACCGACTGCCAAACAAAGCGATTCTAAAACCAGACAAGTTTTTTTACCACGCGCCAGCCGCTGGCCACCAAAAGTTAGCTCATGATCAGCTGCGCCAGCCTTTGAACGCATAACAAAAGAGACTTGCTCTTAAAATCAGCAAGTCTCGCAAAGAAACAGCGTGTGAACTAGCCTGGGTAGCTGCAAGGCATTAAGTACTAGCCTCGGCTGGCACACGCGTTTCAAGATTTTTTTAATTATCCATTCTAACGTTCATGGTCGCAGTCGGTTGACCACCAATGATCACCCTGCTGTCACCGCGCCTACTTGACCAACAAATACGCCTTGGCTTCGTACGGACGTAACGTCTGTCCTTGATCGTCTGGGTAGTTCTTGATCAAGCAAACATTCGCTTCATTCTTCAAATCAGGCAAGTCAACCTGGACCGTGTCAGCGCTAAAGTTCGTGACAACCAACAGGGACTGCTTGCTATCGTGACGGTGATAAGCCCAGATGCGCTCATCATCAGGCAACAATAATTGATAGTTCCCATAAACGATCACCGGGAACTGGTGGCGCAACCCATTGATCCGTTGGTAGAAATAGTAGATCGAGTTGGGGTCGGCTAACGCCTTCGCCGCGTTGATTTCGGTATAGTTGGAATTGACCGCGATCCAAGGATCGACACCTTCGTCCGTAAAACCAGCATTCAGCGAGCCATCCCATTGCATTGGTGTCCGCGCGTTATCCCGTGACATTTTATGCGCGGCCGCGATGAACTCCTGATTGGTCAATTCATGCCGTTGCTCAACCAAATCGCGATAAGCGTTGACCGCTTCAATATCCCGATAATCCGAGATCGAATTAAAATCATAATCGTTGGTCATGCCCAGTTCTTCGCCTTGATAAATATACGGCGTTCCTTGGAGGAAGTGCAGCGCGATCGCTAACATCTTCGCGGATAACACCCGATATTCTGGCGTGGAATCATCGCCGAAGCGGGAAACCACCCGCGGCTGGTCGTGGTTATTCCAATAAAGTGAATTCCAAGCCTTATTGTTCAACTCCATCTGCCACTTACTCATGATCCGTTTCAATTCAGGCAAACTGAACTTCCGCGGCTTCCACTTACCAAACTTCGAATCCTGATCCACACCCATGTGCTCGAATTGAAAAACCATTTCCAATTCGTGCCGATCAAAGCCAGCGTAATTGATCGCGTCATAAGGCTTCACATCAGGTGTTTCGCCAACAGTAATAATGTCATATTTTGACAAAACTTTCTTATTCATTTCCAGCAAATAATCGTGGACATAAGGACCATTGGCCACTGGCGGCAAATAGCCGGTGCTGTCTGGCAAGAAGCTATCCGGTTTCGAAATCAAATTGATCACGTCCATCCGGAAGCCGTCGATCCCCTTATTCAACCACCACGCCATCATCGTGAAAATCGATTGGCGCACATCCGGATTCTTCCAATTCAAATCCGGTTGCTTCTTGGAGAACAAATGCAAATAATACTGACCACTAGCCTCGTCAAATTGCCAAGCCGACCCGCTGAATGACGATTGCCAATCATTGGGCTCATGACCATCAACGGGATCATGCCAAATATAATAGTCACGATACTTATTGTCGCGGCCTTTTTTGCTTTCAACGAACCAGCGATGCTCATCAGAAGTATGATTGACCACCAAGTCCATCATGATCTTCAAGCCGCGGTGGTGTGCCTTTTTCAACAATTCTTCAAAGTCAGCCATCGTGCCGAAATCCTGCATGATTGCTTGATAATCCGCAATATCATAACCATTATCGTCGTTGGGAGATTTGTAAATTGGGTTGAGCCAAATCACGTCGACCCCAAGCGTCTTGATGTAATCTAAATGTTGAATGATGCCTTGCAAGTCACCAATGCCATCGCGGTTCGTATCCTGAAAACTGCGGGGATAAACTTGATAAACGACAGCTTCTTGCCACCAATGCTTTTGCATACAAAAACCTCCATGTCGAATTCTTAACTGTTCATTATCTTAAGATTAGTTGAATTGGTACGGCTTTGCAAGCCAAAACTGCCCCTTTCAACAAGAAATTCACGGACAAGATTTCTAACCGCCATCACGAGACGCTGGTACCGCGCGATCCAGCACAACGCCGTTATAACGCCAAGTTCAAGTGAATCCCCTGACGTTTTGGTGATCAACCTGTTAAACTAGACAGGGACCACAAACAGAAAGGACGCTAAAATATGGAGACACTCACTTTTGACCAAACCGACCAAGGCTTACAAAATCGCCAAACCGAAACCTGGACCTTCAAACGCGGGATCGGCTACGCGCCAGTTCAAGCGCTGGTTTCCGCCGCCGCCGTGTGCGAAAGCTATGTTTATCAAGAAATCCTCACCAACTCCAAGATTCCTTATACTTTTCAGAAGACCACCGTCAGCTATGACCGCAATCCTGATGGTAACGTCAACCCAGTGCAGGCAATGACCATCACCTTCTACGTCACAATCCCAGAAGCCAAGCAAGGCCTCGCCCAGCGTGCGCTTCGCCTCGTTGCCGCCAACTGCCCCGTGACCCAATCCTTGGATCCCCAGATCAAAATCACCGAACAGCTGGTCCTCGTCTGAAACCTGAGAATCAGTCCGTATTCACAACCCAACTCAAAAACCCTACTAACCAGCCTGATGCAAAACGTCAGAAATAGTTAGTAGGGTTTTTTATTTGACTGCTGGCGGTCAGATATTTTCAGCAACAGCCGGAATCCGATTGCCTGCCTACAACTGCAACCCAGCCATTGCCGTGTGCGCTGGGTTCGTTATGCTGAGTTCGTTGCGGCTAGAGATCTTGATCGAAAATCTGTATAGACTCCCCGTCAAAGCGACTGATCCGATCGGCCGCGTCATCCTTCAACGTTAGCACGGCCACGTGTACCTGGCTGCCATGAAATCGCTGATAATCCCGATCGTTTAGAATCAGCAACTGCTTGGTAAACATAGATGATTGGCCCAACACCACGTAGCCCTGCGTCGCGGCCCGATAGACCACACCGCTTTGGTCCACAACTTTATTGGCCCCACTATTCTTGGAATACACTACTGGTAAATCTTGCGGCACCTGGGTCAACGCCCGAAAACGATAATCGTCTTTGCCCTTCTGCGTAACCTGTTTCAGACCTTTCCGCGCGACTAATTGCTGTGCTTGCCGCTTAGAAAGAACCAATGTGTCGGTGGATTTCTGATACTTACTGGTCAAAATCAACTGCGTCTCAATCTCCGCCTTCTGTTCGGCCAAAGTCGTGGTCAACCGTGTCGCCTGTGGATCAACGATCACCAGGCCGTGAACCGGACGATGGCCGAAATGGTCGTACAAGAAGTAGCCGCCAACGATTGCCGCCGTCAGCGTCACAATCAGGGTCAAGATCTTTTTCATAATGGAAACCTCCGCTTAAACTTGATTATCTCCATTTAATCTGAAAAAGCTGTGACCAGCCATGGCTTGGCCTAACAGCAAACGAACAATTCTGTTAGAAAGCGCTGAGACCGCATTTAGCAGCCCCCAACACCAACACTAGCAGACGGTCGCGGTGAGCTTGCCACCCGTTGTGACTGATAGCAAGTTCATCTGCTGCTATAACGCCGTTACATGCGGGCCTTCCTGCTGGAACGCGCCCAGTGAATATTGCTGCCAAAGGTCAGTCAGCGACTTAAAGCGACCAAATTCAACTCACGTCTAAAAGCACGAAACGGATTTAAACGTATAAGTATACCGAGAAGAACATCAGAATCGAGCCCAAGAGGACGAATAAATGCCAGATCACGTGAATGAACTTGATTCCCCGCATGCTGTAAAGCAACGCGCCGAAGGTATAAGCGATCCCGCCGCCAATCAAGAGCCATAATCCCTTCATCCCAATTGCCGCCGCCAAAGGTTTGGCCGAAATGATCACCAGCCACCCCATCACAACATAAAGCAGCGTTTCAAAAATCGGATGTTTGCCCACCACAAATATTTTGTACAGAATTCCTAGCAGCGCCAGACCCCAGATACCGCCAAACATCGCCCAACCTTGCCAGCCACCAATGGCCACCAAAGTATAGGGTGTGTACGTGCCGGCGATCAGGATAAAGATCGAACTATGGTCAAAAATCTGGAAAACGTGCCGGGCCCGCGTGAAAATCAGACTGTGGTAAAGCGTTGAGCACAGGTACAACACCACCAAGGAAACCCCGTAGATCGTGAACGTTACGATCCGCATCGTATCCTGCGTGCCGCTCGCCTTGAGCACCAAGAGGACCAGCGCCGTGATTGCCAGCCCCACCCCAATGCCATGGGTGATTGCCGAAAAAACCTCGTTGAGAATCTGGTAACGCTTAGTAGGATGTTGCGGTGCGACAAATAATTTTTTTGCTGTTGTCATATCAGCTAACCTCATTTCTAAAACCCGATGTCATGTTTATCGTTATCTTCACCCCATTATAGCACAACATCTGGTTTTTAAAACCAGATGACAGAAAAAGAGTCAAATCGTTTAAGCGACGATTCGACTCTTCGATCTGGCTCATTCAATCTGACTCATTCAATCTAACACTTCACTCTGACGTTTCAAATTAGCTAATTCAAAAGAACTGATTCATGATTCTTAGTTGTCCCAAGGACTGGTCACCTTACTTGCCGACCGTTGCGTATTTATAATTCCATTGCGTGCCTGCGGTGTTATGAATGATACCCTTGACCGTTGATTTCTGCAAATAGGAATAAACACTTTGGTATAACGGTGTAACGCCTTGCTCTTTCATCAGCATTTGACTAGCCGCAACCAAATCGGACCAGCGCTTCTCGGCGTTGCCAGCGTCAGCGTTGGAGGCTTGGGCGATCAACGCGTCATATTGCGCGTTACTGTATTTACCATAGTTATAAGGCGTGCCGGTTTCCGGAATCTGCAAGAATGAAATCGGATCATTAAAGTCTGCGCCCCACCCAGTCAAGGCAATATCAAAGTTGCCCGCTTGCCGTTCACTCGACGCTACACTGGAAGGCACGGCCCGAATCTTGATCGTCATACCTGTCAGTTCTTTTTCCAACTGACCCTTTAAATATTGGATGACAATGTTCGTTGACGGGTCGTCACCGTTATCATTGCCCGCCAATAATGTTAAGGTGATCTTCTTGACTCCAGTAGCTTTCTGAGCCGCAGCCCAATGTTTTTTCGCCGCGCTCAAGTCATAGGTCATGGTACCTTTGGTCTTCTGATCCTGGGAGAAATCAACGCCATCACTGGGGCTCTTTGCCAGATCAGTGGAGACAAAACCGGTTGGGACTAAGGAGCCGTTCCCCAAGACCTTCTTAGTCAACTGCTTCCGATTGATCGCCAAGGAAATCGCCAAGCGTGCGTCCCGATTATTCAAGATCTTTTTCTTGTCAGCGTCGGGGCTAGCGTAGTTATAACTTAAGTAACTGACATAGGAATATGGATATTGGGTATATTCTGGATCATTCTCATAGGTCGGAACTTGTTCGTTGGACAGTTTACTTAAGTCTAGTTTCTCGCTTTGGTATAAGTCCAAACTGGTCTGCGCGTTCGTCACAACGGCGTAAGTGATCTTATCCAGCTTGACCTTGTCCGCGTCCCAATACTGATTGTTGCGCACGAACTGCCAGCTATTGTTGGTCCCCTTCCAGCCAGTCATTTTGAAGGGGCCGCTATAAACCATGTACTTAGAATTCGTCCCGTATTTCTTGCCATACTTCTTGACGATTTTCTCGCTTTGCGGTCCAAACAACGGATAGGCCATCAAGACCTTGAAATAAGGAATGGCCTTCTCCAATTGAACAACCACCGTCTGATCATTTGGCGCGGAGATGCCTAAGGTCTGCGGCTCCTGCTTGCCTTCGTTAATGGCATTGGCGTTCTTGATGCCATCAAACAGATAAGCGTATTGGGATTTCGTCGCTGGGGTAACTGTGCGCCGCCATGAATAGACAAAGTCCTGGGCGGTAATTGGATCGCCGTTACTCCATTTCGCCTGACGTAAAGTGAAAGTATATTGTAACCCATCAGCGCTGACCTTAACCGACTTAGCCAAGCCAGGCGCCACTTTTCCATTCTCACCTAAGCGATAGAAGCTTTCGAAAATATTCCCCGTTTGGCCATAACCACTGGAAGCCGAGATATCAATAGTATTCATCTGCGCCGCGACCGGCAACCGCAAGACTTGACCCGCATTCTGCTTGGTTGTGGTCGTTGCTTGCTTTTGCCCACAAGCCGCCAGCAACAAAAGCCCGCCTAGAACCACTACACTACCAACTGTTTTAATAAATTTTCGCCCGTTCATCTTTACACCTCATTATTTATTACTAGCATCAGACTAGCACCTACCTAAATCCTTCTCAGTTACATCCACACATCCGATTCACCGATTGGCAATACGGTGATGACCCACCCACCGCCAGAAAATCGCATAAAAAAACTGCGCACAAATCAATTCTGTGCACAGTTACGCCTAACCAAAATTTTAAAGTTCAGCAACATCGCTGAACTGAATTCTGACGGTCCCAACTATGCAGAGAGTTTGTGCCACAACAGCATTGGCAACATCCACTTAATTTATTGGTAAACTTTGACATTGTTAGGACCTCCCGTTTCTTAATTGACTTCATGATACTTGTTAATAGTAAGCCTGTCAACCATTAACCATTCGAGCGAGGATTATTTCCCGGGAAATAATTTGATTTCCCATTTCCGTCAATATTTTCCGGACAGGCGACAATTTTGTGTCAGCTGACTTGGTACTACTGATCTTCCTCAGAAACAACGATTCTTGTCCGCATCATGACAGGGGACTGATTGTGTCGCACCCGGGCAAACGGAAGACCGGTAACTTTCAATCTTCGCCAGGTTGCCCAGATTATTTCCCGGGAAATAATCTGCTGTGACCAGTGAATCGGACGTAGCGAACGGCGGCCAGTAACTACACGGCAACTACAAAGTGACCACGTGTGGACCGGCACTGGCTGCACCGGCCTCCAACAGGGCCATCACCGTCAGCAATTCTTGATCACTGACTAGCTTCGGCGCGCCAGTGATGATTGACGCCATCATTGCATCGTAAACCCGACCGTAGTCACCAGTTGGAGTCGGCAGCGACTTATCGATCCAATCACCATTACTATTTTGATAATGAAGTCGGCCATAGGCGCTGGGATCATCTTGGCCGAATCCAGCCGTGCCTGGCATGATCTGCGCCTTCAAATCATTTTCTTGTTGATCAATGCCATACTTCAAGAAGCTACCTTGGGTGCCATGCAGGAGAAACTTAGGGTATGGGGTCGCCACCAAATTGCTGGACTTGACTTTGGCCTTAAAGCCTTCATAAAACAGGTCGACTTCATAATAGTCATCCAGATCACCTTGATTTTGTTGCGGTCGAATGTCGAAATACGCCTGCTTTGGGGTGCCGAACAACGCCACCATTTGGTCCAAAGTATGCACGCCAAGGCCATAGAATTGGCCATTGATCATGGCGCCGTTGACTTGCGTTGCTTGCAGACGATAGTGATCCATATGGGACTCAACCTCTAACGGACGTCCCAAATAGCCGACCTGCAAAACGCGCTGCAGCACCAAGAAGTCGCCGTCGAAACGACGATTTTGGAAAGGCATCGCGACTAACCCTTTGCGCCGGGCCAAGGCCAGAAGTTCAGCCGCCTCGGCCTTTGTTTGACAAAATGGTTTCTCTACCAGGACGTTTTTGCCGTGATCCAGCGCTTCTTTAGCCAACTGATAATGAGTGGCGGCAGGCGTGGTCAGTGTGATCAACTGGATTTCCGGATCGGTCAACACTTGTTGGAAGTCCTTGGTCAACGTCACCCCTTGCTCGCGCCAAGCTTGTTGCGCCTCGGGATAGTGACGAAAGCCGTGATCATAGATTGTTTTGACCTTGATTTCAGGACGGAGCGCTAAATATGGCAAGTGATACCGATTCGCGCTCTTTCCGAAACCAGCTATTGCCATCGTTAACTTCATTTCAATCACCTCAGGATTTATTGTTGGTCCGTTATTGCTACCTTCATTGTACGTTTTCTCCGCCCATAAAAACAGTGACAGCCATCAATCGTTTGGCAAGCCCGCAAACAATAGCGCGGATCCGCTTTCACAAAAAATCAAAAGGTCGCTTGCAATTTTGCTGGAGTGCCTTAGAATTAAGAGAGAAAGATTATTTGGAGGAATTGTGATGACGTTTTCAGCACAAACGCGACAAGACAATTTGGATAGACTTGCCAACGAGACGTTTGACCTTGTCATCATTGGCGGCGGAATCACCGGCGCTGGCGTCGCCTTGCAGGCCGCAGCCTCGGGGTTAAAGACGGCCTTGCTGGAGATGCAGGATTTCGCCGAGGGCACCTCATCCCGCTCGACCAAGATGGTCCACGGCGGCATTCGTTATCTCAAGAACTTCGATGTTGGCGTGGTCGCAGACACGGTCCAGGAACGGGCCAAGGTCCAGCAGATCGCGCCCCACATTCCGCAACCGATCCGGATGTTACTACCTATATATAACGAACCCGACGCCACCTACGATATGTTCGCGGTTAAAGTCGCTATGAAACTATACGATCAGTTGGCCATGATTCACGATCCCCGTCTGACCAGCTTCACCTTGACCCGGGACGAAGTGATTACCCAAGTGCCTGAGTTGAATCCCGAGAACCTGTTAGGCGCAGGTTCCTATCTCGACTTTACTAATAATGACGCGCGGCTGGTCATCGAGAACATCAAGAAAGCCGCGGCTTTTGGCGGGGTAATGGTCAGCCGCACCAAAGTCACCAATTTTCTTCACGATGAGCAGGGACATGTGTGTGGGGTGACAGCTGATGATTTGCTTAGTGACAATAGTTTCGCTGTTCATAGCCGCCTGGTGCTCAACGCGGCGGGCCCATGGGTCGACCAAATCGATCAGCTGGACGAGCAAGTTCCCTATTTGAAACAATTGCGGCCGACCAAGGGAATCCACGTTGTTGTGGACTGGCACCGCCTACCTGTACCACAACCGCTCTACTTCGATAGCCGCCATCATGATGAGCGGATGATTTTCGTGATTCCTCGTGACGGGAAGACTTACTTTGGCACCACCGACACCGACTATCGCGGCGACTTGCGCCATCCCCAGATCACCCAAGCTGACTTGGATTATCTGTTAACGATCGTCAATCAACGCTTCCCCGAAGCCAAAATCACCCTGGCGGACATCGAAGCAAGCTGGGCAGGGATTCGTCCGCTGATCGCCTCCAATGGGAGTTCCGATTATAACGGCGGCGGTGGTAGCCACATTACCGACCAAAGCGTTGATGAAGTGATTGGCAGCGTTAATAACTACAATCAAGGTCGCGCCACTCGCGACGACATTGCCGACGCGGTGATGGCCAGTGAGCAGACCCTTTCGGAGAAAATTCTGAAGCCTTCGCAGATTTCTCGCGGCAGTTCCCTACACATGGCGGACGACGGACTGATCATTCTTTCCGGGGGCAAAATCACTGACTATCGCCGCATGGCCGCGGGCGCGCTGGAAATGATCCTTCGAGAAATGAAGACGCGGTTCCATCAACAATTTCAACCGATCGACTCAACCAAGTTACGGGTCTCCGGTGGTGACATTAATCCAAGCAACGTTCAAACCGAGCTCCAACTTATCAGCGATCAAGGTGAAGCTCTGGGTCTAGCCGCTAAGGACGCCCGTAAAATCGCCCACCTGTTCGGCTCTAACGCCCTGCAGATCTTCACGATGATCCACACCACCCAACCTGCCGCCGGTCTGAGTCTGGCTGAAACCTTGATGCTGAACTATTGCCTTCGCGAAGAAATGGTCTTGACTCCGGTGGACTACCTATTGCGCCGGACCAACCACATCCTGTTCGAGGCGGATTCATTGGCCCCGCTGAAACAGCCCCTGATCGACGAAATTGCGCGCCAACTCAATTGGAATCCTCATCAAACTCAACGCATGACCCAACAACTCGATCAAGTCCTTCGCGAAAGCAACCTGACCTACCTTAAGGCCGGCCAAAGCCACGCCACCCTAAGCTAAGCCGATCATCGCAACTAACCCACCACGGAAAAGCGAAGCCAACAGTGAGATGATGTCATCATTTAAACGAAGCCATCACTAACGCGTAACCATCACTAAAACGTCCCCCTTTGCGGACCGCCAGAAACGCGGTTCGACCAAAGAGGGACGTTTTTGCTGATCCCACTGCTTTTCGTCGGCCTGACGGTCACTTTTTCCAAAAATAATTCAATTTTTTTATTAGCGAAAAATGAGCCTTCGCGCTCGGATCTCATTATTTATCTGTCAATAAAGCCGCTATTAATTGCCAACTATGGTCTCGGACTCTCCCACTCATTTCAGCCGTTATCTCATTTATATCTCATGCAAGGCCGTTAAAAAGGCGTTATAGTAAGCCTATTAGTTCTCATTTTATCAAGGGGGTTCATCATGGCCGATGAAAAAAATTCCAAACAACTGTTTTGGTACAACATTGCACTACTTGGGTTCGTCAGCGTTTGGGGCCTAGGCAACGTCGTTAACAACTTCGCCCAGCAAGGCTTGGTCGTTGTCGTCTCCTGGGTCTTGATCATGGCGTTTTACTTCGTCCCTTACACCTTAATGGTCGGACAAATGGGCGCAACATTCAAAGATGCCGAGGGCGGCGTTTCTAGCTGGATCAAAGAAGTTTCCACACGGCGGCTGGCTTACTTTGCCGCCTGGACATACTGGGTCGTTCACATTCCTTACTTGGCCCAGAAGCCACAGGCAATCATGATTGCCGGGAGCTGGTTATTCCAAAGTAATGGTAACTTTGTCAAAACCATGCCGTCAATCGTGGTCCAATCACTCTGTCTCGTGCTATTCTTGCTGTTCCTGTACTTGGCTTCCCGTGGGATCACCACGTTGAACCGCATCGGTACGATTGCTGGGATGTCAATGTTTATCATGTCGATTCTGTTCATCATTTTGGGCCTGGCCGCACCGGCGATGACCGGGTCCGGGATCGCGACTCAGAATATGAATCATTTGAGCAGCTATATTCCTAAATTCAACTTCAAATATTTCACAACGATTTCCATGCTGGTTTTCGCGGTGGGTGGCTCTGAGAAGATCTCGCCCTATGTGAATGCCACCAAGAATCCCGCCAAGAACTTCCCCAAGGGGATGATCGTTTTGGCAATTATGGTGGCCGTCTCTGCCATCATGGGTTCCTTCGCCATGGGAATGATTTTCGACGCCAACAACCTGCCTGACGATTTAATGGCCAATGGCGCTTACCTAGCCTTTCAGCGCTTAGGTCATTATTTCCACGTGGGCAATTTGCTGCTCTGGATCTACGCCATCGCTAACGCCATGGCCTCGATCGCCGCATTGGCTGTTTCCATTGACGCGCCGCTGCGGATCTTGCTTGATGATGCGGATCCCGACTATATTCCGGCTGGTTTGCGGAAACGTAACAAGAAGGGCACGCCCGTCAACGGCTACCGCCTTACCGGCTTGCTGGTCAGCCTGATCATCATTATCCCGGCCCTGGGGATTGGCGGGACCAACAGTCTCTACAATTGGTTGCTGAACTTAAACTCCGTTGTCATGCCGTTACGTTACCTTTGGGTGTTCCTGGCCTTCATGCTACTCAACCGCCACTTGGATAAATTCCATTCAGACTATATGTTTGTCAAGAATAGCAAGGTCGGGTTCGGCTTCGGTCTCTGGTGCTTCCTCTTCACCGCCTTCGCCTGCATCCTTGGCATGGTGCCAAAAATCGAATACACCAGCAATCCAGGCGCTTGGTGGTTCCAATTGATTCTTAACGTGTTGATGCCGGTAATTTTGATTGGGATTGGCTTCATCTTACCTGCCATTGCCCGCCGTCATTCTACGAAAGAGCTCCAATAAATTCACCCGTTCTATCTTCTACCTGGATCAAAAAAGCCGCTGAATCAGCGGCTTTTTTAGTACGATAAATTTCAATCTGATGCTAAAGCGCTTGACTCAGAAACAAGCTGGTGTCAGCAAGCGCGCGCATTCAATTCGGTCAACGCTTGATCACGCATCGACACTTAGAAAGCACCGACGAGATCGCGTTTAGAACTTGCTAATGACCTCCGCGTTCAGTTGACAAATAATTTTCTCAGCTAATTGCAGAGCATCCGCATAATCCTGATAGGCGATGAAGCAATACGGTGTGTGGGCATAGCGGACCGGCACACTGATCACGATGGTAGGTGCCCCATTATAGCGATTGATGATGGCGCCGTCTTGACCGCCGCCAGTTCTAACTGAACGTTGCGTGTGAATTCCATTTTCCTTGGCAATATCCAAAGCATACCGTTGGAAATGAGGATTGGTGACAATGGTTGAATCAAAGTCGCGCAACATTGGCCCCCGACCCAGGCCTGCTTGGATCAAATAATCCGGCATAACGGTATCATCTGCTGGCGCGCCTTCAAAAACAATCGCCAAATCCGGTTTGATTTTCCGGACAACGACTTCAGCGCCACGGTCGCCAACTTCCTCCTGTGACGAAAGGCCGGCAATCAAATCGATATCCAAACTTGTTTGCGCTAGATCCTTCAGCGTCGATGCCAATAACGCCGTGCCAATACGATTATCGAACGCTTTACCTAAGAAAAGTCCAGTGTGTTCATTATATTCGCAGGTGACATCTGGCACGACCGGCGCGCCAATCTCAATTTGATAGTCTTCGCTGATTTCTTGGGCCGTCGTGGCACCAACATCAATTTTCAGTTCATCCATCTTTGGAAGACGGGTTCGCTCTTCAGGCGTCATAAAATGTGGCGGGGTGCTGCTGATAATGCCGGAGATCCATTCGCCATTACGGTTACGAACTTTCACCTTTTGGGCCGGAATGGTTACCAGCGCCCAGCCACCAACCTGGACAAACATCAATTGGCCGTTAGGTTTGATTGCCCGCACCATAAAGCCAACTTCATCAGAGTGAGCGTCTAACTCAACAACTGGTCGTTGCCCGTTATTATGGTGATGTTCAACGAAAACGTTGCGCATATGGTCTTCGGTGATTTTCCCTGTGCCAGCGACCTCTTCACGGAAAAGGCGGGTCACATCATCCTCAAAGGCAGAAATGCCATAGACATTGGATAGCTTTTGAATCAATTCAACTGCGTTTTTCTTTTCCATTCTTTTCATCCTCTCAAATGTTTCATGTGGAACAACCAGTTCAATGAGGCTGTTTTCGAATACCTTACTATTATATGCTAAATCTAATGACTTGTCTTTGGCAAATCCTTTTTACTTCAAGACAGAAATGTTTCACGTGAAACATTTATAAGCTAACAAACATTGATTTGTCGGCTTTGGTTTTGAAGTGGCACCGATTTGGCACACTCCAGCGCTTTTTCATTCTGGTGGCACATCGAGTAGACCTCCAAGTCGCTTAGCCGCTTCGGCATCACTTTTAGGATAAAGGTGCCCATAAACATCAAGCGTCGTACGCACGTCTGCGTGTCCTAGCCGGTCACGGACAATTAGCGCGTTCTCACCCATACTAATGAGAAGCGACGCATGTGAGTGACGGAGGCCGTGAGCTGTGATGGTCGGCACTCCGGTTAGTTCACCTTAATCATGCACAATCGCGTTAATGTAGCTGTTATTCAAGGGTACACCATCGAGCGACAGCACGAATTTAGAATGTACCATCAATCGTTGATCCTCATACCACTCCTCAAGAAAGTCGGCGGTTTGCTGGTCAATACTGATAACACGCGTCCCGTCTTTGGTTTTCGTTTTATGAAACTCATAGTCATTAGCACTCTTGTAGATCAACGTCTTGTTGATATTGACGGTTTTCGCTTTGAGGTCAATATCGCGCCACGTCAACGCTTTAGCCTCCCCCGAACGCATACCAGTCATGAACATGAACCACAGGATAATGAAGTCCAATCGCTGTGTATACGTGGTCTTACTGGTCTTTTGAATCACCTTCTGGAATTCATCTTTCGTCCAGAACTCAATGTCTTTTTGCTGATGCTTGACGTTACCAACGATTTTGGCAGAGTTGTTGTTCATTAAGCCGAGTGTGATTGCACGGCTAAGGATTGCTCCCAATAAGGTGTGTGCCATGCGTGTATAGCCGTTGGAATGGTCTTCTAGAAATTCAAACTGCCCGTTCTGTACATCGAATGACGTTATCTTGGCAATTTGCATGTTGTCGAAGTATGCAAGCGCCCGTCGAATGACGCCACAACGATGCCGAAAGGTCTGTTCGTTGACATTATTTTTATAGAATGGCAAGAAATAGGTTTTGGTAAATTCCTTAAACGTACTGGTTGGGTGGTAAGCCTCCTCGTCTGCTTTGGCGACTAACTTACGGTAATCCTCTTTAGCGGCGGTCTTGGTCTTGAAACCAGAACGCCTTTTTTGAATTCGTTTGCCGGTCATCGCATCAAATCCTAAACTGGCGCGATAGTAGTACGTGCCATCTTTTGCTTTTTTTATCAGTTCACTCTCTTTGGTCAAATTATTCAGTCTCCTTTGCTCGGCCATCGAGCGTGCCTGTTTGTGCCGTAAATAATGGACATCCAAGAATTTGTTCAACCGCTGACGCTGGAACGCGACGCCGCCCGCGAATCGCGTAGTAATTCAGTCCATATTTAACGAGATTGGCCTTAGCCATTCGTAGTAGCTGGGTGGCTTCGTATTCACCAAACCCATAAGATATCAGATCTTGGCGACTGATGAATAGTGCCGATTGCGTTGGTAAGACCATGTGATCACCTCCAATGTTGTTGGTCTTAGTTGTATGTGGTAATATTCAGTTGTCAAAGAACAAACACTTTTGATGGCTGTTTGTAACATCTAACTTTACCGATAGTGTATCATCTTAGATGTTCGTTGTAAACACTAAAAATCTTTACTACAAACATTAAATATGTTTAAATAATGTAAAGAGAGTTTCATTTTCCGCAAACACTTGGTTGTACACCCAAGGAGGACAAAATTATGCGCCCAAGCACATCACAGACACCTGCCGGAAAGAATCGTAAGCCGATCACAGATAAGAAGCTGGACCTTGCACCAAGCACAGGGACAATAATCGGACAAAACATTCGACGGCTACGCAAATCTAAAGGTATGACTCAACGTGAGCTCGCAGATAAGTTGAATACCATCGAACAGACTATTTCAAAAATGGAACGTGGTATCTTTAGCCCCTCAACAGAAAGCTTGATGCAGCTTTGTGCAGTATTTAATGTGACGCCAAATGACCTGATGCTCGACATGTCAGTAGTCGAGAATATTCGGGCAAACGCCTTAGACGACCAGGATAATTCGCTGCAATCCTTAACGAAACAGATGCTTCCCGTTCAACAACTATTTGCGAAAGCTGATATAGCAAGAGATGCTCATGATGAAGGCGCAGAAGCAGAGGCACTTGACCAGATTATTAAGACTTACACGCCGCGCCTTTCCGATCGTAGGCGAGTTGCTGAATGGCTACATTCACAATATATTGCTTCGAGTTTGAAACTTATGGACAGCCAAGTGCGTGATTGCCTGATAAAACTAGAGTTGGAATAAATGAAGCTGAGGTATTTTGATGAAATTAACTGGATATGAAGATTTGCGCGTTCAGAAAACCATTAACTCGATTTATGACGCATTTGAAACGCTGATACTAGCGAACGATTATGAGAAGATCACTGTTACGGCCCTTGCCAAGTTGGCCCAGATCAATAAAAAGACCTTTTATCGGTACTATCCGACTATGGACGACCTCTTATCTGAGATGCAGTCTCGCTATTCACAAGGCTACTTACAAATCACGGCTCACTTTCAATACCCACGAGACATCGCCAAAAGCGTTCGCAGCTTCTTCGAATACTCTGCGGTCCAAGGCCCAGCCTATGACCGAATCACGATTAGTGGTGCTTATTCTGGGATCAGACAGCAGATGGTGGATCAGGTCATGAGTAAGACTTGGGGAGCCTCACCGGAGTTTCAAAAGCTTGCTGATTGGCAAAAGCAAATGTTGTTAAGCTTCGTCCAAGACACCGGCCTACGTGTGTACCGTCAGTGGATCGACAATAAGCGGGCTGCACCATTAGAAGATGTCATTACACTTGCGACGGCATTGATGCAAGGCGGCGTCGAAAAACTCCTTTCAATATTTGATCAATAGGCATCAATAAGACAATCAGGAAACTGGTTGTCTTTTTTTGCGCCGCTTTTTTAAAAAGCGTGGCATAAGTCCCAGATTTGAAAACATTGCCCATCGAATGAGTTCATCGACGCTGGTATACTAGCAATATTGAAAGGCGGTGAAGTCATTATGGATAAGCAAACTAGACAGGAAACGATTGCCGTTTTTCACGAAATGACATCAGGCATGCTACGGCACGATGTGACATTGCTGAAACAAGTAATTGCGCCAGACGCAATTTTCGTCCATCTCAATGGCAAAGTACAATCTCGGGAGGTCTGGTTAGATCAGATGCGAATTGGTCGCATGCGCTATCTCGACAGTAACGAATTGACTTTAACAGTAACTGAAGACGGCACAGATGTTGTCATTGTCAGCCGGTCAGACTTGACCGCCCGCATTTATGGCTTTGAGAATTGCTGGCACATTGAGACAACGACTAGACTTGCTCAACGCAATAACGCATGGCAAATCACCCGCTCGCAAGCACAATTTTTTTAGAGGAGGCTTTATGAAAAGAAAACTCGCAATGGCAACGATTGCCTTACTAATTGCCAATTTTATGGGTGGCCTAGACGCCACCATTGTTAACACTGCACTACCAGTGATTATTAGCGACTTAAACGGCATCCGGCTCGTCGGTTGGGTCAGTTCCGTATTCTTATTAGGCACGGCAATCACAACCGTATTATGGGGTCGAATTGGTGAAACCATCGGTAACAAACGAGCCTTTCAGATTTCCACATTCTTATTTATCGGCAGCTCGGTCATCGCTGGATTATCCAATAGTATGGTTATGCTAATTGTCGCTCGAGCGGTAATGGGCATTGGGACGGGAGGTATGGTTTCAATTCCATTCATTATCTACGCGGATATTTATCCCAATGCTGCGCAGCGCGCACGGGCTTTAGGTTGGGTCACTGCGTCTTACACCCTTTCCACGGTGAGTGGTCCAATTATCGGTGGGTGGCTAGTTGATCAATTTACTTGGCACTGGATTTTCTTTATCAACTTGCCAATCGGAATCATCTCAATGTTGTTACTACAATGGGCTTATCAAGATACAAAACGTCAAAGAGAACGCCAAGCCTTTGATTATGCCGGCGCTGCGGTTCTTGCCCTCGCATTGATCCTGTTGTTGTTTGCAGGTGATGCGTTGGCTGTCAGTGTCTTGCGCGCGGTATTACTTTTACTTGCCGGCATCATTCTATTAGCCGCGTTTTGGCACGTTGAAGGCCGTGCAACCAATCCTTTGATTCCACACCAGTTAATCACGGCTTGGCCGGTTCAAGCGCAAAACCTGATCATGTTTTTAATCAATGGATTCTTTATCGGTTATAGCGTCTATGCTCCAATGTGGGCGCAAGGAATTCTGGGGACAAACGCAACGTTTGGCGGATTGACCCAGATTGCTGGTTCCCTGATGCTTTTGATTGGTACCCGCTTAACCGCGCATCTCATGACGAAGCTTGGATACAAAACCATTGTTCTGGTGGGGACAACCAGTTTGCTAATCTCTGCACTTGCCATGGTAATTGCAACCAAGAATGCCCCGTATTGGTGGTTGCTGATCAGTGGTGCTTTTGAAGGATTTGGTATGGGCTTGTCATTCACACCAATGCAAGTGTCCATTCAAGACGGGGTCGAAAAAGAACTTGTGAGTGTTTCGACCACGTTTGGCCTATTATTTCGAACGCTTGGGGAAACCTTCCTCGCCTCAATTTTCGGCGCTGTCCTCAGTTTAAGTACAACCCGTCAAGTGGCAACTGCCGGACACGGGATCACAACCAATATGATCAATCATCTGTCAGATTCGGCGACTGCTAAAGGTCTCGATCCAGCATTACTACCACAGTTGCGAACGATTCTATTCAATGGCATTCATACGATTATGATCATCGGTTTGGTATTGATCATCATTGCATTTCTGATCAACATTCGCCGTCGCGAGCCAAAACCTGCTGCACGCTAACAAAAGAAAGAAGGATTAACATGACAATTCCAAGCATTGAACTCAACAACGGTACACTGATTCCGCAAGTCGGACTAGGCGTGTATCAAATTTCAGGTGACGACAACACGCGACAAGCAGTATCGGCAGCCTTGAAGATGGGCTATCGACACATTGACACCGCCCACGCTTATCAAAATGAGCGCGGGGTTGGACAAGCTGTCGCCACAAGTGGCATCGAGCGCAAGGACATCTGGATCACCAGCAAGTTGTGGCCACATGAGTATGGCAAGGATTTAACGCAGATCGCGATTGACAAGATGTTGGATCGGCTTAACACACCATACCTCGACTTGTTATTGCTCCATCAACAAGTCGGTGATTACATGGGTGCCTGGCAAGCGATGGAAGCGGCTGTCCGGTCAGGTAAAGTGCGCGCCATCGGGTTGAGTAATTTCGATGGCGCTCGGCTTGACGAAGTACTCCGGCAAGCGACGATCAAACCAGCAATCATGCAAGTAGAACTGCACCCGTATTTTCAACAGAACGACTTGAAGGAAATTCTAGCCCCTTATGGAACAAAACTTGAATCATGGTACCCATTAGGGCATGGTGATCCGCAGTTATTGAACGAAACATTGTTTTCAGAATTGGCTAAGAAGTATCACAAGTCGAATGCACAAATTATCTTGCGCTGGCATACACAAGTCGGTCATATCGTCTTCCCTAAGACAACTAATCCGGCACATATGTCTGATAACATTGCCTTGTTTGATTTCGAATTAACCGACTTAGAAATGGCAAAAATTGCCGCGCTTGATTGCAATAAACGTTACTTCAACGTACCCTTGGAACAACAAGCCGCGCAGTTTATGGCCTGGCATCCAGAAGACTAGGAGGTATTTTATGAAACTACTTATTTTAGGTGCTTACGGGCAAATTGCTCGGATCGTTGAACATCGTATTCTATCGGGATCTGAATTTAATGACGTCGATTTGACGTTAGGATTACGCAATAGCCAGCGTCTTGCCGCATTGAATGATAATCCAAGGGTACGAATTATCGAGCTGGATCTTGAATCTGCTGAGGACGTGACAAGCGCAATGTCAGGACAGGATATGGTTTTTGTTGCTGATGTCGATCACGATGCTGATAATGCCAAAACTCGAAACGTCCTTAAAGCAATGAGGCAACACAATGTAAGTCGTGTTATTTCATCAAACATCCTGGGAATCTACGATGAAGTTCCTGGTGAATTTGGCCGGTGGAATCACGAATTCGTCAAAGCGGGGCTAAAATCAGCAAGAAATTCTGATCGCATGCTTTCAGAATCTGGTATGACCTATACGACTTTACGTATACCGTGGCTCAACGATCGTAATGAAATCAAATACACGATTACTCATCAAAATGAGCCTTACCTTGGCGTATCAGGTTCCCGCCAAAGCATTGCTGACGTGGTGCTCAAAATCGTTCGCGATCCATCATTTGTCGCAAACGAGAGTATTGGTATTGCTGACCCTACAACTCAAGGTGAGCCGCGTCCCGTTTATTAGCCGTATATTGGTCGCACAGTAACAAGCTGTGGTGTATGTGCCGACGCCGAGTAGCGCATGCCATGATACAGCGGCACTTATATAGTGTCTGTGAAAATGACACCTAGTCAAAATGATGGATTAATCGGAAATGTCCCATTTATTTCCGGTTACTATAAACCGCGCTAGGTTAGGATTCTACCCGGTGTTCGGGCATGATTTTTTTACTTTACTCCCCCCTGTTAGAGTACTGGGGGTATACGGCGACCGGCTGACGCCGGCCGCCGTTTGCTCGCGCTTGCGCCTTTCGCGTTGCACGGCGCGCGCGGCAAACGCGGGGACACAAAGAGCGATTACCACGGTCGTCAGTAATCGCTCAATCAATCTTCTTGGATGTTTTGCTGGCACAGAGCTGGCACACTCCATAGCAATTTCAGCATTTTTAGGCTCTCTCCATTGGCACAAGAATGCCGTTAAATCGCTATTCTTGCTTCAATCACAGGATAGGGTTGTTTTCACGTGGAACAATTCAAATTTATCCATTGACTTCGCTGTTCAAGGCTACTCATTCGCCGGCAAAGATGTTATAATTCTTTTGGGTGCCAAACCCTGAGAACAGAGACTGCTGGCGTCGCAAGACGTTTCGAAAACAGTCTTGTGTTCTCTTTTTTTGTTGGCGGGTCAAAATGGTTTTCGGTCGGCCAATCTGCTAAACTGGGGGCGGAGATGATATTATGAAGAATCCGCGTTGGTTGAGCGTTGTCTTGGTGATTGTCTACGCCCTAGTGGTGATTTGCTTGTTCATGGGCAAAAACATGTTATCCATGTATCTGATGGGCTTTGGGATGCTCGGCGAAGCTATCTATGGTTTAGTGACGAATTGGCACGATTCAGGCAAATGAACGCCCCAGCACCACCTGCGTTAATCAAAAGAGAGTGAATATCGCGCGACTGGCCGCCGCATGATGTTCACTCTCTTTTTTAAAATCGGGAAACAGAATTGCTCCTGGTTAGTTATCCCAGACGTGATTCAAAATCACAGTTTGTGTCCGATCGGGACCAACAGCGAAGGTTGCTAAATCCACGCCGGTCAGTTCGGCAATTCGGTGTAAATAGTTCTGCGCATTGACGGGCAGCTCAGCGAAGGTTTTAACCTGGGTGATGTCCTCTTGCCAGCCTGGAAGTTCTTCGTACACTGGTTGGCATTGAGCCAGTTCCGTCAAACTAGCGGGATAACGATCGATCGTGGCGCCATTCAATTGGTAAGCCACGCAAATCTTAACGGTGTCCAGGCCAGTTAACACATCAATCGAATTCAAGCAAAGATCGGTCAAGCCCGCGACACGTTTGGCGTGACGCACCACGACAGAATCGAACCAGCCGATCCGCCGTGGTCGCTTGGTGACAACGCCATACTCATGCCCAGCCTCACGGATGAAATGGCCGGTTTCGTCCAGCAATTCCGTTGGGAAAGGACCGTCGCCAACACGCGAGGTGTAAGCCTTGGCCACACCAACGACGCGATCGATCGTGGTTGGTCCGACGCCAGCGCCAGCACAAACACCGCCAGCAGGATTGGAAGAGGTCACGAATGGATAGGTGCCTTGATCCAGATCAAGCATGACACCCTGAGCGCCTTCAAACAAAACGTGCCCGTGCTTTTGCACCGTTTCGTCAATCAGCACCGAGGTGTCACAAACGTATTTGGCCAATTGTTGACCGTATTCATAAAACGGTTCGAAAATATCTTCGAATTTTAATGGTTCTTGATGGTAAATTTTGGTTAGAAGTTCGTTCTTGAGTGCTAAATTTTGTTGAAGTTTTTCGGCAAAAACATCTTTCTCTAGTAAGTCGGCCATCCGAATGCCAGAGCGCGTTGCTTTATCCGTGTAAGCCGGCCCGATGCCCCGATTCGTCGTGCCGATCTTCTCACTGCCGCGGTACTGTTCCAGCGCGTGATCCATGGCGATATGATATGGAAGAATCAGGTGGCAACGATTGGAGATACGCAAATTGGCCGTCGAAATTCCTTGTTCATGAACGCGCGCGATCTCACCCACCAACGATTCCGGATTGACAACAACGCCATTGCCTAAAACGGAAATTTTATCAGGATAAAGGATGCCTGAGGGAATCAACCGCAATTTGTAGACTTGACCCTGGGACTTGATTGTGTGACCAGCGTTGTCGCCGCCTTGGTAGCGCACGATCACATCAGCTTTCTGACTGAGGAAGTCGGTGATCTTGCCCTTACCCTCGTCACCCCACTGCGTTCCAACTACAATTACACCCGTCATGCTAGCAACTCCTCTTTTATCAACGTTAACAACAGAACATATATTATCATGTTTTCCAATGCTTTACAATGAAGAAATCAAACGTTGCGTGTACGATCATCTAAGTAAGCGTTTTATAGGCGAACAATCATTGGGCTAGAAGCAAATAGATTGACAAACTCACGAATTTCTTGAATCGTTCTTGCTACCGCCCGCGCCAACCGCATGTCGATAATATCGGTGCAAAAAAAGTGCTGCTTGGTCACGGCCACGCTAGTTTACTGGCAGACACCAGCAAACTCCCCTACAGACCACAGGCAACACTTACAACGGAATATTCAATTTTAGGGACGAGCGGATTTGTGCTCTCGAATCCACAATCTCACTTGAAAAATGTGGAAAATCACTGATTGCCAGGCGGTGAAAACGCACGATTATTTCCCGGGAACAATCGCGCATTTCGCGCCCGTCCCGTGGTATCAACGTTTCTAGCACCACCGATTTTACGGTGGCACAGTTTTGACCCTTTCCAAGTTATTTTGGCTCATCGGGCACCTCTTTGGAGAATATCCCGTTGAGCTTTTTTGCGACTTCAAAGTTACTGTTTGGGTAGAGATGACCGTAAGTGCCGAGTGTCGTTTCGATATCCTCATGCCCCAGACGTTCTTTAATCTGGAGTGGATTTTCACCAAGGCTGATCAACAGCGACACATGCGAGTGGCGGAGGCCGTGCACGGTAATTCGCTGAACTTTGGCGAGTGTACTGTACGCGTCCACAATGTCCAAAAATTGTCCGTCAGAGCACGGAATCCCATCGCGTGAGAATACCCACTCGGAATTCACCATCGCCGCTTGTGCGACCTGCCACGCGCCTAAACACGCTACGGTATCATCATCAAGCGCCACGGTACGACGGCTAGCGGCAGTCTTTGGCGCAGGCGTTTCAAACCAGTTGCGGTTGTGATAGTCCATCGTCTTATTGACGCTCACGGTCTTAGCTTCGAGATCAACGTCTGTCCACTTTAACGCCCGTGCTTCACCGCTACGCAAGCCTGACATGAACATGAACCACAACATCGTGTAATCAAATCGGCCCGTGTACGTGTCGGTATTTGTCATAGTAAGCACCTTTTGAAAGTCGGCTTGCGTCCAGAACTGAATTTTTGCTTTCTTCTTCTTGATGAGGCCAACGATCCGCACAGGATTTTCAGTGATGATACCCAGTGCCTTAGCACGTTCAAGCACTTGGCCTAACATAATGTTGATGGTACGCGCATAGGATTGCTTACAGTCCTTGAGCAGGCTGACTTGCCAATGTTGCACATCAATCGGCCGAATTTGGTCAATGATGATGTCGTTGAACCTAGTCAGATAATCGGTGTTCATCAAAACCAGTCGTTGGCGGTAGGTGCGTGGCTTCACTTGGGTTTTGTACCAAGGCTTGAACACATCCTCCATAAACTCGCCAAACTTCGTCTTCTTGATGTCCTCATCATCGGCGACCCCAGCTGCCAACATTGCAACTCTTGCTTTTTTCGCCTCCGTTTTCGTTTTGAAGCCGCTGGCGCGTTTTTGAATTCGCTTGCCAGTCCGTTTGTCAGTTCCTAAGCTCACGCGGAAGCTAAAAGTGCCGTCCGCTTGTTTTGTAATTGGGTCTTTCGTAGTCAAGATAGTTCCTCCTTAACTGCGGAAAGGCCACTTGGTGCACCCTCAAGTTGGCTTAGTTTCAAGCCTAATACTGCGTCTACTGCTTCCACTGGAACACGGTCTACGCCTTTCTTACCGTACCATCCAAGGCCACGTTTGAGCAACAACTCTTTTGCCATTTTGATGATGCGGCTTGCTTGCGATTGACTGTATCCCAGGTTAATAAGATCAGCTCTAGTCATCGTCAGGAAGACTGGCTGTGCTGGTACGTTAATATTCAATCAAATCACTTCCTAAAGTTTAGCGGGAGTGAGATAATCAAAACAGATAGAACCCATATTTTATCTGTGAAGGGTGACTACTTGCTTTGGTCGGCGTAGTCGCTCTTTTTTGATTCCTCACTTGGGATAATCATTTCTTCGGTTGATGCGAGCATTGCTTGTAGAACACTCATCTCCTTTTGCGTGATAGTAGCGTTGGCAATCATCGTCATCAAAATGTCTTGGGCGGTAGCTGAATCGTAGGCGAGTAACATCTTCAAGGTCGGCGCAACTTGCTTCTCAATCCACTTGTAGGTGCGTTTGATAGAGAATGGCTCTGGTTGGGTTGTTAGCCGAAGCTTCTCACCGTATTTGCCGATAAAATTCGCCCAGAGGTCGTCCAGCGGCCAACTTGCTCTAGCCTTGCCGTTGGGTTTTAAAAAACGTATATAGCGATTGATGATACCAAATATCACCTTGGCAGGGTCACGCTCGTTTAACAACGCCTCAATCGCTTTTGTTGCCCGTTCATCAGCTAAGCGTAGCTCAAAGCGGTTTTTGATTGGTGTCTGATCTAGCGGCGTGCCATATTTGAAAAACTGTTCGGCGTCTTTCTGGTATAGGCACATGTAGAATTGGCTTTTTCTCGAACCAATATACAGCGTGCGGCCAATAACACCGTGTTCTTTATTAGCGTCTTTATGAATACGCCGGAAAATTGAGGTGAATTCGTCGCGATCACACTTATCAATGAAGTATTGCACCGGTAGCATGTCCACATAATCATTGATAGCAAGATCAATCCGGTTGTAATGACCACCGAGTTCATTGGCCTTTTCAAAGAAGTCATACCAGCTTCGATGTTGAGAAAGTAGCAGACACTCAAATTCGCGACAGCCTTCACCTTTCAGTTCCAGTAGCGTCCCGCGATCGTCATCTTCTGGTGAAGTGAAGATTTGCATCGCGCCGTGTTCAAACTTACCGGTATAGCCGTAGAAGCCCCAGTTGTCAGGCGCGAAGAATATTGGCTTAATCTGCAACAACTCGGTCATGATGGGGATAGCATCGTGGGTGGGGAAGCGAATGCGGACATAGTCGATCCACATGGTCAGTGCTTCGTCACCGGATAGCTCACGATAAGCACACATCAGCTGGCGTCGCATATTGTCGTTTAGCGGTTTTTTGCCGCCGAGTAGCTGATTCAGGTAACCACGGGTGATCCCGACCTTATCGGCCACTTGTTGTTGCGTCAACTTCTGCTCGGTCATCAAGTCCCAGAACTTACCTAGCCAATCAGTGACCACGATTCCCGCAGTCAAATCATTTTGCATTAGCGTCTCTCCTTTGTTTTCTGGTGTTTACAGCTTTTTTAGCCTGTTGACACTCTGTCTCTACGGGGAATGCCTTGCCTTCGGCATTTCTACCCTGTGTTTTGTTAATACGTTCCTATCTCTGCCCCCCTATTAGATACTGGGGGCTTGAGGCGGCCGGCTAACGCCGACCGCCGCCGCTCGCGCTAGCGGCTTTCGCGCTGCACGCCGCGCACGACGGCGATGCGTTGCAAGACCCCTCCGGAAGGTATGTGAGAACATTCGCTCTCAACATATACAGACTGTTTGTAGGACGTATTTTGAAACTGAAAGTTGAACTGTAACAGGATCTTAACATGAAGACTTCTCCCATTGCTTGAACATGATTACCCTGCGACCACTGCTGCATTCGCGTTGCCTCCATATTTTTGGACGACTATGCAACAATTTGATTTGTTGCTAGCTGATACCATAAATAATTTACTGGAGAAATTTGTCTTTTCTCGTAAGCACCCAATAACTGACCGCATATGAATCCCGCTCCGTGCATTGTACGCTTACCTCATCAAATCTAACTTGGTGAGGTATTTCTATGGAACAAAAACCCGAAATCGTACGCATTAAACTGGAAGACGACCAGCGCCGACCGCAGAGCGTGCCAACCAAGGCACTTCAGATCAAGCTCGACGCCAACAAAACCGTGGTCGTCTACAACCACATCCAAGGCTACATCCTGGATGCCTTGATGAAGGCGGTGTTTGCGAATGCTCATTGATCTCCGCCAGCTCAGTGGCATCTTCTTGATCTGTGGCAAGACAGACCTGCGTCGTGGCATCGATGGCCTCGCCGGCGTCATCAAGGAAGACTATCAGCTGAATCCATACAGCCGGGCTCTATTCCTGTTTTGTGGCAGTCGCAAAGACCGCTTTAAGGCTCTGTACTGGGCAGGCGATGGCTTCGTGCTCCTGTACAAGCGCATCGAGGATGGCCGTTTTCAGTGGCCGACGACGCAAAACGAGGTCAAGAAGCTCCACGCCAAGCAGCTTGAACGGCTTCTGACGGGCTGGGGGCTGGAGTCGACCATCAAACCCTACCAGCCTGGGAAAGGAGGCAAAGTGGATCAAAAAACGATTCAAAATAAGCAGTGATCTGTCCAAGAAACCATCTGGACAAGCACCGCCAACTGTCCACGAAAAAGTGCTAGGAAGCCCATCGTATCAGTGGTACACTCAGCCCATCTTGATTGAAACGAAGGCGACCCTTCATGGCAGAAACGACTGAAGAACTGCTTCGGCAGCTCCTGGATCAAAAACAAGCAGATCAATTCCAGGAGCTGAACAAGCAGTTACTAGCGCAGAATCGCGACCTCACAAAGCAGGTTCAAACCCTGACCGAGCAAGTCGCGTATCTGACTCGGAAACTCTTTGGTGCTCACTCTGAGAAGCTGACGGATCCAAACCAGCTCTCATTGTTGGAGGACGAAGGTGTTTTTACCGACCCAGAGCAGACTGGGAACCAAAGCGAAGAAACAGTCGTCCGGCTAGCGAAGCGAAAGCCCAAGAAAAAGCGCGAGGAAACCATCGATCCGGCGCTCCCGGTGCGAGAGACCATCATCTAACCCGGCCGCGATCACTGTGAACATGGCCACGCCTTAACCAAGGTGGGTAAGCATTTCGTCCGCGATGTCGTGCATTACAAGCCAGGCTATCTATTCGTTGAGCGGATCTACGAAACACGTTACAAGTGCACGGATTGTGAGCGTACCGATGGCGAGGCTCACTTATATCAAGGCGCCGCACCGCAAGCTCTGTTTCCTCATAGCCTGGCGACACCGTCATTGGTGACCGAGGTGCTTCACCAGAAGTACACGCTCGGCACGCCGTTGTACCGCCAGCGCCTGGAGTGGCAAAGGGCGGGGCTTACGCTTAGCGAAACCACCATGACCAACTGGGTGATCAAAGCCGCCAACCTGGTCAGGCCGGTCTATGACTTAATCCACGCGCGACTGAAGGCGCATAAGTTCTTACAGGGTGACGAGACCCCGTTTCAGATCCTGCGCGAGCCAGGCAAAGCGCCCCGCAGCAAGTCCTACATCTGGGTTGCGCGCACCACTCGGCTGGCCGATCACCCGATGATCTACTACGCCTACGGCAATAACCGCTCAGGTAAGTTCGCCCAGAATCTCTATCAAGGCTTCACCGGCGTCCTTCAATGTGACGGCTATTCCGGCTACAATCTCCTGGGCGACAGTGTGGTGCGAGTAGGCTGTTGGGCGCATGTGCGGCGTAAGTTCTTCGACGACGCGGTCAAGGTCAAGGGCAGCTTCACCACCACCAAGCCGCTAGCCCTGCTCGATGAGATGTTTGCGCTAGAGGCCAAGTGGGTTCTGCTTGACCCAGCAGAGCGACTGAAGCGGCGTCAGGCAGAACTGAAGCCGGTGATTGATGCGTTTTGGACCTGGTGTGATGCGGCAGAAGCGACCCCTAAGTCGCGGCTTGGCAAAGCGCTAACCTACGCCAGGAACCAGCGCCAACTGCTCAACCGGGTACTGGATTATGGTGAAGTTGATTTGAGCAACAACGCGTCCGAACGGAACATGAAGTCGTTTGTCATCGGCCGGAAGAACTGGCTCTTCGCCACCAGCCCCAAGGGTGCCGAAGCCAACGCGATTTGGATGACACTGGTGGAAACTGCCAAGGCCAACGGGCTGGATCCGAGGCGCTACATCGAGCAGCTTCTGGAGGATCTATCTCAGTATCGCGCCGAGCCAACTGAGGAACAGTTGGCAGCTTATTTGCCGTGGCATCAGAATGAGATCGTGGCAAAGCAGACCGCTTAAGCAACAGCGCACCCGCCACCGGGTTATTCGGTGACGAGTGCGCTGTTTTTGCGTGATACGGTCGGTTATTAGGTGCTTACCGGTCTGATATTGGGTGCTTACGTTATTGAGTGCTTACGTGCTTACAGTTATTGGGTACTTACGAATGAAAGGGCATAAGAAAAGCACCTAGACCAGTTAAGGCCCAAGTGCTTCATAAAAAAAGCTATCAACTCTACTTGACGAAGAGCCACAATCTCAAAAAACAAGTTTGTGGGGTTCCTTCGTACGGTCGATTATTAGGTGATTACTAATTGTTAGCGGTTTACTGACGCTCTAAAAATTTGAGTCGAAGTTCTTTTACTTCACTGAATAATCGTTTGGCACCAGAGACCTGCATTCTCTACCTCTACTGGCGTTCTCGTCTGTAAAGATTGAAAAGACCGTAGGTGAACATACTGAGCAACAAAACTACCCCCATCAGTGTCGTTACTGAACTATTGGCATCTCCTGTAGCAGGCAGGTTTTGGTCGCCTTTGTGCTTATCGTTGTTACTTTGTGATGAACTCTTCTTAAAATTCTTAGCCTTAACTACAGACTGTTTGCCACTAACTTGTAGGTCGATAGTAAATGAAAGCTTACCCTCATTCAATTCATAACCAGCAGGGGCAGCAGTTTCAACAAAGTAGTAGTTGCCTGGCTTCAGGTCATCAACTTTAATCTGACCCTTGGCATCGGTGGTCAAGCCACTAGCAACCTTCGTCCCGTCCTTCTTATGAAGATCAAACACAGCGCCCGCCAGGGCTTTACCTGTATCACCGTCCGTCTTATTCAGAACAACGGAACCGGTCTTTTGGGCGTTCGTAGCTGAAACGGTCGCAACTTTGGTGGTTGTTTGCAATTCAACCGTGAAACTCAGCTGGCTGTCATTCAATTCATAACCAGCAGGGGCGGCAGTTTCAACAAAGTAGTAGTCGCCTGGCTTCAGGTCATCAACTTTAATCTGACCCTTGGCATTGGTGGTCAAGCCACTGGCAACCTTCGTCCCGTCCTTCTTATACAGATCAAACACAGCGCCCGCCAGGGATTTACCTGTATCACCGTCCGTCTTATTCAGAACAACGGAACCGGTCTTTTCGGCATTTGTGGCCGAGACGGTCGCGACCTTGGTGGTTGTTTGTAGTTCAACCGTGAAGCTCAGCCGACTGTCATTTAGTTCATAACCAGCAGGGGCAGCAGTTTCAACAAAGTAGTAGTCGCCTGGCTTCAGGTCATCAACTTTAATCTGACCCTTGGCATTGGTGGTCAAGCCACTGGCAACCTTCGTCCCGTCCTTCTTATACAGATTGAACACGGCGCCCGCCAGGGCTTTACCTGTATCACCGTCCGTCTTATTCAGAACAACGGAACCGGTCTTTTCGGCATTTGTGGCCGAGACGGTCGCGACCTTGGTGGTTGTTTGTAGTTCAACCGTGAAGCTCAGCTGACTGTCATTTAGTTCATAACCAGCAGGGGCGGCAGTTTCAACAAAGTAGTAGTCGCCTGGCTTCAGATCATCAACTTTAATCTGACCCTTGGCATCGGTGGTCAAGCCACTAGCAACCTTCGTCCCGTCCTTCTTATGAAGATCAAACACAGCGCCCGCCAAGGTTTTACCTGTATCACCGTCCGTCTTATTCAGAACAACGGAACCGGTCTTTTCGGCATTTGTGGCCGATACGGTCGCGACCTTGGTGGTTGTTTGTAGTTCAACCGTGAAGCTCAGCTGACTGTCATTTAGTTCATAACCAGCAGGGGCGGCAGTTTCAACAAAGTAGTAGTCGCCTGGCTTCAGGTCATCAACTTTAATCTGACCCTTGGCATCGGTGGTCAAGCCACTAGCAACCTTCGTCCCGTCCTTCTTATGAAGATCAAACACAGCGCCCGCCAAGGTTTTACCTGTATCACCGTCCGTCTTATTCAGAACAACGGAACCGGTCTTTTCGGCATTTGTGGCCGATACGGTCGCGACCTTGGTGGTTGTTTGTAGTTCAACCGTGAAGCTCAGCTGACTGTCATTTAGTTTATAACCAGCAGGGGCGGCAGTTTCAACAAAGTAGTAGTCGCCTGGCTTCAGGTCATCAACTTTAATCTGACCCTTGGCATCGGTGGTCAAGCCACTAGCAACCTTCGTCCCGTCCTTCTTATGAAGATCAAACACAGCGCCCGCCAGGGCTTTACCTGTGTCACCATCGGTCTTTGTTAGAAGAACGCTTCCCAATGCTTTCTCATCCGTTATTGAAACCTTTACTTGGATATTGTTTCCATCGATAGTAAAAGCATGCTGTGTTGCATCTAGCTTATATCCAGCAGGGGCCTTTGTCTCAACAACATAATACTCACCAGCATTAAGACCAGTGTAACTTACAGTGCCATCTGATTCTGTCTTAAGATCTGAAGCAACCTTAGTCCCATCTTTCTTGTAAAGATCAAATACCGCTCCAGCTAAAGGGCCTGAGCCATCAGCATCAGACTTCTCAACCGTAACTTTTCCTTTTTGATTAGTTTCCGAAATAGAAACGTTATTATCATCGTTTGCATCACTATACTGAAGGTTAATTTCCTTACCATTGGCCAAAATGGTAGAGATTACATACCCATCTGGGGCCTTTGTTTCAACTAAAATATACTTCCCAGATTTAAGATTGTTCCAAGTAATACTGCCAGATGCATCTGTTGTGCCTTTGCGAAGCAACTGTCCCTTTTGTCCAGAAACATCAGACCAAAGTTCAAAAGAAGCTCCAGAAATTGACTTTTTGGTATCAGCATCACTCTTGGTGAGAACAAGATTGGTGTTCTTACCAGTTGCCGACCCGCTATTGTTTACTACTGCCGTCGATCCACTGGTATTGTTATCAACATCTTTTTCACCCTTACCGGATATCGATGCTGTATTGGTCAACGTATCATTAATCTTTGACGAGTTAATCAATGAACGATAATGAATTGAGTAAGCCGAACTGATTTCGTTTGCAAAAGAAATCTTCAATGTCTGCTTACCCGTCGCATTATCAGTTTGTAGGTCCAGCGAGTAGTCCTTATCAAGTACTAATGGATTGCTCGTATCTTCAGTAAAGGTCCCATTAGAAGATACCTTTCCTGGATAGACTACAATTGAACTTTCATCGATGATCTGGTTGTCAGAAGGCTCATCGGTAACAACCGCATTACTGAAGGTTGACTGTGCCTTGTTGACCCATAAAGTCCATAAAGCATAAGCAGAGTTTGCTGGATCTTGTTTACCGCTTTTATCCAGAACATTGCCACTGTTCGGCACTGTCACCTTAGCCGTCAAATCACTAGACTTCCCGCTGTTTGTGTAGGTTGCTGTATTGTCATAGGACTTCTGATCAATCACCTTACCTGAAAGGCTAGTCTGGTAAGTCAATACATAAGCTTTAGCGCTATCCTCTGGTAATTTTGCACTAAGTTGTTTCTTATTATTGTCAAAGGAAATATTAGCAGAAGTAACTTGTGCACCTAAAACATATGAACCATCTACCTTAATAGAAGCTTCGTATAGCTTGGCACTATCTGCAACATAGTCTTGGTCACCAATGATTGGATCAGTGATGGAAGCGTTGCTAAGTTTACGTTGATTGTAGTTAACAACCACAGTCCAAGTAATTTGTTTTGAAACGGCATTGTAACTTCCGGACTTGGTACCATCATTTTTAAACTCAGTCTTAGGAGTAAAGTGGTCTTTCCCTTCATTAGTGTGTTTGCCACCATCTTTGTCTTTCCAAGTCGCCTTAGCAGTATTAGTCCATGTACCACTAGCTGGAAGGCTATTCGTTTCAAAGGTAGTTTTATAGCTCAACGTATACCAATTTTTAGCATGGTCTTTGAGCGCGCCTTCAAAAGTAACTTTAAACCCGTTACCATCGGGGTTAACAGTATAGTCTTCGCCTTCTTTCAGAACCTTTTTAGTATCTTTGTCTGTTAGAACATCTGTTAGAACAAAAGAGCTATAGTCCACAGTCAGTCCATCCGGAACCGGATCAGTCATCGTCCAGTCACTCATATCCTGACGAGCCTTATTGATATCGAAATTCCACGTTACAGTCTTGGCGTTATAATCAACGGCTCCACGAGACTTAGTTAGGCCCTGCTGGTCGGCTTGCTTTTCCCCAGGATTCGAAGTTTTGCCATTGCTTTCTACAGAGTTACTAATTTTTTCTCCATCAGCGTCTATTGATTTTGTGACTTGCGATTGATATGAAATCTTGACTCCCATGTTGAGCCCATTGGGGAAGGTAATCGTCATTTCGGTTCTAGCTTCGTTGTAAGCTACCTGATATTGATCGGAACTGATAGCATTACCAGCCTCATCAACTATTGAAAGCTTGTTGTCAGTAGGAAATATTTGACCTTCAGATAACTTATCTACTAATTTGGTGTTGGCAGGCAGTGCCTTCTCACCATAATTGTAGTCAATATGCCAGTTATACTTCTGACTGCCATTGCTATCCGGACCATCATAGCTCTTACTTAAAAGTTTACCGTAGTTTGCATTGACAGTCGCACTTGCTGGATAGTCTTTACCGTTATTAGTTAAAGTAGCCTTGTTCGTAAAGGTTACTTTTCCACCATCATCAGGCAACTTGCTCGAGTCAATGTCGCTAGTGTATTCGATCTTGAAAGCCTGATAGGTATCCGCATATGCACCAATAAACGTAATTTTTCCATTTTCAACCTTGTAATCTGTACCTTCTTTAAGAGGATCGCCAGTTTTAGTCACATTCCCATTCAGATCAACTGTTAAGAGATATACACTAACCGATTTCAGCGTGGTTGGCACAGTGTTGGTAGTATCACTTGGCATAGGATCAGAAATCGTTGCATTCTCTAGCTCTTGACCATTGGTATTAATTGTAACGTTCCACGTAATCCCAGTCGGATTATTTCCAGATGTGTTAGCGCCAGTTAGTTGACCAGTCTTTGCGATGTCGTTATCACCTGATGGCTGAACAACAATTGGTATCGTTACCGGCCCAGTAGTCGTGTCAATGACAATGTCTTCTTTGCCAGACGATGAATCACTGCTGATGGTAGAAGTATAACTAAATATCCCTTCAATGTGGTTCACGTTTTCAACATCACTGTTAAAGGTGAACTTAACTGTGCCATCAGCAGCTATGCTATAAGTTCCATAGTCACCGAGGGTTCCCGTACCTGGTTTATAGGTAACTCCTTCAGGTAACTTAAATGAGAAATAGTCACCATCTTTTACTTGGTATCCGTCTTTCAGCTCATCCGGAATTGCCCACGTATATTGAAAATTAAGATTGGTATCTTTTCTCACTTGTGTGGGATCAACAGTATTACCTTTGCTATCTGTGAATTCAATATTTGCTCCGGTAATGATTGTTCCTTTGGAGTCATCTGGCAAATATTGTGAGATATCATTGCCCTCAGCACTCTCAGAAATTGTCTTTGCGGTTTGGCTCTTCGACGCAACACTAGATGCAGCCTTGCTGCTAACATTGGCTGAAGGTTTATCAGCTTTTGCTACTGAGGTAGTATCAGACAGTTTTGCAGTAACGTTTTGACCATCCGTTGAGAAATTGACAGATCCTTCTAAGGATGAAGTGTCTGTGAGGCCTAGTTGGATCGTTGCTGTTCCAGAAATATTGCCAGCCAAATATAGCTGTAAGTGGCTGTTTGAATAGGAGTATTGTCCAACAACCCTATGAGCATCATCAACAATGTTGGCATCGGCGGTCTCTTGTAGTTGCTGATCACCTGAGAAGGATACTGAAACTTGCTCTTGAACAATTTCATCCGTTGAATTGTTTAGCGAAAGTTTCAGTCCAATTGTTCGCAATCCAGGTGTTTCCTGAGTAGCCTCTAAAAGTTGAACAGTCTTGGGATCATTAGTACCGCTAGAGCTAGCCGTCACCGCCCCTACAACTTGTGCCGAGGATTGTAAGAACAGCAGAAGCACTAAAACTAAAGCATATATTTGCTGTCCAATTTTCCTTTTATCCACCTGGATTATTCATAGAATTTCAAAAAAGCAGCGCAATCCCACGATTCACACGGGACTGCGCTGCTTTGGTGTTTCACCCATTGGGTGCGCCTATATGCTAAGGTTGAGTCAACGAAAACCATCACGAAAGCGAGGCTTCACACCATCTCAACTTTAACCAGCTTATCCCTGCAATGCAATACCAATGTGACTGTGACCGCCGACGGCGGTCAACTTTCAAATGACGCCGGGCTCGTTTTGTTCCAAGAGTTTCTTCATCGTATCAACTTTAGGCAACTTGCCAATCAGTGCCTCAAGTTACCAGACCAACGACGATTCTGGAAGGCCTCGATGATCGACATCTTCTTGGAAAAATTGTTGCTCGACGTTGCCGGGTATTTACATGACAGTAGTGCCAATGACTGGCAACGTGATCCCGTACTGGCAGCCACCTTGGGTAGCTCTCGGCTAGTCTCACAGCCCTCACTTTCACGGTTTTTCAAGCGCCTTGAAGACGCCGACCTAGATGACTTTCGGAAGCTTATCTGGCAAGTAGCCGCCTTGGCTTTCCGTCTTAGTGGTCAATCCCGCTTCGTGCTGGATATAGACTCAACGCATTGTGATACTTTCGGTAATCAAGAACGGTCCGCCTTCAACGCTCACTATATGGCCTATGGATATCACCCTCAGGTTGTATTTGATCAAGAGTCCGGGTTGCTCTTAGACGCCTTGATGCGCCCTGGCAATGAGTACACCGGCAAGGAAGCCGATAAGTTCGTCGAGACAACTTTTTCGCGCCTATCGGCGCTCCCTCAAAGCACCAGCGTCATCATTCGAGGCGATTCGGGGTTTGCTGCGCCAAAATTTTACGAGATGTGCGACACACATGGCGTCGACTTTTTGGTTCGACTCAAGGCAAATTCAAAGCTTGGGAAGCTGGCAGAAACGGCCTTAGTGGATTGCCCTCCAAAATATGAAGAGAGCAAATGCGTCTACCACGAATTCAAGTATCAGGCCGCGTCATGGGGTAAAGCTCGCCGTGTTATCGTATGTTCTACTCATACGGCAGATGAGCTAGTTCCCTGGAACCACGCATTCGTAGTGACCAGCCTGGCCTCCGAGGCTCCAGAGACTTTGTTCAAGACCTATAGACAGCGGGGCAATGCTGAGAACCAAATTAAGGAGCTGAAATGCGGGTTTGGCTTTGACAAAACAGACAGCTCAACTTTTGCACGGAACACTGCACGAGCCTTGATCACCGGTATTGCCTATAACCTGGTTCAGCTCTTTAAACAGCTCTTTGTCTCGGAAGACCGTCGTTCAACCATCTCCTCGCTACGGTTCAGTCTCTTTCACATCGCCGGTAGGATTACTTGGCACGCCCGTCGTGTGGTGATTCATCTTGCTTCTAACTATGTTTACAAGAACTGGTTTAGTCGGCTCATGGACGAAGTCCATCAGTTGGCGACCTGAACTGAATAACTGAATAGGTCGTGCGTCGAGCCGAAAACTGGGTCGGTCTATTCGTGGTGCATCGATCACCAACTTCTCCGCTCAGTCAGTATTCGCAACGCTCCAAACGTTGCTTTCAGACCGGCCAGATGCGATTTCATGTCCCAAATACCGAGGTGAATAATCCAGGAATACTTATCCGTTCTCCAATTATTCATGATATTGCGTCGCATTTACTTAAATATCTGGCAGATAACCGATACTATTAATCAACGTTTACTTATTAAAAAATCATTAATTCACATCATACTGTTAGAAATCATAGACCAAGAATTTCTTTTTTCTTGAGGTCGAATTCTTCTTGAGATAGAATACCGGCAGTCAGCAACTCCTGAAGTTTCTTGACCATCTCAATTTGCTCCGCAAGCGATAAAGTCGCTGCTCCCGGCGTCGCTTGAGATTGGGGCACGGTTGATCCAGTTCTCGCGGTCATCGGATCAAGATGTTGCGCCATATTTGCGCCAATTACCATTCCCGCCGCGTCGCCAAATCCATGTTGGTTGATGCCCTTAGAGATGTTTTGTTGTGCGGCGATATCTGCTGCCTGCTGACTCACGTCTTCATAAGCCTTCACATTCATCTTATTTTCAGAATACTGGTGAACCAAGGCCTGTGAATCCGCGGAGAAGGAAATATTTTCAATGGCAACACTACGCAATTCGAAACCAAAGCGGTCTTGCCAAGTACCAGCATTTCCGCCATCATTCTTTATCGTTTCCACCAACATGTTAGCCTGTGCAGGTAATTGCGAGATCCGATATTGCGCCGATAGCGCATTGAGGCTGACCATAAACGATTGCAGAAATTCACTAAGGATCTGAGACCGTACTTGCGCATCATCGAAAGTATAATAACTAGTATTAGCAGGTACAAAATTCTGAATAAAGCGTGTGGGATCAGTAACTTGCAATGAGAAGTGACCATATCCCTGAACAGACAAATCAGTACCATAGAAACCATCGTTATACATTAATGGCCCTTTAGTTCCAAACTTAATCCCGCGAATCTCACGCAGATTAACATATGCGACACGCTTTTCATCATCGGTCTGACCGCCATACGCTAAGCGCTGCTTGGCTTGATCCACAATCGAACGTGAGAAACGCCCAATCAGTGAATCGTCATCGTCCGTAAAGATGCTATCTTGGCCGGCAGTATATTCATATCCCCCAGCTTGAGTAATCACTTCCTCGATTCCCGATTGGCTAAACACAAAGGCTGCCGTATTTTCAGGGATAAAGATCTTAGACCCCGTCGTTAACACGCCATCAGAGCCCTGCGTGTTACTACCTCGGCCATTATTGGTTTGCTTTAAAACACCAGGTGCAACAACGGTATGCTCATCAAAGAATCCTGCTGTAATAATATCTTTCCATTGATCGGCAAAGGTACCACCAATCGCACCAGTAAATGCCTGAATCATTCCCATGTGCCTTCACCCCTCATCACAACTGATTATCCGTATCACAATAGTCGCACCGAACAATACTACCTTCGAGACCGCCGATTGGCGCGCCGCAGCCACTACAGTGTGCCGTCACATTCTTTCGAGCCGATTTCACATTCTGGTTAGCTGCACCGCCAAGCTTTACACCAAACGCCTCACCGATCGTCCCCACAGTATCTTTCAACGTCTCTGCCACCAACCGAGTCCCTGGTACTGCCTTGTCGAAATGAGTCGGGGCTGTTGCCAAAACATCGGCTTCGTTGATTTCAGTACCGGTGACCGCCTGATTAATAGCCAACACCCACGGTAGTAACTTCTTTTGCTCCATCGTATGGGCACGTTTTTGTGACCAACTGTCTACAACGGTATACAAACTAAGTTGACCACCATCAGTGAAATAAATATCCAACGCAGGTCGCCCAGATTGAATATTTAACAATACCTGCGCCCGTTGTTGATCAGTTTTAATCATACGTAGTGGAATGACATCGATGGTATTCTTATCTTTCAACAAGCCTAATGTGTAAGCTTCTTTCAAGGTACTACCAATATCTGCCAATGTGGCGCCAGTACCATCACCACGCTTTTTGCCATGCCATTCAATGACTAGATTTTTTGTAGTTAAAATGACTTCTTCAAGTTGTGTAGAATACCCATTTACTCGAAATTCTTTAGTGCGCATCAAGACATTCTCATTAGGTTGCAACTGATAACCTTTGCCCATTCTTGCACTTCCTCTCCATTATGCTTACAGCTGCTCATATTATACGCTATATTTAGACGGCGTTTTCAATATATTGATCCTGGATTATTCATAGAATTTCAAAAAAGCAGCGCAATCCCATGATTCACACGGGACTGCGCTGCTTTGGTGTTTCACCCATTGGGTGCGCCTATATGCTAAGGTTGAGTCGATGAAAACCATCACGAAAGCGAGGCTTCACACCATCTCAACTTTAACCAGCTTATCCCTGCAATGCAATACCAATGTGACTGTGACCGCCGACGGCGGTCAACTTTCAAATGACGCCGGGCTCGTTTTGTTCCAAGAGTTTCTTCATCGTATCAACTTTAGGCAACTTGCCAATCAGTGCCTCAAGTTACCAGACCAACGACGATTCTGGAAGGCCTCGATGATCGACATCTTCTTGGAAAAATTGTTGCTCGACGTTGCCGGGTATTTACATGACAGTAGTGCCAATGACTGGCAACGTGATCCCGTACTGGCGGCCACCTTGGGTAGCTCTCGGCTAGTCTCACAGCCCTCACTTTCACGGTTTTTCAAGCGCCTTGAAGACGCCGACCTAGATGACTTTCGGAAGCTTATCTGGCAAGTAGCCGCCTTGGCTTTCCGTCTTAGTGGTCAATCCCGCTTCGTGCTGGATATAGACTCAACGCATTGTGATACTTTCGGTAATCAAGAACGGTCCGCCTTCAACGCTCACTATATGGCCTATGGATATCACCCTCAGGTTGTATTTGATCAAGAGTCCGGGTTGCTCTTAGACGCCTTGATGCGCCCTGGCAATGAGTACACCGGCAAGGAAGCCGATAAGTTCGTCGAGACAACTTTTTCGCGCCTATCGGCGCTCCCTCAAAGCACCAGCGTCATCATTCGAGGCGATTCGGGGTTTGCTGCGCCAAAATTTTACGAGATGTGCGACACACATGGCGTCGACTTTTTGGTTCGACTCAAGGCAAATTCAAAGCTTGGGAAGCTGGCAGAAACGGCCTTAGTGGATTGCCCTCCAAAATATGAAGAGAGCAAATGCGTCTACCACGAATTCAAGTATCAGGCCGCGTCATGGGGTAAAGCTCGCCGTGTTATCGTATGTTCTACTCATACGGCAGATGAGCTAGTTCCCTGGAACCACGCATTCGTAGTGACCAGCCTGGCCTCCGAGGCTCCAGAGACTTTGTTCAAGACCTATAGACAGCGGGGCAATGCTGAGAACCAAATTAAGGAGCTGAAATGCGGGTTTGGCTTTGACAAAACAGACAGCTCAACTTTTGCACGGAACACTGCACGAGCCTTGATCACCGGTATTGCCTATAACCTGGTTCAGCTCTTTAAACAGCTCTTTGTCTCGGAAGACCGTCGTTCAACCATCTCCTCGCTACGGTTCAGTCTCTTTCACATCGCCGGTAGGATTACTTGGCACGCCCGTCGTGTGGTGATTCATCTTGCTTCTAACTATGTTTACAAGAACTGGTTTAGTCGGCTCATGGACGAAGTCCATCAGTTGGCGACCTGAACTGAATAACTGAATAGGTCGTGCGTCGAGCCGAAAACTGGGTCGGTCTGTTCGTGGTGCATCGATCACCAACTTCTCCGCTCAGTCAGTATTCGCAACGCTCCAAACGTTGCTTTCAGACCGGCCAGATGCGATTTCATGTCCCAAATACCGAGGTGAATAATCCAGGATCCATGTTTTTTACCTCTTTCCATGGTTGAATTTCTACCCCTAAATTTATACGTGATAATGTGAACACCCCACTTTCTTGAAATTCGAGTTTCCGCGTCTAACCGTATGTTAATTTATATTACTAACCTGATGTGGTTTTGATTACAGTTACACACCTTAAATATACCAGACTTCCACCGTTTATTCCACTTGTATAACGACGATTTGTCAAATCAAGTGCAACTTTTTGCCCATGTAGACTTCGGACGGTGTCTTCCAGCCTAAGACCTTGCGTGGTCGGTTATTCAGTTGTTCGACGAAGGCTGCGATGTCATCGTCGGTTTGGAGGTCCAAGTCGGTACTCTTAGGGAAATACTCCCGAATCAGCCCGTTTGTATTCTCGTTGGTTCCTCGCTGATGTGGCGCGTGGGGATCCGGGAAGAATACCTTAGTGCCTAGCGCTTCGGCCAGCTCGGGGTATCGAGCGAATTCACTGCCCCGGTCTGGCGTCACGGTACGAACCCGATTGTTGGGTTGTGATTCCAGGAGCTGGACCATTGCGTCTTTGACGTTGTCCGCATTAACCTTCCACACGCGCATTGAGAGCAGGAAGCGTGACTTTCGGTCCACCAGCGTGACCAAGGCTGATCGCCCGGTCTTTCCACGAACCGTATCACCTTCCCAATGGCCGAACCGGCTACGGTTTTCGGCTGAAATGGGGCGCTCGTGGATTGATGGGGCATCGTTGAAGCGACCACGCCGTTCATTGATTGTCCCTTTAACTTTACGTGTCTTACCTCGATGGCGCAGTTGGCGAGGCAGTCCACGAGGGCCGTGGCTCTTGCGTGGAACTCCCAGATTATCGCGATAAATCCCGCGGTAGATGGTCGCGTAACTGATCTGCATCGGGCTGTGTTCGTACCGCAAGCGCCCGGCAATCTGTTCGGGAGACCAATGGTGCTCGACGATGCCATGGATGACAAAGTCACGAATGCCATTATCCTCAAGAATGCGATGACGACGGGACTTCTCCCGAACGGTCTGATAGCGAACCTGGGCATCTGAGACGGAGTAGTGCCGCCAACCGCCATTGCGGGAGATTTCGCGGCTGATTGAACTCTTTGAGCGGCCAAGTGACTTGGCAATTGCGGCCTGAGTGAGACCATTATTGAGACCAAGTAGTATCGCTTCGCGTTCTTTTAGGTTAAGATGTGTGTACGGGCTCATAGCCGAGTTCTCCTTGTATCTGGTGTTGTGGTGATTCCATTTTACAAGGACTCAGGCTATGAGTCTTTTCTATTTGGCTAATTTGTTGCACTTACATTGTAAATTCGTCACAATGCGTTCAAACGTAACCTAAAAACAGACGCTCCATGTGTTCGACTGAAAAACTGGTTATTCAGTATAAGTCCAAAAGGCGCAACAGCACCCACGACTTAAACGGCATCGATTGAAAGCTGCAAACCAAACACGCTTACGGCCATCTAACAATTTAAGGACCTGCTTCAAAAAATCAAAACTATAGACATTCGCAAAGGATAAAGAACTGGAAGCTTGTTTGCCACGAAATTTAATGCACAAAGAGTAGCCATGTTACGGATAGCGTATACAAAAATGCCGCAAAGCATCCGAAAAGGTTTGGCTCCATCCTAATTTTGGAAAATGATGGGTGGCTTCATCCGTAGATCACCGTTAAGCACCTCTAAGAGGCTCTTGTCGATGTCGCGCTAAACCGGCATGGCAGTTCTGGATGTACCCTCTTATATCTGTGCACAAAGCTATCAACGCTGCGGATTCGAGGAGACACTCTGAGCACCACCATAAGCTCTGCGTAGAATTCTGAGCACCGCTCTAAGTGTGTGCCTGGGCAACACGAAGCACTGTTCTTCTCGTATACGGCAACACCGATTTCGGCAAAGTAACGCCGGTAGTGTCTGCCAGCACCACGGATCTGTTCGGTATTGCCACGTCTGAGTTCACGGCTAACCGTAAACTTGTTGCGATAAATCTACTCGGCGGTTTGAACGATGACAAAAGCAGCTTGATGGAGTGCTTAAAGCTTCCCACCGTTCGTCTAAACTGAGTTATTGATGTTGTCCTGTCGTGCTAATCTGAGAGTTGGTCATGATGACTCCTTTCTTATATGCATAAGGTGCTTATAAGCAAGGTTATCATGGCCTTTTTGGCCTAGTTTATCAGCTTTTGCACTTCAAGTGTAAATGGCAATCGTAAAATGTAGGAAAGGACCTGCGGACAAAATCCTGGACTTCGGGTATGATGTCATTATGTATTCAAAAGCAGACAAGAAAAGAGCTATCGAGCTCTACTACCAATATCATCATTCATGGAGTGCAGTAACCCGAGAATTAGGTTATCCATCTTTAGGCGCTTTAAAACGGTGGGTCAAAGATTATGAAGAAGATCCCAAGGCGGTGCTTGCCGATACTCCTCGAAAGCGAAAACCCAAGTACTCTGATGCTCAGCGCCAGGCCGCAGTGGATCACTTCTTTGAGCACGGGCAGTTCATCACTAAGACAGTCAAGGCGCTTGGATATCCCTCACGCCAACTTCTTCGCGACTGGCTTCTCGAAGACCTGCGTTGCGATGATACGTTGCGGAGTCGTACAGTTGTGAATAAACCCGCCGCAACGGAAGAAGTTAAGGCCAAAGCTGTTGAGGCGCTTTATAAGCGTGAGGCTCCTGCCAAAGAAATTGCAGAAGATTTCGGAGTAAGCCGTGATACACTTTATGATTGGAAGAAAGACGTTCTTGGAAAGAATTTTCCCGCAAAACAGACATCTGGCTCACTAGATGAAGAACGTGCCTCAAAAGCCACTGACCCAGAAATCTCAAGTCTTCAAGCTCGAGTCAAAGAACTTGAGCTTCAAAATGATATTCTCCTTCAGGTAAACGCCCTTCTAAAAAAAGATCTGGGCATCGACCATCTAAACCTGACCAATCGAGAAAAGGTACAGGTGATTGATGCCCTACGTGACAAATACTCACTCCAAACACTACTCAGAGTATTACAGCTCTCGAAGAGTAGCTACTTCTATCAACGTGATGCCATCGCCAAGGGTGACAAATATGAGGCTGTTCGCCCGCGCTTAAGAATCATCTTCAAACAGAACTACGAGAGCTATGGATACCGCCGAATTAAGATGGAATTAGATGATGAAGGCATCCATCTTTCCGAGAAAGTAATCCGCCGATTAATGGTCGAGGAAGGGCTAGAAGTCACCGTTACGCGATGTCGTAAATACAACTCGTATGCAGGTGAAATCACGCCGGCCGTACCCAATATCCTCGATCGAGATTTTCACGCCGAAGCTCCCAACCAGAAGTTCGTCACGGATATTACGGAGTTTTCTATCCAGGCTGGGAAGGTGTACTTATCACCGCTAATTGACTGCTTTGACGGTCAAATCACGAGTTGGACAATTGGCACTAGTCCTAATGCGGAACTCGTTAACACAATGCTTAGCGCTGCGGCAGAGACCCTTGCGCCTGACGAGAAGCCTGTTGTACATTCAGATCGAGGGGCTCATTACAGGTGGCCGGGGTGGATTGAGTTGATGGATGAATTTGGCTTCACACGTTCTATGTCGAAGAAAGCCAGCACCCCAGATAATGCTCTAGCAAAGAGCTTCTTTGGTCACCTAAAAACTGAATTCTTCTACAACAGAAGTTGGCTGGGAAAATCTGTTGATGATTTCACCAAAGAACTGAATCAATATATTGAGTGGTATAACACAAAACGAAGAAAAAAAGTTTTAGGAGGAAAGAGCCCGCAAGAATACCGTCAGAGCAAGGTTGCCTGAGGTTGAAAGTCCAGAAAAACGTCCGCACGCCCCAACCTACATTTTTAAATTGCCATTGACATCAAGTTAAAATCGGAGTTACAAGAAGCCCGAACTCAGTATAACGTTTTGCTAGTAAAAAAAAGAAGCCAACACGCTTCTCTTTTTTCGTGGGGTGGCACGTTTGTGGCACATTCCATCAGCACATTATATAATATTGATTTAGCAAAGCGTCCTAAAGGGCAGTTTACACCGCGATTCTGAATTTCATTCGTTTGAGACGTTTATTTCCCGGGAAATAATCTAATTATCACCCCGGGGTGAAATCGAGGAGAACTTATTGTAGGACTTAATAAATAGTAAATTGACCGTTCCTCGAGCGCCGGCCCGGTTCTTCTCGACGATCACTTCAACAGGGCCGACATTTTGCTCATCATCATTGGCTGGTGCGGCTGGACCTGTTGGACCACCGTCACTGCCGTCTTCTTCGGCGCGGTAATAGTCATCCCGATACAGGAAAGCGACGATATCGGCATCCTGCTCGATTGAGCCCGATTCTCGAATATCTGAGAGCACCGGTCGTTTATCTTGGCGTTGTTCAACACCCCGCGATAACTGCGACAAGGCAATGACTGGCACGTGCAATTCCTTGGCCAGTTTCTTCAGCTGCCGGGAAATTGCGGAGACTTCTTGTTGCCGGTTCTCTTGACCAGAACCTTCGATCAATTGCAGATAATCGATCACGATCAAGCCTAGATTTTTCTGTTCTTGTTGCAGCCGTCGACTTTTCGCGCGGATCTCCGCCATTTTGACCCCGGGCGTGTCGTCAATGAAAATCTTCGCCTTTGCCAAACTACCCATGGCCACGACCAATTGTTGCCATTCTGAATCGTTCAGATTGCCAGTCCGCAGGTGATTGGCATCAATGCTACCTTCCGCGCAGATCATCCGGTTGACCAAAGATTCGGCGCCCATTTCCAAACTGAAAATCGCAATCGACGTATCCACATCGGAAGTGCCGATATTCTGGGCGATATTCAACGCGAACGCCGTTTTACCAACGCCGGGACGGGCGGCCAGAATGATCAACTCATCCTCATGGAGGCCAGCGGTAATGCGGTCCAGATCAGTGTAGCCAGTACTCAATCCAGTGATACTGCTATCGTTCTTGGTCAAGGCATCGATATGCGTCAGCGATTCGGTCAAGATATCACTGATTTGCTTGAAACCATTACGATTGCGGTTCTGACCAACATCAGAGATCGCCCGCTCGGCATCATCAAGGATCGTTGCGGCGTCGTCCTTTTGCTGAAAACTCTGACTAATGATCCGCGTGGAAGCACCGATCAGTTTACGTAGTTGGGATTTCTCTTCAACGATCTTGGCATAATAAACCACGTTCCGCGGTGTTGGGGTACCCACCGCCAACTCGCCCAAATAGGTGGCGCCACCAATATCATCGAGTTGATTATGGCTCTCCAATTCATTTCGCAAGGTAACGGTATCGATCTGTTCACCGCGATCATTGATCGCCACCATGGCCTGATAAATCAGCTGATTGGCATGACGATAGAAGTCTTCTGGGGTGAGATATTCCATTGCATCAATGATTGCTTCCGGCGCCAAGAAAATCGCACCTAACACGGCGGCCTCGGCCTCCGGATTGTTTGGTGGCACTTGGCTTAATAAATTGTTATCCATCATTACTCCTATCTACAACACGGTAGCACAACATGGCTGCTTGTTACCGTTGCTTCGCCTTGGCGTTTCTCGCTATTATTCTAGTAAATTTCTGATTTATTCTAGTAAAAAGGGACTGAGACAAAACAGTTGTTTTGTTACCAGTCCCAGTTTTTCAAACAAGGCCGGTCTGATCAGACTGGATCCTCATTTCACTTGTAGGTTATCTTGCCGATTTGGACGTTCAAGTTAGCGTTATAACGTTATATCAGCAATTTTGCCACGACCTACGGACACGCTGCCGACGTTATGTCGGTGTTATAACGTGTGCGATGTCGCGACCTGTTATTCCGCGGTAATGTGCACCCGGATCTTGGCGTTGACACCGTTGAATAATTTAACCGGCACATTGGTATAACCTAAACTCTTGATCGGTTCAGCAAGTTGCAGCCGGCGCTTGTCAATCTTGATGTCAAACTGAGCGGCCAACGCCTCAACAATTTGTTTGCTGGGCACGGAGCCGAATAAGCGACTGTCAGAGCCCGCCTTAGAATGGATCGCCACCACGGTTTCATCGGCTTCCAAACGTGCCTTGACCGCAATGGCCGCGGCTTTATCATTGGCGATTTGCTTGGCCTCAGCCTTTTGTTGGCCTTTTAATTGGCTAACGGCGTTCTTGGTCGCTTCTTTCGCGGCCCCGTTCTTGAAGAGGAAGTTGCGAGCATAGCCGTCGGGTACCTCTTTGATATCCCCACGTTTGCCTTTGCCGCGAACATCTTTGAGAAAAATAACTTTCATGCGAAAAGCCTCCTTGTCTACCTAAAAATACTAACTGATTTGCGCAAAAAATGCGACCTTTTCTAACGGAAAGTCGAAATATCGCGATCAAGCTTGGCGAAAATAGCTCGCCCCGACCGCGTGGAACTTGGCGGAAATACTGGGACTCACTGGAAATTGTCAGAAATTCACGGCCATTGCTGGCGATTTACAGTCATTGCTAGCAATTTCTAGCGATTCACAGTCATTTCTTGCAAATTTCTTGTGATTGGCGTCCATTACTGCAATTTCTACCCATTTCCAGTAATGGCGCCAGGTCCAGTGCTCCAGTGGCGCCAATGACTGCTACGCGTCTGTGTCGTCGGCGTTGAGGATTTCGAGCAGTTGCTTGCGCGCTTGGGCGACTGAGGTCCCTTTGATTTGGGTGGCGGCATTGGATAAGTGACCACCACCGCCCATTTTCTCCATGATGATTTGGACATTGACATCGCCAATACTGCGGGCGGAGATGCCCACCATGTCATCCAGGCGGCGGCAGATCACAAAGGAGGCGTCGATGCCGGATAGGTTCAGCATGGTGTCCGCTGCCTGCGCGGCCAAAACAGGATCATAGGTTTGATCTTCTTCACCATTCGCCACGGCAATATTGGGTTTGACCATTTCCATCGAATCGATCAAATGGTTCCGTTGGATAAAGTCGTTGGGACTTTCCTTCAGCAGGCGCTGGACCATGCCATTGTCGGCGCCGACGGAACGCAGGTAACTAGCGGCGTCAAAGGTCCGCGTGCCCGTGCGTTGGGCAAAGGAGCGGGTATCGACGGAAATACCGGCCAGCATGGCGGTCGCTTCGATTTTGTTCAACGGTTCGGCGTCGGTTGGCTGGTATTCGAAGATCTCGGCGATCAACTCACAGGTGGAGCTGGCATAAGGTTCAATGTAGGTCAACATTGGATTCTCCGGGAACTCTTCGCCTCGGCGGTGATGATCGATAATGACCACGCGCTGCTCCAATTTGTGATACAGCTCCGGACTGATCGAGATCGACGGCTTCGAATGGTCAACCAGGATCAGCATACTTTTCGGCGTGGCCAACTCGACGGCTTGTTCTGGCGTGACAATGCACTTGACCAAGTCAGGATAGCGACTGATTTCCTTAACCAGGCGCTGCACGTCAGAATGGATCGAAGACTGGTCCAAAACCACGTGACATTTGACGTTGTTCATTTGCGCGATCCGGCGAATACCCAAGGAGGCGCCGATCGCGTCCATATCAGGATGGCTGTGACCCATGACGTAAATGTCATCAACTTGCGTAAATAGGCCTTGCAGCGCCTGACTGATCATCCGCGCCCGCACCCGCGTCCGCTTCTCCATTGGGTTAGTCTTGCCGCCATAGAAACGCGCTTGCTGGTCCTTGGCCCGCACCACCACTTGGTCGCCACCCCGGCCCAAGGCGAGATCCAGATTATTCTGGGAGGTGATCGCCAATTCGGCCAAATCATCGTTGCCATAGGCGAACCCAATGCTCAGCGTGATCGGGAAGTTCTGGGCGGACGTATCCTCGCGAATCCGGTCCAAAATTTGAAACTTGTTGGCCTCCGCCTTGCTCAGCGCTTTCGCGTACGCCAAAACAAAGAAATGATCTTCATCGACCCGTTTCAAGAACATTTCATAACGGTTGGCCCAGTTGCTCAACCGATTGGTCAAATAATTACTTAGATTAGAAACGCTTTGATCGTCCATGCTTTGGGTGATTTCGTCGTAATTATCAACGAAAATTTGGCCGATCACCACTTGCTGCTCCAAGAAACGCTGCTCGATCTTGGCCGAGTGCGTCACGTCCAGCAAATACAGCGCGCCCGCCTTCTCTTGCAGGGTGATCTCAAACTTATAATCGTCCCAGTCCACGATTCGATTGACTTCATCGCCTGGATGGCTGGTGATCAACTTGGCCAAATTGGCGTCCACTTCGGCGATTTTATGGCCGAGGACGGTCCGATCGCCTAAATATTTCTGCAGCGTCGGATTGACCCACTGGATCTCGTAATTTTTGTCAAACAGCATGATCCCGATCGGCATTTGAATCAACGCTTCTTGCTCACCACGCTTGATTCGATAAGACAGGTCGGAAACATAACGGTTGGTATTCTTTGATAAAACTTCAAATCCGTAAAAAATGACCCCCACTAGCAAAATAATCGCGACCAAGAACACGATCCCGAAAATCGGGTTCAAAATCATGGCCACAATACTGGCCGCGATGGCGATTCCCAAAACAGTTAGGGCAATCACCCGCAGTTGAACATCCGCGAAAAAAGTGGGGATGGCGATTTTTTTTCGTAAAAAACTAATCAGTTTCTTCATAGTACCCCTTCGTCGTTCGTTCTCCAAAAAGCTACTTACTCTTCCCATTTTAACATAAATTTAGTGATTCGGAAGCCACCCCAGCGCAAATGCCCACGGTCAACGCGAAAAATCCCCGGGCTGGCGCCGCCTGTTAACCACCAGCGACCGCGAATAGCCCCTTGGCCGGGAAAACGGCGGCAAAACTAAATTAGCCTTCCGAAATCATGACGATTTCAGAAGGCTAATCCAATTCAATTCACAAAATTAGTCAGCTGTTACGAATGGTAACAAGCCCATGATCCGTGCACGCTTGACAGCAACGGTCAACTTGCGCTGATTCTTTGCGCTAGTGCCAGTTACGCGGCGTGGTAAGATTTTACCTCGTTCTGAGATAAAACGTTTCAACAATTCTGTGTCTTTGTAATCGATATATTCGATGTGATTAGCAGCGATAAAATCGACTTTACGGCGACGACGGCCGCCACGACGTTGTTGAGCCATGTGAGTTCCTCCTCTCAAGCGTTAATTAAAACGGGTCCAAATTTAGAACGGTAGATCATCATCGGTGATTGACATTGGTTCACTGCTGTTCGCGAATGGATCATCAGTGGCATTGCTGTTACCGCTCTGCCCACCATTATTGTCTTTCCCCGGATTTGAGTTAAAAGCGTTATTATTGTTCGAATTGTTCTGGTTATAATTGTTGTTAAAGTTGCTACCACCATTGCTGGCGCCACCGTTATAGCCGCCGCCATTACTTTGGCTACCGCTATTATTACTGTGACCACCGGCCCCTTTAGGCTCCAATAGCGAGAAGTTATCCGCCACGACCTCAGTCACGTAAACACGTTGACCTTGTTGGTTTTCGTAATTACGCGTTTGGATCCGGCCTTGGATCCCAACTAAAGAACCTTTATGGGTGAAATTAGCAAAATTTTCAGCAGATTTTCGCCAGATGACGCATTGAATAAAATCGGCCTCATGTTCACCTTGGGCATTAGTAAAAGAGCGATTGATCGCCATCGTAAACGTACCAACAGCAATCCCGTTACCGGTGTAGCGCAACTCAACGTCCTTCGTTAGCCGGCCAACCAGTACCACGTTATTGATCATTTAAAAAGCCCCTTTCTGAACTCGTTTCGCAATTAATGATGTTTTAGTTCTTATCATCGCGTTTAACGATCATATGACGTAAAACGCTACCGTCGATCTTGGAAAGACGGTCGAATTCGTTGACTGACGCATCGTTGTCGGACTTCACATTGACAATGTGATAGATTCCTTCACGATAATCATTGATCTCGTAAGCTAAACGCCGCTTCGACCAATCTTTTGAGTCAACCAATTCTGCACCTTCGCTACCTAAAACGTCATCATAACGCTTGATCAAAGCAGCTTTCGCTTCTTCTTCAAGATCTGGCTTGATGATATAAGTAACTTCGTAAAAAGTTTGTGCCATGGTTTGTACACCTCCTTATGGACTATTGGTTCTTATCTACTAAGAACAAGGAGTAAGCAGCCCTGAAGACTACTCACAAGCTAACAGTTTATCATATTTGTGGCGGGGAAACAAGCGAGCAGCTGGGAATTATTCGATTTTTGGTCGGGGTTGCTTGAACGGACAAAAGTATTATGTCCGCGGCTGGCGCTGCGCGATGCGGCTATTGAAATATGACAACGCTTATTAAACGGGCTGCTCACTCCTTTCGACTCTTGACGCGGGTGGCAAAGTAATTCTGGGCACTTGGTACGAAGTGTTAAATGGTAAGTGTTAAATGGTAAATGGTAAAACTGAACGCTTATCAGAACTGTTAGTGCTAATGAGGACGTTGAGCTGGCTACATCATGAAATACGCAAGAAAGTGAACAATTTTTTTATTTTTGTCGAAAAAAAGCAGCGCTCAAAATTTGAGCGCTGCCGTAATCTGACTTCGGATTTTGAAAATTGCTTTTAAAGCTGTGCCCTGCCATTGGGCCATTCAGGAAAAACTAAGCCTGATCGTCGTCACCTTGATCGGGATCGGCGCTGGCGTCATCTCGTTCGGCGTCGTCTGGGTCGGTCAACGCGGCATCATCAGCTTCCGCGCGGTCTAGCAGGCGTCGGACATCGGAGGGCAGGTCTTGTCCTGGTGTGGCGATGTTGGCGTTATTGGCGGCGTCAGCGAGGTTGGTCGCGTCTGCTTGATCGGTCGTCGAATCGGTCGAATCGGTTTGACCAGCGTCAATGCCTTGTTCCCCGCCAGCCGCGGCTACCGCTGAGCTGGCGGTCGCGCCATCAGCTGTTGACCCGTTCGGATCGGTTGGCTTGGTTGCGCTTGGATCAGTAGGATCATCGTCGTCATCGTCTGGCGCGACCTTGGCCAACGCTGCGACTTTGGCGCCGTTGTCGACTTTGATCACGCGAACACCCATGGTGGCACGACCGGTTTGGGAAACTGCCTTGACTTCAAAACGAATCAGGACGCCTTCGTCGGTGATCAGCATGATATCTTCGCTGCCATCAACGACGGTCAACCCAACTAACGGCCCGTTTTTCTCGGTGATGTTGGCGGTCTTGATGCCTTTACCGCCGCGGCCTTTGATCGGATATTCGGCCACATTGGTCCGTTTGCCATAGCCGTTTTCAGAAATGACTAGGACTTCATGGTCCGGCGCCAGGATCGCGGAACCGACTACATAATCGCCTTCGCGCAGGCGGATCCCCCGCACACCGGCGGCGGTCCGTCCCATGGCCCGGACATCGGTTTCCCGGAAGGAGACCGCGTAGCCTAAATGCGTCCCAATGAAAATGTTCTGGTGATTGTCGGTCAAAAGCACATTACTCAGTGAGTCGCCGTCACGCAAGGTCAGCGCCCGCAAGCCATTGCTGCGGATATTGGCGAATTCCGCCACGCTGGTACGTTTAACGGTGCCCAGCCGGGTGATGAAGAAGAGGGAGTCCTCGGCATCCGCGTCGCGAACCTTGACCACGGTCTCGATCTTCTCACCAGTTTCGATCCCCAACAAGTTGATGATCGGCAACCCTTTGGCGGTCCGACCATATTCAGGAATCTCGTAACCCTTGGCCCGGTAGACTTTACCCACATCGGTAAAGAAGAGCAAGGTGTCATGGGTCGAAGTGAAGATCAATTGCTCGATAAAGTCGTCATCATGAACGTTCATGCCTTGGATCCCGCGGCCGCCCCGATTTTGGACCTTGAACTCATTGGCAGGCACGCGTTTAACGTAGCCGTTATGGCTCAAGACGATCATCACGTCTTCTTCGTCGATCAAGTCTTCGTCTTCGATACTTAATTCTTCGCCGACCAGCAATTCCGTCCGCCGATCATCGCCGAAGCGCCGTTGGATCTCCAACAACTCTTGATAAATGATTTCGTCGATTCGTTCGGAACGCGCTAAAATATCTTTCAAATCGGCGATGGTTTTCATTAATTCTTGGTATTCAGCTTCGATCTTTTCCCGTTCCAAACCGGTCAAGCGCACCAACCGCATATCCAAGATCGCTTGGGATTGCTTGTCGCTTAAACCGTAACGGTCCATCATCGTATTTTTGGCCAATTCGCCGGTCTCAGAACCACGGATGATCTTGATGATCTCGTCAATATGATCCAGCGCGATCCGCAATCCTTCAAGAATATGGGCGCGGGCTTCGGCCTTCTTCAGGTCAAAAGCGGTCCGTCGCCGAATCACTTCTTCTTGATGAGCCAAATAATATTGCAGGATCTCTTTCAGACTCAACTGTTTCGGGGCGCCATTAACGATCGCCACCATGTTGAAGCCGAAAGTCGTTTGCATCGGCGTTAATTTGTACAGGTTGTTCAACACCACCGACGCGCTGGCATCCCGGCGCAAGTCGATCGAGATCCGCATCCCTTCACGGTCCGATTCGTCGGCTAGATCAATGATGCCATCAAGCCGCTTGTCCCGGGCCAATTCCGCGATCCGCTCAACCAACTTGGCCTTATTGACCATATAAGGAATCTCATGAACGATGATCCGTTCGCGGCCGTTTTTCAAGGTCTCGATCTCGGTCTTGGCCCGTAAAATAATCGTGCCCTTCCCCGTCTCGTAGGCCCGCCGGATCCCCGACTTGCCCAGAACCAAGCCCCCAGTAGGGAAATCAGGTCCTGGTAAAACTTCCATCAACTCAGCGGTGCTGGCGTCCGGGTTCTTCATCAAAAGGTGCAGGGCACTGATCACTTCCGCCAAATTATGGGGCGGGATATTGGTGGTCATCCCCACCGCGATCCCAGTAGCGCCATTGACTAGCAGGTTCGGGAAGCGGGCTGGTAACACCACAGGCTCCCGTTCAGTGCCATCATAGTTGGGCTGAAAATCGATCGTATCTTTATTGATGTCGCGCAACATTTCCAGAGCGATTTTGCTCATCCGCGCTTCGGTATAACGCATCGCCGCCGCGCCATCACCATCGACCGAGCCAAAGTTCCCGTGGCCGTCGACCAGCATGTAACGGTAGCTGAAATCTTGGGCCATCCGCACCATTGACTCGTAAATCGCCGAATCACCGTGGGGATGGTACTTACCCATGACATCGCCGACGATCCGGGCCGATTTCTTATAAGGCTTGTCCGGGGTCACACCCAGTTCGTTCATGCCATACAAGATCCGCCGATGCACCGGCTTCAAGCCATCGCGAACGTCAGGCAGGGCCCGCGCGACGATGACACTCATTGCATAATCCAAAAATGAATCCCGCATCGTTTTGGAAAGGTTGATCGTTTCGATGCGATGATCTTCAAATTCTGCCATTTACTCGCAAACTTCCCTTCTAGACATCCAAGTTCTTCGTATATTTCGCGTTATCTTCGATGAATTTACGCCGGGGCGCAACATCGTCACCCATCAACATTTGGAAAACCTCATCAGCTTCCGCGGCGTCAGTAACTTCGACCCGGTCCAAACGGCGGTTCTCCGGATTCATTGTGGTCTCCCACAACTGTTCCGCGTCCATTTCCCCTAAACCTTTATACCGTTGGATCGCTGGTTTCGGCGCCGCTGGCAAATGCCCCAAGACCTCTTCCAATTCTTCGTCGGAATCAATGTAACGCATGAATTTCCCTTGGCGCACCTGATATAGCGGTGGCTTGGCCACATAAACATAGCCAGCCTCCACGATCGGCCGCATATACCGATAAAAGAGCGTCAGTAATAACGTCCGAATATGGGCGCCATCCACATCGGCATCGGTCATGATGATCAATTTGTGGTAGCGCGCCTTGGCCACATCGAAATCGCCGCCAAAGCCAGTCCCCATGGCCGTGAATAAGGTCCGGATCTCTTCGTTGGCCAAAATCCGATCCATTGACGCTTTTTCCACGTTTAAAATCTTGCCTCGGATCGGTAAAATCGCTTGGGTCAACCGCGACCGCCCCTGCTTAGCGGAGCCGCCGGCGGAATCCCCTTCGACAATGAACAATTCCGAGATATTCGGGTCCTTGCTGGTGTTATCCGCCAATTTACCTGGTAGATTACTGATCTCCAAGCCTGACTTCTTCCGCGTCACTTCCCGCGCATGCTTGGCGGCCAAGCGCGCTTTGGAGGCCAATTGACCTTTTTCCACGATTTGTTTAGCGACAGTCGGATTTTCCATCAAGAACTTCATGAAAGTTTCGGAGAACATCCGATCGGTGACCGTTCGCGCGTCAGAGTTACCCAACTTCGTCTTGGTCTGACCCTCGAATTGGGGATCAGGATGCTTGATCGAAACCACAGCCGTCATCCCTTCCCGCACATCATCGCCGGAAAGATTGTCGTCGTTGTCCTTGATCAAATTGGCCCGCTTACCATAATCGTTGATGATCCGCGTCAGCGCCGCTTTAAAGCCGGCCTCGTGGGTGCCACCTTCGTAGGTATGGATATTATTCGCGAACGTCAGCAGATTGGAATGGAAATCGTCGGTATATTGCAACGCGACTTCCACCGTGATCCCGTCCTGTTCGCCTTCCACATAGATCGGCTCAGGGAAGAGCACCGTCTTCTTCTCGTTGAGATATTCGACGTAACTCTTGATCCCGCCAACATAATGATAGGTGATCCGTTCCGCCGTCGCCGCGCGTTTGTCGGTAAAGGTCAATTTCAACCCTTTATTCAGGAAAGCCAACTCGCGGATCCGCGTATTCAAGACATGGTCGTCAAAAACCGTCGTCTCCGTGAAAATATCCGGATCAGGCAGAAAATGAACCTTAGTGCCATGTTCATGCGCCGCCGCGGTGCCAATGACCTTCATTTCGGTCCGCACCTTGCCGCGAACAAAATCCATGTAATAACGCTTGCCTTCACGAGTCACGGTCACGTCCAAAACGCTGGAAAGCGCGTTAACGACCGAGCCGCCGACCCCGTGCAACCCACCGGAGACTTTGTAGCCGCCACCGCCGAATTTACCACCGGCGTGCAGGATCGTGTAAACCGTCTCCAAAGCAGGCCGTCCCGTTTTCGGTTGGATATCCACCGGGATACCCCGGCCATTATCGGTGACGGTGATGCTATTGTCCGCTTCAACTTCCACATCGATCTGCGTGGCGAAACCGGCCAACGCCTCATCGATGCCGTTATCAATGATTTCCCAAACTAAATGGTGCAGACCTTGGCTACTGGTCGAGCCAATGTACATCCCCGGGCGTTTCCGCACGGCTTCCAGTCCTTCCAACACTTGGATCTGGCTGGCGTTGTATTCTTTCGCTTTTTCTTCCTTGGCCAAAACAGCTTCCGCAGACGGTGCCGCTGGTGTTGCGTCAGCCGTTGCAGGCGCGTCGGTTTCGTCGGCGATCAAGGGTTTGATGGTTGGTTCGGGTTCATTTGTTGGGTTTTGTTGATTTTTCTCTGAATCGTTCACAAAAATCCTCCTAACTGGTGGGTGCTTGGTTTGATGCGGTGTTTTTTATCTTTTTGTTTTTATCTATGATTTCTGTTGATTGTGCTGGATCTGGTTGCAGGGGGAAAGTGGGTGTTGCGCGTGAGCGCAACCGGCTGGGACTGCTGTTGCGGACTGGAACGTGGTGGGCATCGTTTGAAGCCAATCCGCAAAGGGCGCGGCTTGTCTTCAAATCGAGCCTTGTCCTAAGCGGCAAAGCCGCAAAGGACAATTTCACCACTGAGCCGCGCAGTCCCAGCCGGTTGCTGAACAGAATTGAGCTTATCTACAATCAAGATCAGCTATTTAGCGAAGTGCTTTTGCTAGTTATGCAAAATACCGCACTTTTTGGGTGGTCCGGCGATGCCAACAGTTGATTCGAGTCAATTTGTACTTTTACGCCGCTTGATTCACGGATAACATGTTTCGACTCGAACCGGTTGCTGGGCATAATTGAGCCGATCTGCAATCAAGTGGAGTATCGGACAAAGTGATTTTGCAAGATAGCGGTCAAATAATTCCCACTTTTTTGGTGGTCTGGCAACACCAACGGATTCGGATCAGGAGCTCGGGACATTTTGCGTGGGCTGAACATCTCTACTTGTTTCTTTAACAATCCACGGGTAGAAACCGACCGATTCAGTTGATTCATCCAGAACTAGGTCTGTTCATCAGATAGACTGCGCTGGTGTCACCAATTCAAGGATTGTGACCACGGTCGTCAAGTGCGGGGCTCCTCATCAATTGACGATAGCTTGCCAAATGGCGTGAGTGCTCAAACGGCTGTTATAACGTTGAGCGGCTGGAGCGGAGCGTGGCGTTGAAACGTGCTCCACACAACTGACTTCTGCGCTTAACTACGCCAGGCTTCCGGAGGCAAAGCCCAGCCTCCAAAATCCTGGCTAGGTTAATGCTCAAAGTCAACCCGTTGTGTTCCGCACTCTGGGCGTTGGTGGTCTGTTTGTTCGTCTGGCGGAAGGTCGGGCTGGGGGTGAGTCAGCCGCGATATTATTGTTGGCGATTTATCGCCTACAATAAGGCCGAGTTTTGAGATTTTCGGCGCACTTCCGAAAAGCTCAAAATCGTGCCCGCCGCGTTCCACCACCCCCAGCCCGACCTGGAGCCCCACTACACTTGCCAACCACCAACGCCACGCGCAGCGCAAGCCGTGGACATCATTGAAACGTGTTCACCGCCCCAGGCCCCGGCGACCTACTCACGCTCGATCTGCCCCTGCGTCACCCGAAAGACCGTCGGCTGCCCAATGACCTCCTGCGCGACCCCATCCAAACTAGTAGTGGTCAAAAACGTCTGCACTTGATCCTGGATCGTGTGCAGCAAATGCGTTTGCCGCAAATCATCCAATTCCGACAACACATCGTCCAGCAATAGCACCGGCGCCTCGCCGGTTTTTTCTTTGATCATCTGGATCTCGGCCAATTTCAAACTAAGCGCCACTGTCCGTTGTTGCCCTTGGGAGCCAAATTCCTGCACATTCTGCTCGTTAACAATGAACCGAACATCATCACGATGGGGCCCGCTCAAGGTGGTGCCTTGCTGGATCTCCCGCTTTTGCAAACGCTGGTAATCCTGTTGTAAGAATTGGAAAATCTGATTTGAGCTGGTCAACTCGGCTTCTGGCAGCACGGTTTGGTACGCGAACTGCAATTCCTCGCGATTTTGGGTGATCTGGCGGTGTTCGGCGCTGGCGAAAGCGACCATTTGTTGCAAAAAAAGATGCCGGGTCCACACGATTTCGGCACCAAAACCCGCCAATTGATCAGACAGTACTTCCAAATAGACTCGGTCCTTGGCCTCGCCAAACTTAAGCTGACGCAAATAAAGATTTCGTTGGCGTAAAATACTGCGGTATTGGCTAATATTATAAAGATATTGATGGTCGATCTGGCCAAACTCCATATCAATAAAGCGGCGGCGCTTGGCCGGTGAGCCTTTGACCAATTCCAGGTCTTCTGGGGCAAACAGCACCACATTGAACTGGCCAACGTAATCAGATAAGCGCTTTTGATCCAAGTGGTTGACCCGCGCTTGCTTGCCCTTTTGGCTAATGACCAATTCTAAAGGCAAGGGACTGAGCCGCCGCTGGATCACCCCGCTGACCTTAGCAAAATCATGCCCCCATTGAATCAGCGATTTGTCATCCGTTGTTCGATGGGAGCGCGCTAGTGACAACACATAGATTGCTTCGAGCAGGTTCGTCTTGCCTTGCGCGTTCTCACCGATCAGCACGTTGATCTGCGGCGAGAATTCCGCCGTCAGCCGATCGTAATTACGGAAATGGGTCAGCGCAATTTGCTGGAGGTACATTTAGACCTTCACGATTTGGAAACGTTCGCCGCTAGCCAATTGCACGATGTCGTCGGGATAAAGCTTCTTGCCCCGTCGAGCCTCGGTGACGCCGTTCAACTGGACCGGTGTTTCCTGTAAATACCATTTGACCTGACCACCACTGCCGACAATGCCTTCTTCTTTCAAAAGCTGCGTCAAGGTCAAGTATTCGGTATCGATTTTGATTTGCTTGATTATTTTCGCCCCCAGCACTAGAATTCCAACTTTTTGTACTTCTAAATTATACACTTTTTTTGTGTAAAAAACAATTTAAACCGCAAATAAAGCCGTTTCAGCAAATATTAGTTCAAATAAGCCAGATAGCCTATTTTCGTTAAAATTGCTGAGAAGGGCTTTTTTTCTTGTTCTAGCGGAAAATCCACCTTTTTTTAAGCGCCACCCCACATCCGTGCCAAAACGTCATAGTGAATCCGCGCCTAGCTTAACTACTTAGCTCCCGCCAAACCCGCCCGCTGGCGCAAGAAAAATAAAAACCATTGATTAGGTTAATCAACGGTAACGCTTAAGTCTTAGGGGCTCGTCAAGATACCCCCAGCTTGCTACGCTAGCAATCTGACCTGTTTCCCGCTATTAACGGCCTTTTCTCACAATCACTAAAAATCAAAGTGTCGGTGCTGTTGTATCACAGACCCAACCGAAACCACTGATCACGCCAAAAAGCACGATAAAACAAGCCTGATTTTCCCGGAAAAAGGGTGAAATCAGGCTTGTGTGACGCTGAATAAAATTGGTCTAGTTGAAAGTTCGCACAGGTGTGATCAATTGGACAAAGTGCTCGCCATCCGCTGTCGGCACAAGCGTGAACGGCCGCAGATTGGTGGTGAAATTCAGGCTGATCTCGGCGGGTCCGAACGCCCGCAACGCGTCCTTCATGTAATCTGGATTGAAAGAAATATCCAGCTCATCCCCGGTTAACGCCGTGATCGTCAAGGCTTCTTCCACATTCCCCACATCTGGCGAGGTCCCGGACAGAATCGCCGAATTGTCCGCCGGGGTCAGCACGAGCCGCACCACATTGGCCCGACTGGCGTGGGACAGCAAAGCCGCCCGCTCGATCGCCGCCAAAAATGTCGAAGCGTTCAGTTGCAATTGCACATTGTGTTCGGTTGGAATCAACCGCGCGGTGTCCGGATAATTACCTTCCAGCAAACGGGAATAGAATTTCGTCGCGCCGAAACTGAAGAGGACTTGATTTTCGCTGATCCGCAGGGCAATGTCCCCACTTTGGTCGGCTAACATTCGGCTCAGTTCTTGCAAACTTTTGCCGGGGATCACCATGCGATAGGTGCTGGTAATGTCCGGTAAATCAAGCCGGCGTTGGGATAAACGATGGCTATCCGTGGCCACCGCCAGTAACCCATTGCCATCAATGGTGAAATTGACCCCCGTCAAGATCGGCCGGGTTTCCTGGTCTGAAACGGCCAAGACGGTTTGGTTGATCAAGTCCCGTAAAATATCAGCGCCGATTTTCAACTCGCTTTGATCTTCAACTTCAGGTAAGCGTGGAAAATCATTGGCGTCGATCCCGACAACGGTAAATTCGGATTTACCTGAAGTCAGCCGGGTCTGGTAATTGTCCCGAACTTCCAACGTGAATTCGTCTTCAGGTAAACGTTTGACGACTTCACCGAAGAAGCGCGCCGTTAAAACAACGCTCCCGACAGACTCAATTTGCAGATTTAATTCTTCATCACTGACAGGCATGAAAGTTTCAATAGAAATGTCCGAATTGCTTCCCGTCAAAAGTAACCCATCATTGGTCAGATCTAATTTGATCCCGGTTAAAATCGGAATCGTGGTTTTAGCTGGGATAGCCCGTGAAACATCGTTGAATGAACGGATAAAACTGTTCCGATTGATTGTGAATTTCATAGTGGTTCCTCCTCGGTTTGTCTTTAATAAAGCTATAGTATTTTTAGTATTAGTATTAGGGCCTGTGGAACCTGTGGAAAAGTCCGGTGACGAATCACTCGTGACCAATTTTCACTGTGGATAACTTGTGGAGAATTCTGGGGACACTTTTTTAGTTATCCACAGGACGGATTTTTGATCCCTGCACAAAGTTGTCCACCGGTGGACAATTATAAAGGAGAAAAGTGGGGAATGGCGAGTTGTAAAATCATCGTTAGTCTAATGCTGAAAATTAACCCGTTGCGCTCCGCACTTTCTACCGAAATGTGCTCACCACCCCAGTGCTTTCCGCTTAGCTACGTCACTGTTCCGGGAGCTAAAACCGGCTCCCAAAACAGTGACTAGGCTAATGCTCAAGCACTACCCGGTGTGGTTCGCACTCTTAATTCTGTAGTAGTTTTTGGAGGTCGCTGACTTGTTTTCTGAGTTCGGAATCGCGTTTGATGTTGGTGGCGATTTTTTCGTGGGCGTGGATGACGGTGGTGTGGTCTTTGCCGCCGAATTCTTTGCCGATTTTTGGTAGGGAGTTGTCGGTGAGTTCGCGGGCGAGGTACATGGCGATCTGGCGGGGTTCGACGATGTTTTTGGTGCGTTTCTTGCCGGTGATGTCGGCGACTTGGAGGCGATAATATTGGGCGACGACTTCTTGGATGCCGCTGATCGACAGGCCGCGTTCGGCGGAAAGTTCTTGGAGGCCTTGGAGCGCGGCCATGGCGTTTTCCAGGTCAATGTCGATCTTGTTGATGGTGCAGTAGGCCTGGACGCGGACGAGGGCGCCTTCCAGTTCGCGAATGTTGGTGTCGATCTGGCTGGCGATGTAGCTGAGGGTCTGGTCGTCGATTTCTAGGCCTTCCGCTAAGGCTTTGTTGCGCAGGATCGCGATCCGGGTTTCCAAGTCCGGTGGGGTGATGTCGGCGGATAAGCCAGACCGGAAGCGGGAAACTAAGCGGTCTTCCAGCTTGGGGATCTCGCTGGGGATCCGGTCAGAAGTGAGGACGATTTGTTTTTTGTTTTCATATAACTTGTTGAAGGTGTGGAAGAATTCTTCCTGGATCGCCTCTTTGTCCGCGAAGAACTGAATATCATCGACCAGCAAAAGGTCAACCGAGCGGTATTCGCGGCGGAAAGCCTCTTGGCGGCGGGTGCGGATCGAGTTGATCAAATCATTGGTGAACTCTTCGCTGGTGACGTATTTGACTTTGGCGTCAGGATTGCGGCGCAGCATTTCGTTGCCGATCGCCTGCATCAAATGGGTTTTGCCCAAACCCACGCCGCCGTAAATGTTCAAGGGGTTGTAAATCTCCCCAGGTTCTTCGGCCGCCGATAACGCCGCTGCTTGCGCCAGATAGTTGCCGGCGCCGATCACGAAATTATCGAAAGTATATTGGTCGTTTAAATGGGTGTCATGCCCGTAAACCGCTTTTTCGTCGTTATCCAGTGTCTGCGTTTGCCCTTGATTTTGGTTGGTGAGTTGGTTGGGCAAGCGGAGTTTGATCGTCATGGCCTGTCCGGTCAATTCTTCGAGGATCGTTTGGGTGGGATCCAATAAATGCTCATTCCAATAATTTAAGTGAAACTCTGAGGGCAGTTCAAGGACAAGGGTATCGCCGGAGATTTCGATTGGTTTAACGGAGGCAATCCAGGTGTTGTAGCTGACCGGCTTAAACGTTTTCTTAAGCTCGGCGCTGAGTTGTTGCCATAGTAATTTCGTACTATCCATGAATTTAGCCGCCTCTTTCTCCATCTTAAAAATAAATCGTAACTTAATTCTAGCATTTACTAAAAAAGTTTTCCACAGGTTTTTAGCTAGACCAATAAATTACGCACAGATTGCGGCTAATTTGTCCACAGGCTTGTGGACAAATTAAGGCAACGCCAACGAAAATAAAGTTATCCACAGCTGGGTGTGAATAACCAGCGCCGTCACGACTTGTTTTCATGAAAATATCCACCGAAAAGCGAGTTGTGGAAAGCGTTGCGCACCAAGCTGTGGACAACTGGAGTTATCCACATTTGCAGGGGACAAGTGGAATCAAGCGGTCCAACAATCCACAGGGATAATCCCAAGGAATGGTCCAACTTGTGGATAAGTAAATTGGCGATTTCAGCCTGATGAAATCGCCGTTTTAGGGCGCTTGGCCAGCGGCAAAATAGGTCGCTGAGAATTTCCCAAGCTGGTTGTCTAATCCGCAGAAAATGTTAGAATGAAAGTGAATAAAGGAATAAAAATGAAATCATTAAAAAATGATCGCCACCGGTGGCGCTTTGCCTGGCGGAGTGGCTTGATCAATACAGGCTTGGTCTTATTGGGTTATTTGTTGGGGTGTCTGCTCAGCGGGTTGTTAGGCGCCATTTGGGGCCAAGGTTTAGTGGTCGCCACGCTGGATCATTGGCGGGATCTGACCTTGACCCAAGGTGGCGCGATCAGCAGTTATCGCCAGCTCTGGTGGCGGCTTAACGGGCGCGGCATCCTGATCACGGTGGCCGCGACCACCTTATTACTGACCGGCTTGCTGACCCACGCCAAAAGTGACCGGGCCAACTAAAGGAATCACCAAGCCAGTCTGCCTGGCGCCCCCGTTTTTCTTGACCATCTTTTTGGATTCGTGTTTTTCTGATTTCGTGTTTTCTGATTTTGTGTTTTCTGATTTCGCATTTTTTGAATTCGTACTTTCTGATTTTATTTTCTCTGATTTTATTTTTTCTGATTTCGTGTATCTTGAATTCGTATGTTTTCTTGAATTCGCTTGTTTTTCGCCGCTTCGCCTCGATTTTCCACCTGAATGACGACTAAAACGCAACTTTTCAAAAAAAACCTGACGGAAACCCGAGAAATCTGTTTATTTTTCCAGAACTGTATGATAGTATGGATAAAGTAATTGCGCTTGAAGAACATATCAGAATTATTTCGAAACGATCTTCATGGTGTATCCACTTATATTTGGGAGGTGCCACACACATGACAACAAAACGGACATATCAACCTAAAAAACGTCATCGTCAACGCGTTCACGGTTTCATGAAACGCATGAGCACGAAAAACGGCCGTAGAGTATTAGCAAGACGTCGTAGTAAAGGTAGAAAAGTTTTATCTGCTTAAGGCCACTGAGTTTCAGTGGTTTTTTTTATTAGTTTATTTCGCGAGACAAAGATGGGAACGGCGTTATGCAGAAACGGTATCGGATCAAACGAGAAAAAGAATTTCAAGAAGTTTTTGCGGCTGGCCACTCCAAGGCTAACCGCAATTTTGTCGTCTATCAAATCAAGAAACCGGGGCAGACACATTACCGCGTTGGCATTTCTGTGGGCAAGAAAGTCGGTCACACCGCGGTTTGTCGCAATCAGATCAAGCGTTATATTCGTCAAAGTTTATTGGAATTATCCGATCAATTACCCGGCGATGTGGACTTTTTAGTGATCGCCCGCGCCAATGCGAAAAATTTAGATATGAAAGAGACTAAAACTAATCTCATCCATGTGCTAAAATTAAGTCAGTTGTTGCTTGAAGCACAAGCAGAATAATTCGATTCGTGAGGGAAAATTAGTGAAGAAACGCTCGCAGTTAAAGAAAATCATTTTACTGGTCGCGATCCTGAGTTTGGTTCTGGTCTTGACCGGCTGTTCTAATTTGAATGAGCCAATTACCAAGAGTAGCGCGGGATTCTGGGACCATTATGTCCTGTACCCCTTCTCTTGGTTTATCTTGAAGATCGCTTCGATCTTAGGCAACAGCTACGGCTGGGCCATCGTGGTCTTTACGATCATCGTGCGGATCGTGTTGTTGCCGCTGAACCATTTCAGCACCAAGAACATGAAGAAGCAACAGGAGATCCAACCAGAATTACAAGCGCTCCAAAAGAAATATTCCGACAAAGATGTGGAAACACAGCAGAAGTTGCGGAGTGAGACCCAGAAATTGATGTCCGAAGCTGGCGTCAATCCCATGATGGGTTGTTTGCCAATGCTGATCCAGATGCCATTCATGTACGCCTTGTACCAGGCGATCTGGCGCACCGAGGCGTTGAAGCAAGGGACGTTCCTCTGGATGCAATTAGGGGAGAAGGATCCCTACTACATTATGGCGATCCTGGCCGGTTTGTTCACGTTTTTGAGCACCTACATCAGTAACCTGTCCATGCCGCAAAGTGGTTCGACGGGTAAGATCATGATGTATGTGATGCCGTTGATGATCATCATCCCCGCTTTGAATATCGCTTCGGCGATGTCCCTGTACTGGGTTGTTTCCAACGCGTTCCAAGTGGTTCAGACGTTGATCTTACAAAACCCATTCCAAGCGAAACGGGAACGGGAGGCCAAGGAAGCGGAAGCCAAGGAGAAAGAGAAGGCTTTACGGCGCGCCTGGAAACGAGCGCGGCGCCGCTAATCGAGAAAGGGGTCGCTCAACATTATGGCACAGTATGAAGGAGTTACCGTGGCCGCGGCAGTTGAAAAAGGTTTAACTGCCTTGGGCCTGGAGGAAACAGAAGCAACGATCACGATCCGCCGCAAAGAAGCGAAAGGTTTCTTAGGCTTAGGGCGCAAAACCGCCCTGGTCGAAGTCGAGATTTCGGCGGAAACCGTCGCGCGGCGGCAAGCGGCGCAGAAGAAGATCGAAAAAGAAATGCGGCAAAATATCCGCACCGACGCGCAAAATGATCCGCAACGGCGCAGTGGCCAGCCAGCCGCTAAAGCCAGCGCGCCGACGCCTGCGTCAGCGACCGCAACCGCGGTCAAACCAGTGACACCAGCGCCGGCCGCGCCAGTGGCCCGCCCCGCGGCGCAACCAGCACCGGTCGCAACCGCTGAAACTGAAAATCGCAATGACGAACAAGCCGTCAAAGACTTGGCCTTATATTTGACTGATCTGACCCAACGCTTAGGCGCGCCATCTTTGGTGCGGATCGATCGGAAAAGTGATGACCGCCAAATCGTCTTTCATTTAGATACGGCGAAAGAAGGACTCCTGATCGGCAAGCATGGTCGCTCGATCAATTCCTTGCAGTACATCAGTCAAACCTTCTTTAATCACCGCGGCCGCACGCATCAGGCGATCGTGCTCAACGTTGGCGATTATCGCGAGCGCCGGGAACGCGTTCTGGCCTCAGTCGCCAAGCGCACCGCCCGCAATGTGATCGCCGATCATCAAGCGGTTTATTTGGATCCAATGCCGTCCTTCGAACGCAAGCAGATCCACACCTTGTTAGCGGACAGCCCCTATGTGGAAACCTATTCCGAAGGGGTCGATCCCGAACGCTATGTGGTGGTTGTCCCGCGCAAAACCGTTAAATTACCATAATTCACGCTACCAAAAAAGAGTAGGTCCCGCAGAAGTTTATTTCTGAAGGGTCCCACTCTTTTTTATTATGGCTCATTCTGATTTGATTGGTAAGTCCCGGCGCTGATCATACTTGGTGGCGTCGGTATAGTTCTCCTGTCTCGTCGCGCCCTGACCACAAATTTCCGCTCCGCTGACAAGGTAATAATTCTTGATTGGCGTGTTTGTCCCGAACTCTCGATTGATGGTATCGGTAATATCAAAATGGACTTGGCTATTCTGTTTGAAACTGAAAACTTCCATGATATAAATATAGGCGTCATTACCAGATTGGGTGCCATCCACGACGAAGATCCGCCGATGCTTGCTGATATCAGCGTCACCCTTGAGCCACAAGCGATTATCCTTTTGAACAAGCTCGATTTGATCAAGTTTATCTAGGGCGATCACTTTCTTGGTGCTTTCCCGATAGCGCAACATCAAGTAACCACCTGCCACTAGCAATGCAATCACGCCCACGAAGGTTAGAAGAATCTTGAGACCCCGATACTTGCCATGGCGCTTTTTCTTATTCATTGAGCTTCAAACCTTTCTGGACAAGCGATTATTTTAGCGTTCAGTCGCTTAAATACTTGATCAGTGATTCAAATAATACTTCAGGTTCTTCTGCTTGACCCCACTGATCCCCCACAAGATCGAGATCAACAGCATCATCACGACCAGGAGGAACAACGCCCCAATATTTTCGGGAGCGAACAGGTAGATAAACAAGCGGGCGCTACTTAATTTACTTAGCAGAAAGCGATTGAGTAAGGCGCAGATACCGCAAGAAATAAGGAAGTAAGCGCCAAACAAGAGCCCGTTCTCCAATGCGATCACTTGGAAGATATCTTTGCGCTGATAACCCAGGCTGTATAAAATCGCCAATTCACGACTACGGCCGTTGATATAACTCTTATTCAAGAAACAGATCAAGACACCGGCAATCAAAGCAATCGCCACAGAACCACCGATCAGGATCCAAATCAACCGCTGATAGATGGCGCCCAGCTCACCATGGCGGAGATCTTCCTGAGAAGTGATCTTGTAAGCGGGGTACTTCGTTTGTAATTGTTTCGTCAACTGCGGGACGTCGGTGTCGTGAGCAGCCACGATCAACATTCCTTGATAGCCGGTACCGACAGCCTGCTCGTATTGCGTGTAACTCGCGATGAGGCTCTGGCTGACCGCGGCGGTAGCCTCGTCCTCAGTCAGGAGATCACGATAAAATTGGTAGGTTTCCTTATCTAGGTAGACGGTCTTTTCATCTTCAGCGGCATAACCCACATAAATTGGGTACTTAGCGCTCAAACCATGGGCATAGTCGGTATTGTAGATGCCAGCGATCCGGTAGTGATGTTTCTTAGTTTGGCGATTTTTCCGAACATTTAGGGTTATGGACTTCCGCAAGACTTGGCGCAGATCCGTGGTGTGGTACTTCTGCAAGACAAGGACGTCAGGAATCAAGATCTCGTCGCTGCGATCATGGGGATAGTTCCCCGCGACGAGGTCAATGTTGGCTTCATTGAAGTCGCGAATGACGCGTTGGGGCGTGGACGACATGTTGAATTCAAAGGTGATCTCATCAAGCTTATTATTCAGCCGTTGATAACGTTGGATCAACGGGTCGAATTCTGCCGCTAAATAGGTCAATTTGAGTGTGTTCTGATGAGAATCATATAAGTTGACCCCACCTGGATTGAAGGGCGTCACACTTGCCACCCCGGTCAACTTACGCGCCGCGGTAAGGTCGGCCTGGGAAAACCCGATCCGCTTGCCATCGAAGGAACTCACAATGCCCTCCTTACGATAACGGGCATGGGTCTTTCGATTCAGATCTTGCGTATTCAGTGTTATTGCCCGCTCACTGATCCCGCCGAATGAATTCTTAAAGGATAAGGTCGAGCTGGTGCGAAAAGCCGTAAAGCTTAGAATAAAGGCAGAAATAATAATAATGATCGGGATCGCTAAGAAAAATAAACGCCGCTTGGTATGGCGGAGATTCGTCCAGGTATAGCTGAACAGATGTTTCTTGGCGGCCGAAGGGATCGTCGTTGGTGTCGCTGAGATGATCTCCCTTGAAACGTCATCTGGCGCCTCTTCTGGTCGGCTGCCCTTCGTCAAAACCAATTGCTGGTCTTGTAATTGATAGACCACGTCGGCGAACTCCGCCACCTGCGGATCATGGGTAATGATCAGAATCATGATTCCCTGTTGACGTAATTGATCCAAGTAGGTCATCGTCATTTCGATATTCTCTTGGTCAAGGTTACCGGTGGGTTCGTCCAGCAAGAGAATCTTCGGTTTCGCGATCACCGCGCGGGCGATGGCCAGTCGTTGTTTCTGACCACCACTTAAGTCAGCGACGATCGCCGTCTTGAATTGGGTCAACTTCATGGTAGCGAGCACGGTTTCGATCTGTTGGTCCGAATAATCGCCAGACAAATGTAAATTGTCGTAAACCGTTAAGTTCTCCAGCAGTTTGTAATCTTGGAAGACCATCCGCATTTCTTGTTCGCGAATGATCGCCCACTGCTTCTTGGTCAGTTCGGCCGCATTGTGCCCCAGTAGCTGATAATGGCCTTGATAATCGTTATCCAGGCCGAAAAGAATATTGAACAGCGTGCTCTTACCACTGCCGCTGGGTCCGATCAAAGCGTAGATCTTCTGAGGTTCGGTGAAACTGGCATTGGCTTGGTCCAGCACCACTTGCTGCTTGTATCGTTTCGAAAGTCCGGTCAATTCAATCATCATTGCTCATTTCACCTGCGCTAATCTGTGATCGATCGCTATCTAAAAAGGAGCCAAGCTAATTTGGCTCCGCAATTCAAAATCTGGATCTGATCAATTACTTCACAATAAAGTGTAGCATTAAAATCGTTACCAGTAAACGCTTTCTCGGGATTTTATTCAGCTAATATTGTTCATTAACGAAGGCGTAACTATCGAAATGGGTGGAATATCACAAAATTGTGGTGATATGCGCCACCCAATAGTTTTATTGAGGCTTAGGGATCCGCAAGTTAGTCTCGGTTGATCATCAGTTCGAGTTGGGCAATGGCTCGATTTTCTACTGGCGGCACGATCGCGAGTAGGTCATGAGGTTTCAATTTGAAATGGGCGGTTTGCCCAGGTAATAGCTGGGTGCCCCAGCTTGGGCCGTCCGTAGAAGTCGTTTTGTTCTTGGATACAACTTGAACGAGCAAAGCGAACTTGGTTGAACTGTTCTGATTACGGCGCCAAGTAATGGTGTAGTCACCACTGGCAATTTCCGCCCCCGCTAAATAATTCCCATAGGTATTTGTCAAGATACACTGACCAGCGGTGAACACCAACGGGCTAAAGCGGGCGGGCTTGAATTGAACCCGCCCGCTTCCCTGGAAAGACAAGTGTTCAGCGGGATTGTAGAATTGATTCTCCAAGCGTTGTCCACTGGCGAGACCGTTAACGCGCCCGCCAGTAACGCTGAGATCATAGTAACCTGGCGGGAAGTCCTGACCAGCTACGCGCTCTGCCACCGCTTTAGAAGCTCGGGCTTGATAGGTAAACGGTTTGGCGGTATTCTTCGCCACGCTACGTAAAAGTGAAGCGCTGTTCTGATTCAGATACTTGTGGTAGAGGCGTCCACCAAGACAGATCAACAATAGCGTGACCACCACCCAGAAGAGCCGTCTGCGTTGGCGTTCTTGGGTCTTCATTGCAAATGACCCTCTGCCATCTCATAAACCACATCGGCTAGAACAGCCAGATCTTCTTGGGAATGACTGGCGATCACAATTGTCGCGCCGCGTTTCTTCTCGGCCAAAAGAATCTCACGGACCTGCTCAACACCATCGGTATCGATCGCGTTGGTTGGTTCATCCAGGAGGATCAAATCCGGGCGTTCAAAGATTGCTTGGGCGATGGCCAAACGTTGGCGCATCCCCAATGAGAATTTCTTGACGATTCGTTGATCGGCTGGATCCAGACCGACCCGCCGGATCGCGGTTTCAATGTCAGTATCAGATGCGACTTTCTTGATTCTGGCCAGTAGTTGCAAGTTCCTCATGGCGGTATGTTCTGGCAGCAGGTTATCATTTTCAATCAGAATGCCTAGACTTGGTGGGAAATCAATTTCGTCGTGAAGTGTTTGGTCGTTGATGATGATCTTACCCGTGTCGATATTGATCAGTCCAGCGATTGCCCGTAATAGCATTGTTTTGCCGGCGCCGTTCTTACCACGAAGGCCATAGATGTAGCCAGCTTCAAAGTTGACGGAGATCCGGTCCAAAATAGGTTGCCCTTTGATTGCTTTGCTAATTTGTTTGACTTCGATCATCTTGATCCTCCTCTAAATTAAATCCATTTGTTCAAACCGTCTTTGACCCCAAGCCAGCGCTGCGATGAGGACAAGCCCCAGTGTAAGCCAATAGGATCCGGGCTGACTGATCCGACTAGCCATCAACGCGTTGGGAAAGAGGATCAGCGTCCAGGGACTGCGATAATCGATTCCTGTAATTGAAAGCGAGACAAGCACGTATATATTGAGCCCAAGATAACCGATCAAAGGGGACACATACAGGGAAATAAGAAATTGGATCGAGAACAGCACTAGAAAGGTCATTAAAGACAAAGCCAAGTTTGGCAAATCAAGCGGCCAAAGTGGGAATTGCCGGATTGCCCGCGTCAGCGTATAGACCAGTAATAAGAAGATTAGGATACCCATTTGACTGAGGATGCGGTGGCAATAAAGTTGCCAATAGGAGATCCGGCGACCAGCTTGGCGCACGATTCGTTGCGCATAAGGCCCGTGCAGCCGAGTATTGATGAAATCCAATTGAATCGCCGTTGTTAGGATAATGGGAAAAAGCCAGAGCCGCATTAAGTATTGATTGGCCGCGATTGGCAACCCGTCAGTGAAGAAATACGCTTTCCCTGACTCTAAACCGGAAAAAGTACATCCATAGATAATGACCGGGATGATCGCGGCGATTAGCCAGCATGATGATCGTGATCCCAATGTTGTTCAACAAACAGTTAACGGCAGTGACGAAGCGTATCTCCGCCTCAAACCAGGAGTTGATCGCCTCCTTGAATGATTGGTTGGGCGGGCTGTTCGAGTTGCGTTGGAATGGGGCGGCCAAGAAACTTTGGACCCGGATCAGCCCTAAAGCCAAGGCGTTAGAAGACAGTTATGTCAAGAATGAGACCGTGGATAGTTGGATCGGCTTCTTTGGCAACATTACCGGGACGATCTCCCAATTCGCCCTGATTCTATTGGCCAGTTATCTGTCTACTCGTGGTCTGGTCACCACCGGGGTCGTGGTCAGTGTCGGCGATTTCATTTATTTGATTTTTACTGGTTTGGTGACTATGAGCAATAACATTACCAGTCACATCTCAGGTAAGGCAATCAGTGAGAAGTACCAGCACTTGTTGCAGACGAAGCAACCTGCGGACACGGAGACGAACAAACAAGTGTTAGCTGGTCAGCCCCAGCTGGTTAAAGTCGCTGATTTGAGTTACGAATATCCGAATAAGACGATCAAATTCCCTGATTTCACCATCAAAGAAGGCAGTAAAGTGGCGATCGTTGGCCCCAGCGGTGTCGGGAAAACCACGTTGATGGAGATCCTGAGTGGTGAACTGACCGGTTATCAAGGTGTCGCCCAGATCAATGACCTGGATATAAAGAATATCGATCAAGAATCACTGCGCGAGAAAATCGGGATCATCCCCCAAACCAGTCACGTGTTCAAGACCACGATCGCCGAAAATGTGCTCCTGTTTGATGAAGGCCTCAAGACCGAACTAGCGCCAACGCTGGAGAAAGTCAACTTAGCGGCCACGGTCCAGGGCATGACTGACGGGGTCGAAACCGTGGTCGATCCGGCCAATGGCACCATGTCTGGTGGCGAGATGCAGCGGATCTCCTTGGCCCGGGCTCTGATTCGCGGCAAAGAATTTCTGATCATGGACGAGGGGACTTCAGCTTTAGATGAAGCCAACGCCCGTGACATCGTTCAGCGCCTATTGAACCAACCAGAGATCACGCTTCTAATGGTCACCCACACCAGCGATCATCAGTTAGTGGCCCAGTTTGATCAAGTCATCAAATTAGGAGCTTGAGTTTTGGCTCGCCTGGGCACTGCTCTCGCCGAAAGTCAGCCCAGATTACATGGCGGTGACCGATTTACGAGAGAATCTCCTCACATTGGCAAGGGTCACGGGGCGCGTTTAACCCAGTCATTTCGTCCAATTCCAGTTAGAATATTTGCTTAGATAGATGCGTACAAAATTCCAATGAAACTTCGAAAGAAACTTCGAAAGAAACTTCGAAAAAAATTCCAATGAAACTTCGAAAAAAACAGAGATTCTTTCAATGCAGCAATCGCAAAGCTTGCTGTCTTGAGAATCTCTGTTCTTTTATGTACCCAAGCGGCATTTGGCTGGGGCCCCCAACTTGGGCCGCCCGTAGAAATCGTTGCGTTCTTGGCAACAACTTGAACGAGCAAGGCGAACTGGGAGTCAGACCTTCAACATCAGAGTCACAAAAACACGCCGATTGGTACCGATCAACAGGCAATCGGAACTAATCGGCGTGTTTCCTGTTGCTGCTTCCGAAATTAAGCTTGGTTCTCCTGGAGCCGCGCGCGAAGTAGGTAAGTGATGATCAGCAGGATCAGTTGGTTAAACAGCGCCCACAGCGAGCTCACCCCGAATTTCGCAGCGCAAGCCGCGGCCAACCTACTTTTGCTAGGTTAATGCTCAAAGTCAACCCGTCCGTTGCGCTCCGCACTCTTTCTTGTCGCAACAATTGATTTTATAACCGAATTAGTGTAAACTTAGCTTAGAAAATATTATTACGGCATAAGCTGTTTAAACGACGATAAAGATTATTCAAATCGTTGGCTGGACAGAGCCAAAAAAATTTGGAGGTTTTGATCATGAAAAAATATTCTTTTACAAAACGGGAACTTCAGGTTTTACAGATCTTATGGGGGAGTGAGAACGCTTTATCCGCCAAAGAGATCGCTGGAGCGGAACCGGGGTTGAGTCAGAATACGGTCTTGACGGTGTTAAAGAAGTTGCTGGCTAGTAAGTTCGTTGAGACTTCAGGCGTGACCTACAGTGGTACGGTGTTGGCGCGGCAGTTTACGGCGGTTCTGCCTAAGGAGGAATATCTGGAGTCCTTGGTTTCCCGTCAAGAAATGATGAAAGTCGTTTCTAACTTCATTGGGGATAGTTCCGATAATGAATTGGATGCGTTGGAGGCTTATATCAAAGAGAAACGTCAAGATAACAAATAGGTGAGGGGGTGCTTAAATGCAATTTTCCTTATTTTCTTTGTTCATCTCGTTGACGATGGTCTTTATCTTGGTTGTGTTGTTCCACCTGATTCTTAATAATTCCGTTCTTTTTAAGAGTTTCCGCGTTGATTTCTTATTGGCTTTCTGTGTGGTCTTGGTGCTTAGGATTCTGTTTCCCTTGGAGTTCCGAAGTACGCACACCCTGTTCTCCACCAAAGCGCTGCCGGTGATCTATACCTGGTTGCGTCAGCCGGTCTCACTTGGCGGGATTCATTTGACGCTCATCCAGCTCTTATTGGTCCTGTGGATCGTTAGCGCGGCTTGTTATCTGCTCGTTTGGACAGTGAAACAGTTGGTGACCGTGGGGAGAATCCGGAAGCTCTTTAAGGGCGTCACGCCAGAACAATATCAACCGGCAGGGGCGTCCGCTCGCCCGGTCAAAGTGTACGACATTGAGAGGGAGTTCTCCTCATTCATGATGGGCTACTTTCGGCCGGTGATCGTGATTCCGAGATTCCTTAGAGATTCACCGGATCTACCATTTGCTCTGTACCATGAATGGCGCCATATCAGGAACAAGGATGCTTGGGTCAAATTATTGATGGGGCTGATCAGCTGTGTCTATTGGTGGTTTCCGCCGATCCACTGGTTTGAGAAACAATTGATGTTGGTGCTCGAGATCCATGTGGATACGCAAGTGCAGCGTCATCTTGGCAACGGTGAGAAGGACTATCGATACGCGGAGAGCTTGATTGATGTTTCACGTCACCTAAATCAGCACACGGCCAACCAGAAACATGCTTCGTCGTTTCCACCGAATCTATCCTCAGCTTTCGTGATCGATGAAAAGGCCACCTTAACGAAACGGATCAAATTCCTGTTGGAGAAGCATCCAATCAAGCACACCCGCATCCTGACGCTCCTCTTCACGGTGGCGTTGATGTATACGGCGACAGCGGTCATCGTGGTGCCTTATTACACGGATTCGGAACTGATCAAAGGTACTGGGGTGATCTCCGAAGATGGCAAGGCCGATGACCATATTCTTAAACGGGGCACGGCTTACTATTTGATCCTAGATGGTAAGAATTACGGTAGGATCACGAATATTCATGACGAAACTATTCAAGGGCTTGAAATTAGAGAGGAAGAAGAAAATGACTATAAGAACGCTCCAACAGAGTAAATGGCTCTATTTAGCGGCGGCGTTCCTCGCGTGGGGTATCGTGACGCAACAGGAAACGCATCAAGTCGCGGCGGCCACGACGACAGAGGTCGCCAGTAGCGTGATGAATCAACCGGACGTTGAGCTGGATACGACGTACGCGGCGCAGGCGGCCGTTACTAAATGGCGCTATAAGACTGTGAACGGCATCATCTATCGGAGACAATATAATGTGACAACTGATTCTTGGATCGGGAAATGGGTACGAGTCTGACAAACCTTGGTCGCTCATTAGGTTTGGCAGCGCGCGATCGTTACTGGATAAACAGCTAAACGCAATTATGTTAGTGATCGACATTACAAAAACTGCACCTCACCAGTAAATCGGTGAGGTGCAGTTTTGATTTTTTGCTAAATAATTATGGTGCATCGTTACAGCTACGCTAATTAGTAATTAGGAAAAGATGGAAGTGGTTGTGGTTCACATTGTTAGCGGTAGTGAGTTTGGCGTTCTTGGTGGCCTGCAAGCGGGGGAGTGATTTGGTTAAGTCTGCTGATGAAATCGGTATCAATATGTAAAAACATTCATTTTCTATTGTCATTAGAGAAATACATATGATATAATGAATAAAAGGATAGAAAGTTTTTTTGAAATCAGTCTATGTAAAAAAATCGGAAGAGGTATCTTCCGCGCGGACGTTATCAATGTTCAGGACGGCAAACATGCTTCGAGAGGAGGTATTTAAATGATAGGCGATACAATGGTGATTTTGGCGGCGCTGGTAATCGTGATTGTGCTACTATTGATTTTGACGATTGCTGTGCTACATTTGGTCAAGAAAACTAAACAGTAGAGAGAATTCTCGCCATGGTTCTGATCGGCCATCAGGATCATGGCGTTAAGGGTTTCTAAGGCGATGTTTGCTTTCGCCGCGCAAATTCTGTGAGGCGACGATTATCTTGTCAAGCCTTTAACTCGGCGGTTCACGTGGACACGGGCATTAAACAGACGGCAAGAATAGGCGGGTAAACCTGGGGCCGACCATTGTTTGGGTAGGTTGGCGCTTTACTTTTCGGCCATTTTGGTTTATATTATTCCTACAAGTTAAGCGATAAAGTAGTCAAAGTGCTTTATCTACGCGGCGGGACTGATCGGCGCGTAGATTTTAGGCACTTTTTTTATGGTCAAAAATCAAGAAAGAGGTTTTAACATGGCAACGGTCACGGAATATGATACGATCACGGCGATCTCGACGCCGCCTGGTGAAGGGGCGATCTCGATCGTGCGTTTGTCTGGGGAGCAAGCGGTCGCGCTGGCGAATCGGGTCTTTCGCGGGGCGGATCTGACCCAAGTGGCCAGTCACACCTTGCATTATGGGCACATTATCGACCCGGCGGATCACGAGGAACTGGATGAGGTGATGGTCGCGGTGATGCGGGCGCCCAAGACATTCACCCGCGAAGATGTGGTCGAGATCAATTGCCATGGGGGCATCGTTTCAACTAATCGGATCTTACAACTGTTGTTGGCTGTAGGCGCGCGGATGGCCGAGCCCGGCGAATTCACCAAGCGGGCTTTCCTTAATGGACGGATCGATTTGACCCAGGCGGAATCGGTGATGGATCTGATCCGGGCCAAGACGGACGCGGCGATGAAAGTGGCGTTGAACCAGCTGGACGGCAATCTGGAGCACTTGATCAAGAATTTGCGTCAGGAGATCTTGCAAGTGTTGGCTCAAGTCGAGGTCAATATCGATTATCCGGAATATGACGAAGAACAACTGACCGCGCAAATGTTGCGGGAGAAGGCCGGGACCGTTCAACAAGAGATCAGCCAATTGCTGGCCACCGCCGGTCAAGGCAAAATTTTGCGTGAGGGCTTGGCGACGGCGATCATTGGTCGGCCTAACGTGGGCAAGTCCTCGTTGCTAAATTACTTGTTACATGAGGACAAGGCGATCGTCACGGATGTGGCCGGAACGACCCGAGATGTGTTGGAGGAATATGTCAATGTCCAAGGGGTGCCGCTGAAATTGATCGACACCGCTGGGATCCATGACACCGAAGACAAAGTCGAGAAGATCGGCGTGGCCCGCAGCAAGAAAGCCTTGGCGAGCGCGGACCTGATCATCTTGGTCCTGAATGGCAGTGAGCCTTTAACGGCGGCGGATCGGGAATTATTACAACTGACTAGCCAACAGAAGCGGATCATTGTCTTGAACAAGGCGGATCTGCAAGCGGTCACCACGCAAACCGAATTGACCGCGTTAGGTGTGACCAGCGCGCCTTTGGTGGTTTCGGTCAAGGATCAAGCCGGGTTGGATCAGCTGGAAACCACGATCAAAACCATGTTTTTCGGCGGGATCGAGAATCAACAAAAGGATATCCTGGTCTCCAATAATCGCCAGATCGGCTTGTTGCGTCAGGCGCAACAGGCGTTACATGATGTTTTGGCTGGCTTAGACGCGGGCTTGCCCGTTGATCTGGTCCAGATCGACATGACCAATTGCTGGGACAAGTTGGGGGAGATCACCGGAGAAAGCGCGCCGGACGAATTGATCACCCAGCTGTTCAGCCAGTTTTGTTTAGGAAAGTAGGAAGTCAACGTGGAAGTCAAGCAGTATAGTTCCAAAGAATATGACGTGATCGTGGTCGGCGCAGGCCATGCCGGCTGTGAAGCCGCGTTAGCCGCCGCCCGCATGGGGCAGAAAACCTTGTTGTTGACGATCAATCTAGATATGGTCGCTTTCATGCCATGCAATCCTTCACTAGGTGGCCCCGCCAAAGGCACCGTGGTTCGCGAGATCGACGCGTTAGGCGGACAAATGGGGCAAAATATCGATGCCACTTATATTCAAATGCGGATGTTGAATACAGGAAAAGGTCCAGCGGTGCGGGCGTTGCGCGCGCAAGCGGACAAGGCCGATTATCATGCCGTTATGAAGGACACCTTGGAGAACGAACCGAATCTAACTTTGCGCCAAGGCCTGGTCAATGACCTGATCGTGACCGACGGGGTTTGTCGCGGCGTGATCACGGCGACCGGCGCTTGTTACGAAGCGAAAAGTGTGGTTTTGACCGCGGGGACCTCTTCTCGGGGCAAGATCATTATTGGTGAATTGACCTACTCTTCTGGGCCCAACAATTCGCTGCCCTCGATCAAATTGTCCGAAAGTTTGGAGCGCTTAGGCTTCAAGTTACGCCGTTTCAAAACCGGCACGCCGCCGCGGGTCGATGGGAATACGATCGACTACGACCAGACCATCGAGCAACCTGGCGACAAGCAACCGAACCACTTCTCTTATTTGACACCGGATTCAGCCTACGTCAAGGATCAATTATCTTGCTGGATGACTTATACCAATGGCACCACGCATCAGATCATTCGCGATAACTTGGACCGCGCGCCAATGTTCTCGGGGATCATTGAAGGGGTCGGCCCTCGTTATTGTCCGTCAATCGAGGATAAGATCGTTCGCTTCGCGGATAAACCGCGGCACCAATTATTTTTGGAGCCAGAAGGTCGTCACACAGAAGAATATTATGTGGGTGATTTCTCCACTTCGATGCCGGAGGAGATCCAGCTGAAGATGTTGCATTCTGTCGCCGGTCTGGAACACGCCGAGTTGATGCGGCCCGGTTACGCCATTGAATATGACGTGATCGAACCGTGGCAATTGACCCATACGCTGGAAACGAAAGTCGTGAAGAACCTCTTCACCGCCGGCCAAATGAACGGGACTTCAGGCTACGAAGAGGCTGGCGGCCAGGGCTTGATCGCCGGGATCAACGCCGCGTTACGAGCGGCAGGCCGCCCCGCTGACTTCACCTTAGGCCGAGACGAAGCCTATATCGGCGTGATGATCGACGACTTGGTCACCAAAGGCACCAACGAACCCTACCGGCTCTTGACCAGCCGCGCCGAATACCGGTTGATCCTGCGCCACGACAACGCCGACCTACGCCTAACGGAAAAGGGCCATGAGCTAGGCCTGATCTCCGCCGACCGTTACCAAGCCTTTCGCGTTAAACAAGCCGCGATCACCACAGAACTCCAGCGTCTCGCCAATGTCCGCATCAAACCCGGTCAGGCAGGGGTCCAAGAATTATTAGCGGCTAAGGAAATGGCGCCGCTGAAAGATGGTCTTCTGGCCAGCGAATTCTTGAAACGCCCTCAGATCAGCTATCAAGACGTGGCGGCCTTGATCGGTCCCGGCGCGCCAGCCGTTGATCGGTACGTGCAAGAACAAGTTGAGATCCAGTTGAAGTACGCTGGCTACATCCACAAAGAAGAACAAAAAATCGCCCGCCTGCGCCGCCTGGAAGCCAAGAAGATCCCCGAGCGCTTGGATTACGCGGCGATCAATGGACTTGCCACCGAAGCGCGCCAGAAATTGACCAAGATCCAACCGGAAACCTTGGCCCAAGCGTCCCGGATCAGTGGCGTCAATCCCGCCGACTTGGCGATCCTCAGCGTCTACATCGAGCAGGGCCGGATCGCGAAAGTCGCCAAGTAGTCCGCCAACGCGTCCGCACGCAGGCTCATAAGAAAAAAAGAACCACGATTGGAAATCTTCGCGAGATTTCCAATCGTGGTTCTTTTTAGATGAGGGGGGTTCAGCGAACTTGTTGGTCGCGTGACTTAACCGATCGCTGCCGCAAATGCTTGGTCAACTGATTATTTATTTGGTTCGCGGGCAGGGGGCGTTTCTGCCGCGATGCTGTTCTCCAAGTCTTCATATTTGACCCGGAGTGTGTACAGTTTGATCACGGCAATATTATTGGAAACTACAAAAAGGTCACTGAAAAAAACGTCTGACCAAGTGCCAACAGGATTAATAATGGATAACACCACAATAATCACCGTCATCACGGGCAGAACGTGGCGAGTACGCGTCAATTTTTCCCGCGTCGTCAAGTTTGTCCAAAGAATTTTCATTTCTGACACTCCTTTTATATGATAAAAAATGATCAATACTCATTCTTATTATATCACTAAAAAAAACTATAACAACATAAAAAGGAAAAACACATAAATAATAATCGAATTAGAGCAGTTATTATGAATCAGCTGTCATGAATCAGCGAACCAGGATCAGCCCTCATGAATTAGCCAACCTGAATTAGTTATCATGGGCCGGCGAACTCGAATCCGCCAACCTGAATCGGTTATCATGGGCCAGCGACCCCGAATCGGTAAACCCTAATCAGCAAACCCGAATCAGTCACCATAAAGTCACCAGACATCCGCCGGACGGCTTGCTCTAAATTCCTAAATCTCCCGTGAATAAGTCAGACGGTAAGATTGTTTTTTCGATCAGAAGCGGTATACTGCACCTAGAATGCTCGGCGCGCCGAGCCAGTGAGGGGTTAATGATCATGACATTTAAGCTTTTTGGCCATCGTGGCTATCCAGCACGTTTTCCAGAAAATAGTTTGGCCGGTTTCCGCTACGCCGCCGCGCATCACTTCGCCGGCGTGGAGACCGATGTTCAGTTCAGCCGCGACGGCGCGCTGATTGTGATGCATGACGAATGCTTGGACCGGACCACCAATGGTCATGGGCAGCTCCATGACTATACCTTGGCCCAATTACGTCAATTCCATTTGGCCAATGGAGAGCCGGTGCCTACCTTGGCCGAAGTTTTGACGATTTTCGCCGGTAGTCAAGTCGCCTTGAACATTGAATTCAAGACGGGAAATCTCCGCTATCCCGGCATTGAAGCGGCAACCCAAGCCGCCGTGGTGGCCCATGATTGCGCGGCGCAAACCCTGTATAGTTCCTTCAACCCGGACAGCCTGGTGACCATCGCCAAAATCGCGCCCCAACAAGAGCGCGCGTTATTAGTGGAAGGAAACGCGATCCCGGCGTGGGGACAAGTCGGTCAGCTGGTCACGGCGCTGCACAGCGACACTTATTTCCCGGATCTGGCGGTACCACAACGATTGTGGACGATCAATGATCCGATCCAAATGCAACATTTAGCTAGTCAACCTGGAGTGATCGGGTTGATCACGGATCGTTATGAGCAGGCCAGTGAGTTGGTGCCGCAAGCGCGGACGGCGGTTGCTGCTTCGTAAATCTACGTTTGATTGCAGGTTTTGGTGGGTGTGGGCGGGGACGCAACCGCCTCAGGACGTTTGTCGTGGCTGGAACGCGGTGGGCACTGTTTTGAGCCAATCCGCAAAGTGCGCGGCTTGTCTCAAAATCGTGACCGCCGCGTTTCACCACCCCCAGCCCGACCTGGAGCCCCACCACATCTGCCAACCACCAACGCCACGCGCAGCGCAAGCTGCGGCCAATCTACTTTTAGCATAGTAGCTCACATCGATTTAATTAGACAACGCCGTAGCCGCAATTGCCCGGGCGCCTTGACCAATCACCGTTTTGGGGTTTAAATAGAATTGAGGTGTTGACGGTGCGAAAACTACGGGCGACTTTAGATACGACCCATGTAAGTTATATTTTCAAAGGATTATTAGTGGGACTGATTGCCGGTTTAGGGGTCAGTCTTTTTCGCTTATTGATCGAAGAATCGTTGCGAGGCTGGCGGTTCCTCTATGGCCGCGCTCACGGCAACGGTTGGTGGCTGGTGCTGATCGTGGCGCTATTGGTGTTGATCGGCGTGATCAACGTGGTGCTGATCAAGCAACAGCCCCACATTATGGGCTCAGGGATCCCCGAAGTCGAGGCGCAGTTGGAGGGGAGTTTGCAACTTCACTGGTGGTCGATTTTGTGGCGGAAATTTGTCGGTGGGGTCTTGGCGATCGGCGCCGGCCTCTTTCTCGGGCGTGAAGGTCCCTCGATCCAGTTGGGTTCCTCGATCGGCGAAGGCTTCGCGGCTTTGACCAAGGAAAAAGGCACCGACGCCCGCGTGTTGATCGCGGCGGGAGCGGCCAGTGGCTTATCGGCGGCGTTCAACGCTCCGATGGCTGGGACGATGTTCGTGTTGGAAGAGGTCTACCATAATTTCTCGCCGCTGGTCTGGATGACCGCCTTGTCCGGGGCAGTGGGTGCCAATTTCGTGTCCTCCAATTTCTTCGGTTTAACGCCGGTCTTGCATCTGGAGTACGCGGATAATTTTCCCTTGGCGTTATACTGGCACCTGATTTTATTGGGGATTTTCCTTGGGGTGATGGGCATCGTGTACCAGCGCATCCTGTTGTACATGCCCAAACTTTATGAGAAAATCGGCAAACTTCCGCGGTACGCTGACGGGATCGTGCCCTTGTTATTGGTCACGATCGTTGGTTATTACTGGCCGCAAACGCTAGGCGGCGGCAACGGCTTGATTTTGAGCTTAGCCCAGCAACAACCGGCGGCGTTAGTGGTTTTCGGGCTCTTTAGTCTACGGTTTATTTTCTCAATGATTTCTTACGGGTCCGGTCTACCTGGGGGCATCTTCCTGCCGATCCTGACTTTGGGCGCGCTCTTAGGCGATTTCTACGCGGTGATCATGGTCAACTTGCACCTTTTGCCCAAGGCGTTGATCCTCAACTTGGTGATCGTGGCCATGGCCGGTTACTTCGCCGGGATCGGGAAAGCGCCCTTCACCGCGATTCTGCTGATCACCGAAATGGTCGGGAATTTAAGCCATTTGATGCCGCTGGCCGTGGTGTCCTTGACCGCTTATTTGGTCGTTGACCTGCTAGGTGGCGCGCCGATCTACGAATCCCTAGCTGCGAAAATGACGCTAGACCAGAAATTGGCCAAATTGACCGGGCGCAACGACCGCATCGAGATCCCGGTTTTCGAAGGCACACGGTTCGTCGGCTTGCAAGTGCGCGATGTGGAATGGCCGACTAACACACTGCTGATGTCGATCCACCGCGGTTCTCGGGAAGTGATCCCCAAGGGTGACACCGAGATCCTCGCCGGCGACACCCTGGTGATCTTGACCGACCACAACCAACGCGCCCAAGTCAAAAAGGAGATCATCGCCCTCAGCCAACAACCTGACCGCGTACGAATCTGAAAAATTGGCGGGCCTCTACTTGAGCTAATTGTCCAATAACTCGCGCCAGAATTGACAGGAATCAAACGACCAGTCATCAGGGCAACCGAATTTGCCAGCCCAGCCAGCTGAAAGCAATCAAACTGGAAACAATCAGCTGACACAGCCCAGTGGCACTCAAACTTCCAGCAAAGAACCAACCAATCTTAAACCAGACGAAAAAAATCAGCGGCAGTCGCTAAAAAAACGACTGCCGCTGATTCTTTTTATGTGGCGAGGCTCGGCCGAAATGGTTTTTCCAAATTGAAATCAAGCCAATTTGTCTTTGGGGCTGATATATGGTAACACCACCTAGTTTGAAGACTAGATCGGTTCATCTTGTGCGATTTGAACCACTTTATTCACCGTTCAAGCAATCCCTAGTGAGAACGGACAATTAGCAAGACCTTACGCTAGTTCCGCAGACAAGCTTTACTGGTGTCGCCAATTTAAAGATTGGAACCACTAACCACGATCTTCAATGGCGTGGCGCCACATTATTTGAACACAGCAAATCAGTTGGCGTGCGTGCTCAAACGACTGTTAAAACGTTGAGCGGCTGGAGCGGAGCGAATCGGGGTGAGATCGCCGTCAACCTGTTGTGTTCCGCGTTGAAACGTGTTCGCCGACCTAGCTTCCTGCGCTTAGCTACGCAATTGTTCCGGAAGCAAAGTGCGGCTTCCAAAACAATTGCTAGGCTAATGCTCAGAAGCTGACCAGGTCGGCTCACACTCTGTTTTGAAACGTGCTCCACACAACTGACTTATGCGCTTAACTACGCCAGGCTTCTGGAGGCAAAGCCCAACCTCCAAAATCCTGGCTAGGTTAATGCTCAAAGTCAACCCGTTGTGTTCCGCACTCTGACGTTGGTGGGCAGTTTACTTGTCTGGCGGAAGGTCGGGCTGGGGGTGAGTCAGTTGTGCCCGCCGCGTTCCACCACCCCCAGCCCGACCTGGAGCCCACCACACTTGCCAACCACCAACGCCCCGCGCAGCGCAAGCCGCGGACAATCTGCTTTTCAAAAGCAACGTAAACTAGGGATGAACGGTGACTTGATCCAGCCGAATAATCTGATCGTAATCCTTTAAGTGTGCGTCAGGAACTTGATGAGCCACTTCAATGAGAGTTTGCTGACTGGCCATAAATAGCTGATGGATCTGCTCAGCCGTCTGTTGATCCAATGACGAAGTAGCCTCGTCGGCGAGAATGATCGGCCGATCATACAACTGCGCGCGGGCAATTTCTAAGCGCTGTAATTCACCACCAGAAAGATTCTGCCCATTCTCACCGACTTGATAATTCAACCCTTCACTGGTACTGAATTGCGCCAATCCGGCATTTGTCAGCGCCTGTTGCAACTGGTCAACGCTGAACTCGCGGCCTAAAGTGAGATTGAATTTGATCGTATCATCAAACGCGAACGGTTGCTGACTGATCCAGGCAAACTGTTCTTCAACCGTTGTCGGCGAATAGTCAGCGATCGGGTGCCCATTGAACGTATAATTGCCAGCGCTGGGAACCAGTTCGTCTTGCAAAACCGCCAATAAAGTTGATTTGCCAAAGCCAGAGGGAGCGGTGAGTAACACTTTCTCGCCGGCCGCGATTTTGACATCCAACTGACTAAATAGTTCGTGTTGGTCAACGGTCACGGCCAGTTGGCTTAACCGCAAGTCATGAAAGTCGCTGATTGCGGCGGCATGATTCGCTTCAGCTTGTTCTTCCGCGCGCCTTGCTTGATTTTGTTTAGCGGTCAGCACCCGGGCTTGGATCTCCTTGACGGTTTGCCGCTGATTATTCGCGCCAACGATGGCCATCAAAGGATTGGTAACGCTATTCGATAACTGCATCACCGACACGAAACTAGCCAAGCTCAAAGCGCCCAAAATAATCCGATAGACACCCACACCGAACGGAAAGGTCATTGCCGTGAGCATGGCGACCGTGTAAGCCAAGGTGTTGGCCACGCCAATCGTCAAATTCATCCGCCGCAAATTATGCTCCAACTGCGCACCCTGGCCCAACAGTTTACGCCCTAAATTAGCTTCGGCTTGGTAGGTGCGGATCGTCCGTTGCCCGGTTAAAACATCCTTCAACCGATTGGTGAAACCGGCATTAGCTTGCGACCACTCCTTGCCGCGGGAACTGATCCTGCCTTGGGTAAGATTAGAAATCAACAGTGGCACCAACGAGCCAACGAAGAAGGCCAGTGTGGTCCAAATATCATAAGTCAATGACGCGACCAACGCGAACACAAAAGTTAGCAAATTGGTGGCAATACCCATCTCAGCCTTGATCCCATTCGTTTCAAGCTGTTTCAAGTCATTGGTCATGAACGAAATATTCGCCGAAATCAGCTTCTTTTCAGGCGCCTCCGCGAGTAATTCTGTAATCATGATTTGCTTTATTTCCAGATTGGCGTCCGCCACGTAACGAGTTTCCGCGTTAACTTGCAGCAAGCTCACCCCGCAGAAGATCAAGAACCCAATGACAGCAATCACACTATTTTGCAAGAACATTGTCAGGTTGGCCTTGGTTGCCGCCGCAATAAAGCGCCCAAGAATAAACGCCATGAAAACACTTTGAAGGCTATCCAGCGCTGTCCAGAACAAGAAATTAATCAGTTTCAACTTTTTCCCAAACTTAAAAATTAGCATTCTACTCACTCCAAAAGAATATTATCAGCACAAAACCAGGGCGCCAATTATACATTTAATCAAATCAAGTAACGCGCTGTCGTTATGTCAGCGCCAACACTTCTGGGATTTCAAGCGTGGTCTTTGCCAAGCATCCGATAAATGACGACACGAATGACCGCTGAGTTGAGTAAGGATCAGACTTGAAACGATTATTATTAAAAGATAATTATTAACTTGGTTAAGAATATTATATCTCATAAGTAAGACGAATCAATACTTTTCTCATTTTTTTGTAATCACTCATTATTTTCTTTAATAATTCGTTTATGTGGGCGGGTACAAAGCGTTTTCTGTGGCTGGGCCGCTGGGAAAAAGTCAGGCGATGGGACAGCTGCTGATCAGGCTGGGTGCTTTTGCTGGGCTAGTACTTTTGCGCAGTGGTTGTGCCGGCGACGTTCTGGTTGTGATGGTTGTCTTAGCGACTAAAGCAACTGCCTAAAGTTTCTTTTCAAAGCCTTCCATGGGGGCTAGGGTGTTCTGATAAGAGGCTTGGGCGGTTTCGTCATCAGTAAAGTGCATCACGCTGCGGAAGGCGGTGCGCAAATATTCTTGCATCGCCCCGGGGATCGCCAGTTCGTCCATGTCCAGCGCGCTGAAAGTCGTCCGAAGACTAGCTGGGGTGTTGGTCGCGACTTTTTGGACCCACTGTGGTTCGCGGAGCAATTCGCGTCCGATCGCCACAAAGTCTGCGCCATCATTGATCGTGGCTTCCGCGTCTGCGGGTTGTTCCAACGAGCCGACGCCGATCAACGGGATGACGCCAGCGGTATGCGCCGCGAATTGCGACAGTAGGGTTTCGGTATTTTGCGGATCATTGAGGGAGGTCCGTTGGTAACTGCCCATGGATAGATGGAGATAATCAACTTTATCCTTGATTTGATCCACGAAATACAGCGAATCGGCCAAGCGGATCCCCGGCGTTTCCAACTCTTCTGGGGAAAGGCGATAACCAACCACGAACGGTCCAGTGGCGTAACGCGCAACCACTGCTTGCACTTCCGCAATCACCGCTAGCGGAAATTGCAACCGCCGCTGACGGGTGCCACCCCATTGATCGGTGCGCTGATTTGAATTCTCCGAATAAAATTGTTGCAACAAGTAAGTGGTCTTGAATGGGTCTAGAAGAATGAAATGGTTGTTATCAAGGTATTGGGGTCAGAATTTCAATATGCACTTTTTCGGAGTAGTCGCCAACTTATTCATAAACGGTCAAGTACTTGCCGAAGTCAATCACACTTTCTAGCCTAAGCAATCTCGTCGGCTAATAAGCCGTGTCTCGTTGATCTGGCCTACCATAGTTAATAACTGTGGTTAGTGGTTATTAGGTCGGTGATACTAGCACAGCCTGTCTGATGAACTAGGGGAAGTTTTTGATGATTCGTTCTGTTCCCAACAAATGTTTACATAACTTTAAATTCATTTCTGCTACTTTTTTACTGATCTCCCTTGAACTCATAATGATTACACAACCATCTTCGATATGTCGGCGCCTAACAAATTGGTGAGGTACAATAGATAATAGAGGCCGTGAAATCAACAATGGCAGTATTTGTATCACTGGATATTTTGCTAAAGACCACTGTGACTCAGACTCAAGCTCGACTTTTCCTGAGATTATTGCGATAACAATAGTGGAGGTTAGGATTATGACTACTTTTGGTGAGAATTTGAAACAGGTCCGGCACTTACACCACCTGACCCAAGTGGAACTTGCTGACCAACTAAATATTTCGCGTTCAGCTATTTCCAGTTGGGAAGTTGGCCGAAGCTACCCAGATCTGGATATGCTGGTCAGTTTAAGTCGCGTTCTCCAAATCTCCGTTGATCAATTAATCAAGGAGGCGCCTGTAATGGTTGCAACAATTAGTCGCGAACAACACAACAATCGGAAAAGAAAGCTTGCCTTACGAATCATTATTCCTGTTTTCTTTGCGTTATCAGTATTCACCGCATATCTGGTTTACCAGGATGTGGATGCTGTTAATCGGTTTTTCTCACCTAATTGGTCGGCTGGGTTGACTATTAAGAAACGTCAGGCTAACGTGTGGACCACTGTGGTCTGGGACCAAGGTTCACTGGTTAAGGGTTCGATTTTCAGAAAGTCGACATTGACTAATCATGTCGCCAGCACCAGTCAAGTCAGGGTGCGCCTGGTCGATCGAAACGGTCAAGCGCTGGGAAAATCCTTTAGCCTTAAACCAGGACAGCAGCGAAAACTGAACGTTAAGTCACGACAAGTCTTTCGGGTTAAAGTCAAGTTACCTCAAGGCAGGTACATCCTAAATTGCCATTGATTTAGTGACCGGCGATAATCTGTTAAGACGTAATCTGACCAAACGTACATTATTTCCCGGGAAATAATGGTCTCGAATCGCTTGATGCGTTATAACGCTGTTGTAACGGTGAAGCTTACGAATGGAAGTGAGCATTTGGCACAGGTGGGAATGTAGCCCCAATCAGGCGTCAACCTCAACGTCGGGTTGGCGCTTGATTGATGGAATAACGTCTTCTGTCGTGAAAACATTTGAAGCAATAACTGTAAAGAAAACTTCAACAGCACTTATGATTGCGCTTTCTCCGATTTTTTTGTATGATTAAGTAAGAATCATTGAATAACTTTTTTGCAAAGAAAGAAGAATAGCGATGCACTTATTAACGAAGCGTGAGATGCAAATGATGACGATTTTGTGGCACGCTGATAAGCCGTTGTCATCGAAGGAGATTGGTGCCTTATCACCGGACATCAGGCCGAATAAGGTGTTGGCGGTCATCCGCAAACTACTCAAACGGGACTTTATCGAGTCTGTATCGGTTGGCGTTAGTGGGGACACCATAGTGCGGGAATATGGCCCGGTTCTGACGGAAGGGGAGTACATGACGGCGTTGGCTGCTGATGTCGAAGCGCAACTGAGGTCCGGCGACTTTCTTGGTACGTCGGATTCGTTAGAAGATCTGGCTGCCGTATCCGCGGTGATCAAAGAACAGCAACAAGCAAAGATTGACGGTCAGGACAAAGACAAGGACCTGGACAAGGATAAAGACAAGGATAAGCGCTGGGGTACGCATCGCCGTAAAGATAAGAAGATAACGTGGTTGTGGAAGTGACTAGCTGATCACGTTGGGCATCTTTAGTGGGTTGGTTTGCTGGCCGCGTTTTTCTTGAGCGGGCAGGTGTCAGTGGCCGCGTTGACTGGAGGAGAGAATCTTGAAGAAGAAAGTTAGTCTGTTGGTGTTGGTTCCGCTGATCTTGATCGTGGGTGTCGTCGTTTTCTTACGGGTGAACACGAAAACGAGCGCGCCGACGATGCAAGACGTGACCGTGAGTACCGAAATCACCGCGGATACCATGCGGATCGTGCTCCATCCCCGCGCGAAGAATGTTATTCTGACCACGGCGCTTGCGGACTCTGATGGTTACCAAATTTATTCCCGGCGGTTTCTACCTTGGAAATCGCCCCAACGTGATCTGGTTCTAACCTATCATAAAGATACGGAAAATGCCGTGATCACGCGCCCCAATGGCTCTAAAATACCCGCAGACGCCGATTTCGCGGTGCGTTTGCTTTATTTTGATGGCGAGAAGAAATTGACTTGGGACTTGAATTAATTGGCTAAATGCAATAGAATTAAATGGATATAAGCAAGGAGGTCTATCATGTCGCAAAATTTGCATACTGGGATCGATGGCAACCGTCGTCCAGTCAACCAGTCTAACATCAAGAAAAACATCAAAGCAAATGATCAAGTTTTAGCAACTTTGAAGAAGTTGGCTGACGCCGACAAGTAAGCAGTGTCCGTTTCGGGGCTGATGCTGGAGACCGCACTTTTGGTGTTGGTCTTTTTATTTTGCTCAAAATCATTGGCCGAGCTGACCGCGCCGGATCCTGATCGGAATCTTAGTCGGCCTTGACCGTTATTGCGACGCGGTGGGACTGTTTGTTAAAATAATTTCCGAAAGTTTCGGGAAACTGCGGCGGGTTCGCGTAATTAACTTTAGTGGGGTCAAACGAGTGGATCCAAGGCGAGCGGATCCAAGGTGAGTGAATCGAAAACGAGCGAATCGAAGTTGAAACGACCGGAGTTCCGGTGCGGTGCCGAAACAGGCGTTCGTAATAAAAACTGCCTAGCAAAGGGGCGGCTAGGCAGGCGTTTTTGAATTTTCGATTTTCGGTTGAGCAAGGACTAGTTCAGAACGGGCTCACTGAGCCAATCGAAGGCGAGTAGGGTTTGGGTCGCGGTTTGGATCGGGATCCAAAGTTCGGCGGCGCGGATCTTAAAGAGGGTCCACCAGAAGAGCGAGTCACTTTTCTGGGTTTTGGTGAGGTGCAGTTTAACGGTTTGGCCGTCCTCGGTTTCGCATTCGATGTTGTTGGCGTTCTTGATCGTTTTGATTTGAACTGTCGTAATTTGCTCGCTGTCATTGATCAACATAAGTATCATCCTTTCATTGACTGAGCATGGTAATAGCATAACCGAGAATGATGACCGATTTGGGACCGTTTTATCCGGAAGGCGTGTTTTTACTTTGAAGAAAGATAGATGGTTCTTAACAGTCGTTAAAGGTTTTAGCTTTTTATTAAGGGGTCGCTGTGCGGGCGCAATAGGCGGCGCTTGCAAAAAGTTCGTGAAAGCGTGGGTCGCGACCGGAATTTGTGCTAAACTAAGAGAAAATAGGCTAATCGAGGTCAATGCGATGAATGTTTTTCAAATTCTTAAATTTATTACTGTGAATCACCGTAGTTTGGCGCCAGAACAAGTGGTGCTGACCGATTTGAACGGGAAACCGAACGCGGTGATGACCGATCTACTCCATGATATTCTGACCAAGATCTACTTATTTGTGGATCTTGGCGCGGTCAATGATCCTCATGAGGTGATCACCAAGTTGGCGGTAGTCACGCCACTGCCCCATGATGTTTTGGACGAATATCAAAAGGCGTTGGAGCAAAGTGTTTATCAGGTCAATTTTGCGACCAAGAAGCAACTGGTGGAGATCGTCTACGACGATTTTGTTTAGGGGGATCCAGTCAAATCAAGCCGGCGTAAACCAAGTTCAGGAATCGCGGGACTTGGTTTATTTGTTATTCGCGGGGACGTCGTTGTTGGCTGATGATCCGCGCTGGATCACAGTTCGTAGTGGGACCACGGTTAGTCGCAGTTCGTAAGGGGACCACGGCTTGTCGAAGTGAAGGAGGTGGCGCCGATGAAATTGCGCTGTGCTTATTGTGGGTTGGATTTGAATGAACAACATTTTCAGGTCAGCGCGACGGCGTTGACCAGTATTTGTGACCTGTGCCAGCAACGGGGGCTTCAGCCGGGACAATGGGCCAACCCGCAGATCGCGGCTTTGGCGCAGGCGCGTTCGGGGCAGTTTCTGGGGCAAAGCGAATTGGCGCCGGCGATCCCGATCACGCCGGACTTGGCGCGACCACAACCGTTGGCGCTGAACAAGCAACAGCGGCGAGCCTGCGCTAGTGTGATCAATGCGTTTGATGCTTTGACGGTGGCTTGGCAAACGCCGGCGCGGCGGCGGGATTTTTATCAGCGGATCATCGGTTGGCAGGATCAGCCCCAGGCGAATTTGACTGGCGATCTGCCGCAAGATCTGCGTCACCTAGGTTGTGACACCACCGGCCTTTTTGACAAAAACGACTTGGATTACGCTACTCGTCAGCGGGTTCGGGAACAATTCGGTTATCGTTGTCAATATTGCGGTCGTTATGGCGATAGTGTGGATCACAAGGATCCGGTGGCGTTATCGGCGGATAATCGGCGGGCGAATTTGACTTTGGCCTGTCGCGAGTGTAACCGGCTGAAGGGGGACATGCCTTACGCGCTGTTCGTGCAATGGAATCAGGAAGTGGCCCCACTGCTCCGTAAATTGGCGGCGGCTCAGCGGACGTTGACGGCGTTGCGTCAGCGTCAGGAGCGCGTTCAAGCCAAATTGGCGGTGGAGCAGCATTTGCATGGTCAGGTCAAGGCGCCTGCCGCCCAAGCATTGCGGCAACAGATCAAGTTGTTGCAGGGGTTGCGCGATGGTGAGAACAGTCAATATCAGAAGTGGATCAAGTTGCGTCATGATTATGTGATCAGTCATTATCAGGCTTGGTTGTTGGCGGAAACGGAGGAATAGGGATGCGATTTTTACAAACGGCGGATTGGCATATCGGGCGGCGCTTGTTCGGCTATGATCTGTTGGCGGAACAGGCGGCGGTCTTGAGTCAGGTGGCGACGATCGCCCAGGAAGAACAAGTGGACGCGATCGTGATCGCCGGGGATCTGTATGACCGGCAAAATCCTAACGAAACGGCGGTGGCGTTGCTGGATGCCACGATCCAACAGTTGAATTTGAGTTTGAAACTGCCCTTGTTGGTGATCAGCGGCAATCATGATAGCGGCGTTCGTTTAGGCGTGGGCGCCGATTGGTTCGCCGAAACCGACTATTTCTTGCGGACGACTTTGGCCTCGGTGGATCAGCCGCTAACGTTGGGGGACGCGCAATTTTTCCTGTTGCCTTATTTCGAACCGTTTCAGGCGCGGCAATTTCTGCAAGATGACAGTATCCATACTGTGGCCCAAGCGATGACCCAGTTGGTGGCGCGGATGCAGGCGCAATTTACGCCGGGCTTGCAACATGTCTTGGTGGCGCATTTCTTTGCGGCGGGCAGCACCCACTCGGACTCGGAGACAACGGTGGCGGTGGGCGGCTTGGACGCGGTGCCGCTGGATCAATTGGCGGAGTTCGATTACGTTGCCTTGGGACATATCCACAACAAGAACGCGCTGCACAGCGAACGGGTCCGTTATAGCGGTTCATTGAACAAGTTTTCGCTTTCAGAAGTTGATCAGACCAAGGGGGTTTTGATCGTTGAAACGGCGCCAGAGTTAACCGTCAAGTTCCGACCGGTCACCCCACTCCACGATGTTCAAAATATTCGCGGCGCTTTTGCGGATTTGAGTGATCCTGACTACTTACGCCAACATCAGATCGATCAAACGGCGTATACCGGGATCGTCTTGCAAGATACGAATATCATTAGTAACGCCAGCGGGAAATTAAAGGCGCAATTTCCGCGTTTCTTGACGATGCAGCGGGAGCAAAGCGTGCAATTGGCTCAGCGGCAACACTTGACGCAGGCGCAGATCAAAGCGCCGTTACAGTTGTTGGCGGATTTCTATCAGCAGTTGACCGCTAAACCCTTAACGCCAGCCCAGCAGACTTGGGCGGCGGAAACTTTGAAGGAGGTGGATCGTTCATGAAGCCAATCAAATTGACACTGGACTTCTTCGGGCCCTATCGCCACGAGGTTGTCGATTTCAGTCGGTTCGAGCAACAACCGCTGTTCTTGATCAGCGGGGCGACCGGCGCTGGCAAATCGACCTTGTTCGATGGGTTGGTTTACGCGCTATACGGCGATGCCGCCAGTCCGCAACGCCAAGATAAGGATCTGCGCTCTGATTTCGCCACCCCGGCAGACTTGACCCAAGTGACCTTGACCTTCAGCCATCGGGGTAAATTCTATCAGGTGTTGCGCAGTCCGGCCCAGACGCAGAACAAGAAGCGGGGCAGCGGTGTGACGGAAATGTTGACCCAAGCCAGTTTGACCGTTTTCCAAGACGCCGCCCTGCAAGTGGAAGAGAATCAGATCCTCCAAGTCAAAAAGGTCAATCTCTTTTTGACCGATCTGTTGCAAATGAACTCGGCCCAATTTCGCCAAATCATTTTGTTGCCGCAAGGAGATTTCCGGAACTTCCTCGATGGTGACAGTGACCAAAAGGAACAAGTGTTGCGCAACCTCTTCCAAACCCAGCGTTATGAACGCTGGATCGACGCATTACAGCAATCTTATAAAGATCAACGCAAACAAAACGAGGCCACGACGCAACGGATCCAAGCACTGTTGCAACAGGTCCTGTGGCCAGCTGATGGCGCGCCGGCGGAAACCACGTCCTTGCCTGAACAGGCGGCGTTGTTGGCCAGCCAACTGCAAGACCAGCAAGCAGAATTGGCCCAGCTCAAACAACAAAAAGACGCTCAGACTGAAGTTAGTGCCGCTGCCCAAACGGCGTTACAACAGGGCCAACAAGTTAGCGCTTTGTTGGCCCAACAGGTGAAATTACAGCAGGACCAAGCCAAATTAACCGCCCAAGCGCCGACGGTGGCCCATTGGCGGCAACAGCTCCAAGACTGGCAATGGGCGCGGGAATTGCGACCACAACAGGAACAATTCACCACGGCGCAAGACCAAAGCGCGGATTTGCAACAACGGCTGGCCGCCAACGCCAAATTAAGTCAAGCCAACGGGCAAGCGCAAACCGCCTTGGCCCAAACCCAAGCGCAACTGACCGCGGCGCAACCAGAACAAGCGCAATTACAGGCGCAGATCCAACAATGGCAAGCGCAACTACCGCTGTATCAGGAAGCTGATGGGCAACGAAGCGCTCGCGATCAGGCGGCGGCCCAAGTGACGGCGCAACAGACCAAGGTCAGCGCGGCGGCAACCAAATTGGAGCGCCAGCGGCAAGAGTTGGCGGCGTTGACGGCGGCCCAAGCGCAACAGCCCGACTTCGCTGGGGAACAAGTGGTCTTATTGACCCGACAGACGCAATTGCAGGACTGGCAAAAACAATTGGCCCAACTGCAACAGACCCAGCAACAATTGCAGGACTGGCAAAGCCAACAAACGGCGTTAAGTCAAGAACAGCTCACCTTGAACGCGGCGGCGGAGCGCGCTTTGAGCGTCTATCAGCGCCAACGAAGTGACTTCGCGCAGCAGCAGATCGCCCGTTTGAGTCAAGATCTGTTGCCGGACACGCCTTGCCCAGTCTGCGGTTCGCGCCAACATCCCGCGCCAGCGGTGGCCGTGGCCAGCACCGTTACCCAAGCGGCGGTGGATGAAGCCGATCAAGCTCGGCAAGGAGCCAGTCGCGCCGCCTTAGCCAAAGAGCATGAATTGACAGAATTGACCAATAAAATGACCGCTCAAACGACCACGCTACAAGCTGCCGCTCAAGCGTTACAGCAAGAATTGGTGGCGGCGTCATGGTTGGCGCTGCCTGACACCTTGACGGCGGATTTTTATCAGGCGGGGGCTAGCTTACTAACGGCGCCGGTCGCTAAGCTGCATCAAGATCAGCAAGCATTGGCGACGGCTCAGCAAGCCAGTCAGCAAGCGCAACATCGGTTGGTTGAACTGCGGCAACAAGTGGAACAGGCCCAAACGGCGGGACAAGCCGCTCAAGAACAGCTGCATCAAGCCCAACAAACGCTGGCGATCCAACAAACTCAATTGGCTGACCTTCAGGCGCGTCTGGCGGTGGACTTCGCCACTTCGCAGGCGTTACAACAAGCACTGGATCAGACGTTACAACGTTATAACGCCTACCAGGAGCAAGTTCAAAGCGTGGCGGAGCAGCACCAAGCGTTATTACAACAGGCGAAGGTCCAAGAAGCTGACAGGCGGCATTTTGCGGAACAGTTGGCGACGACACAAGCCCAAGTGACCCAGTTACAGGCCCGCTTGGCGGCGGCGTTTAGCCACCAGTGGCCAGAACTAACGGACTTTGCGGCGCAAAATCAGGCCTATCAAGCCTTATTGACTGCGGGGCGGCAACAGGAGCAGGTGACCGCGCAAGTCAAAGCCTATGAGGAACAGCAGTTGAAACTGAGCACCTTACTGGAAGAAGTGGTGACTAAATTACCCGCGGCGGCGGACCAACCCGATTTGGTGGCGTTACAGGCCGCCGCGGCTAGCGCCAGCGACCAACTGGCCCAGTTAAGTGATCGATTTGCGGCGCAAACGCAGCAGCAGCGCCAACAACACCGATTATTGACCGGGATCCAAACAGCGCTGAGCCAATTGACTGATTTGACCGAATTACAAGAATTGGCGGAAGTCACTCGCGGCGTGGGCAGTCAGAAGTTGGGACTGGAACGCTACGTTTTGCGGATGTATCTGGAAGAAGTACTCAAAGTCGCCAACACCCGCTTGGATCAGTTGACCCAAGGCCGCTATCAATTGGCGCTTGATGATGAACTTCAAGCCGCACGGAAGAAATCCGGCCTGGAATTGAATGTTTATGATGATTATACCGGCGAATTCCGCAGTGTGCGCACCTTGTCAGGCGGCGAAAGTTTCATCGCGGCCCTGTCACTGGCGTTAGCCTTGGGCGAAGTCGTGCAGCAACAAACCGGCGCCATCGAGATCAACACCCTTTTCATCGATGAAGGGTTCGGCTCGCTGGACGAAGAGGCCTTACAAACGGCGATCGCCGCTTTGACCAGTTTAGAAGGCAAACAACGGTTGATCGGGATCATCAGCCATGTTCGGGAATTACAGTTGCAGATCACCAGCCAATTGCAGGTGGTCGCCAATGGCAATGGCGAAAGCCATATCCGCTATCGCTTGGCCGACGAACCCCTGAGCGACGGGGTGTGACCGGTACGTTAACAGCTGGCCCAGTTGATTGATGATTAGGACAAAAGAAAAAGTCTAAGACTTGTTGATCGATAATTTTGATCAGCAGCCTTAGACTATTTTTGTACTTTTTGAATTTGGGGATCTTTACTTCGCCAGCGCGCTTTTTATTTTCTAACCTTGTTATCCTGCCCGCTAAGGAAAAAGTCAATGCCAGCGCGGCGTCCACGCCAGGAGCGCGCTACAGTTATAACGCGATTTCACCGGTGAACAGCGGTTTGTTTTCGGTGAAGGGATGGTGGGAAACCAGGAGGACAAGTTGTTGTGGATCGGAGAGAAGTTGGGCTTCGATCGCTTGCGCGGTGTGTTCGTCCACGTTGGCGGTGCTTTCGTCCAGCAAGAGTACCACTGGTTTGAGTAAGATCGCCCGCGCCAGCGCGATTCGTTGCCGTTGACCGCCGGACAAGTCGCTGCCATTCGCCGTTAAAATCGTATCTAGTTGATCCGGCAGTTGGTCGATGGTTTCATTTAGACCGACGCTGGCCAGCGCGGCGCGGAGCTCTTGTTGAGAGAATTCACGGCCCAAGGTTAAGTTGAAGCGAACCGAATCATTGAGAATAAACGGTTTTTGGGGAACATAAATTAGGTCTGGTGGGGTCACTGTTGTAGTCACGCCATCTGCTTGCCACGCGACTTGACCGCTGAAATGTTCGGTCAATCCGGCGATGATCCGCAGTAGCGTGCTCTTACCCTGGCCGCTAGCGCCGGAAATCCTGATTTTTGCGCCGGCCGGAACTTGCTTCGAGGTGGGATGCAACCAGACTTGTTGGCCGCTGGCGCTGGTAACGGCGGCCAAATCAAGAGAAACCGTCTGACTGGTTGCCGCCGGGCGCCGGTCCACATTAGCGATGTCGGTCAGATCCAAGTCTTTGTATTTGGCGAAGACGGGATCAACGGCCTTGATTTTGACGATCAGGCCGGAAAGCTGCCCCATCGAGGTGAAGACCGTTCCCGCCAGCGCCCCGACACTGAGCAAAACGCCGGGACTGATTTGATGATTGAGGATCAGCAGACCAGCTTCGAGAATGATGATTTCCTGACTGACCACGCTCAGCAAGCTGACGATGGTGTCAACGGTGATCTCACTACGTTTATAGCCTAGAGTGGCGTCCTTCAGTTCCTTCGAAGAGCGATTGACGCGATGAATGATCTCAAAACGCCGGCCGAAGGAAATCAGTGTTTCAAAACCGTTCAATAGATTTTCCACGCGACTGACGAATTGCTCGTTGGTGGTCGTCAGGATTTTCGAACGATCGGTGATCAGGCGCTTCACCACGCGAGGCATGAACGCCAGAATAATCCCCAGCGCCACCGCCGTCACCGCCAAAGTCCAATGAAACATCATGAAAGCGGAGATCGGAAAGATAATTCCGGAAAAATACATCACAAAATTATAAACCGTTTGGAAGCCTTTGTCGTTGATTTGTTCCACGTCATTGGTCAGCCAAGAGGTATAACGACCGACCGATCCTTTCGCGTTGAAGTTATCGGCGGATTCATTGGCGATCCCGCGGGCCAGGTCGTCACGTAAATGCACATCCATCTTTTGTTTGGCCGACTCCTCCAGATAATCACCATAAATGGAAAAGAAGAGGTTGATCACCGTCAGCGCGATGCCAACGACAAACCAATAAAAGAAGCTGGACCGCTGAAAACCGATCAAACTATCTGATAGTTTGGTGAGAACATATTGAACAATCGTGCTCATCAGAATCGCCATAATAACGAAAAAGAAAACAATCAGGTTCATCTTCTTTTCTTGCAAGAAATACTTCTTTAAATTCATTGACGCCACCCATTTTCCCATAGATTATTGTCTTGGAGCTCGAAAAATCGAATGAAACCCAAATCGACCCATTCAACCAAAAGAGAAATCATCCAGTTAGTTTGTGTCTAAACAAGTCAATTTTAGTCCTGGATCTGGGGGGGTCAAGTAGATTTCTAATATTCTGTTATTATTTTTTAATGTTACCCCGCCGTGGTCAATTGATGACCAATAAATAGCCACAGCGAGTTGTCTCGGCTGCGGCTTTGATGAATAGGACAAAGAAAAAAGTCTAAGACTTGTTGATCGATAATTTTGATCAGTGCCTTAGACTATTTTTTACTTTTTGGGATCACTGCTTCGTCAGCACGGCGTCCACGCAAGGAGCGTGCCACAGTTATAACGCGATTTCGCCGGTGAACAGCGGTGAGGTATTCCGGTTGTAGCTTGGTGAGCGCTAGGATTTTGGGTAGCAAAATCACGAAACCCGGATCCAGACTCGTTTTGGTTCTTCAAGTAATCTATCCCGGTGTCACCCGCCCAAGCAGTCAGGGTTCACAAGCCATGGTCGTCAAATGCGTGGTTCCCCATCAATTAGCCATAGCTTGCCAGCCGGCGTGAGTGCTCAAACGACTATTATAACGTTTAGCGGCTGGAGCGGAGCGATTCGGGGTGAGATCGCCGTGAAATGGTTGAGAGTGCGAGCTGACCTGGGCAGCTTCTGAGCACTAGCCTAGCAACTATTTTGGAGGCTGGACTTTGCCTCCGGAATAGTTGCGTAGCTAAGCGGAAGAAGCTAGGTCAGCGAACACGTTTAGTGGCTATGCCACTTAGGACAAGGCCTGATTTTAAGACTCGCGGTTTTTGCGAGGCTTAAAACAGCGCCCACAGCGAGCTCACCCCGAATCGCGCAGCGCAAGCTGCGGACATCATACTTTACTCATTCTGAAACGTGCTCACCGACCCAGCTCCCTGCGCTTAGCTACGCAATTGTTCCGGAAGCGAAGTGCGGCTTCCAAAACAATTGCTAGGCTAATGCTCAGGAGCTACCCGGGTCGGTTCGCACTCTATCGTTGTAGGTACCGTTTCAAGAACGTCTGTGTCCGTGGTTTTTGCGGTCGTGTGAAGATCTCCTCGGCGGAGCCCTCCTCGGCGATGACGCCTTGATCCATGAAGACCACGTGATCAGAAATATCTCGAGCAAAAGCCATTTCATGCGTGACCAAAACCATGGTCAAGCCAGTGTGCGCCAGGGCCCGCATTGAATCGAGCACATCATCGACCATTTCCGGATCCAACGCCGAAGTTGGTTCATCGAACAGGAGTACTTCTGGACTCATCGAGACCGCGCGGGCGATCCCGATCCGTTGTTTTTGCCCGCCGGAAAGTTGACTCGGTTTGGCGTTGACATAAGGGGTCATGCCGACTTTCTCCAGTTGGGCCAGCGCCATTTCGCGGGCCGCTTCAGGGGTGCGGTTCAAAACGGTGGTTTGCCCGACCATGCAGTTTTGTAAAACGTTCAGGTTGTTGAAAAGGTTGAAAGATTGAAAGACCATGCCAACCTTGGCGCGGTAGGCGGTGATGTCAAACTTCGGCGCTAGGATATTTTCGCCGTGGAAGGTGATCTCGCCTTGGGTGGGTTGCTCCAACAAGTTGATGCAGCGCAACAAGGTGGATTTGCCTGAGCCGGAGGAGCCAATGATCGTGACGACTTCGCCGCGGCGAATCTGTAAATTAATGTCTTTCAGGACTTGGTGGTCGCCGAAAGATTTCTCTAAGTGGGTAACTGCTAGAATTTCGTCTGTCATGGGGAACCTCCTAATTGGTCAGGCTAGTTTTGGGATTAGTGACTTGGTTCTGATTGGCCATCAAATTGTAGTTTTGCGGGCCGTCCATTTTCCGTTCGACCCAGCGCAGGATCCGGGTGATCGTGAAGGTGAGGATCAAGTAGATTGCGGAAATGATCAGGTAGGTGTGGAAGAATTGGAAGTTCTGGCCGGCGATGGTCGAGCCTTGGAAGAACAATTCGGAAACGGAAATAACGCTGAGCACCGAAGTATCCTTGATGTTGATCACGAATTCGTTGGTCACCGCAGGCAGACTATTGCGGATCGCTTGGGGCAAAATAATTTTGTTCATGGTCTGCAAATGGGTCATGCCCAGCGCGTGGGCGGCTTCGAACTGACCGGAATCGACGGCGATGATGCCACCGCGCATGATCTCGGCCAAGTAAGCGCCGGTGTTGACGGAAACGATCACCAAAGCGGCGGCCAACCGATTCATATTCCAGCCAAACGCTTGCGCGGCGCCGTAATAAACGACGGCGGCCTGCACGATCATTGGCGTGCCGCGGAAAACTTCGATATAAACGGATAAGAGCCAGTCAACGAAACGCAGTAGACCGCGGCGCCAAGCGGAACCGCCCCGGGGGATCGTGCGCACGATCCCAACTAACAAGCCGATCACGAAGCCGACAATGGTGCCGACTAGGGAGATCAGTAAGGTGATCCCCGTCCCACTGGCCAACATGCCGCCATATTGTTTCAGTAAACTAACGACCCAATTGCCTTGAGATTTGGCCTGTGGTTGTTGCGCCACAGCGGCGGTCATCAATTGGTTGCGTTCTTTTTGCGAGATCTGGGCCAACGCGGCGTTGATCTTGAGTTTGTCCGGATCGTTTTTCCGCAGGCCAATGGCGAGGTCTGTGTCTTCGGGCTTGGTTTTGAAGCCTTGGGCGCCTTTGAACTCGACCATGGTCATATTGGGATTGGCGCCGGTGACGCTGATGCCTTCTGGTTTCTCGGAAATATAACCGTCGATGGTGCCGGATTCCAAAGCTACCCGCATCGCCGGAAAATCCTTCATCGCCGGCTCTTTGATCGCCCCTTTGATCTGGCTCAAGGCGGTGTAATGGTAGGTGTTCAACTGCCCGGTCAATTTGGCGCCGCTGAAGTCGCTGAGTTTGGTGGCCTGAGCGTATTTGCTGTCCTTGCGCACCACGATCACCAATTGTGAAGCGTAATACGTGTCGGAAAAGTCGATCGTCTTGCGCCGTTCCGCTGTGGGCGACATGCCGGCGATGATCGCGTCGATTTTGCCGGAGGTCAGGGCGGGCGCTAATCCGTCCCAACTGGTCTTGACCACGACTAATTTCTTGCCTAGGGCGTGGGCGACCTTCTTGGCCATTTGCACATCGTAACCGCCGGCGTAAGCTGAGGAACCGTCGATTTGGACCGCGCCGTTGCTGGCGTCCGTCTGAGTCCAGTTGAACGGCGGATAACCCGCCTCCATCCCGACCTTGAACGTATCTGAATTACTAGCGGCCTGACTGGCGTTGGCAGGTAAAGCCAACCAACCGACTAAAATCAAACCTAAAATGATCAACCCTTGACGCAAATGTTTCATGATGAACTCCTCCACATAAATGTGCTGCGCGCAACTGCTTTCTGCGCCGATACGCGATTTGTCACAGATTGTCTGCGCCAATCTGCAACAAATCGCTAGTCGTGCTCAAAAGCAACCCGTTGCGCTCCGCACTCTTTGACGTGCTGCGCGCAACTGACTTTTCCGCTTAGCTACGCAAGGCTTCCGGAAGCGAAGTGCGGCTTCCAAAATCCTTGCTAGGCTAATGCTCAAAGTCAACCCGTTGCGCTCCGCACTCTTTTGATTAAGAGCCAACAAAAAGACCTTTACTGAAATCAAATTCAATAAAGGTCTTGACCATAATTTATCCCTGAATGACCACTCGCGGTTGCCCGGCGAATCATCCCAAAATCATAGCGCTCCTCAAGCTTCAACGAAAACGCTGAAGTTCGAGACAGTCCAACAGCTCTTAACTGTTGGCCCAACCTGATTCGCGGCCAAACGGGAATCAGATTTCGGCAATCCTCCTTAAGCTCGGTTCAACGTGTTTGGACACTCCCCGAGGTTGGTGATTCATGCGACCTCTATTTGCTTTGCGGCATATTAACTTAGTTGCTATCATACCTGTTATTCGCGGCGCTGTCAAGGGGAAGCTGCTTTGTTTTTTCTGGCCAATGATGCTGATAAAAATAGTTTGGCCGCAGCTTGCGTTGCGCGGGGCGTTGGTGGTCAACGGATATGGAGGGGCTCCAGGTCGGGCTGGGGGTGGTGGAACGCGGCGGGCGTCACTTTGAGCTTTGCGAAACCCGCGCGAATCTCAAAGCTGAGCCTTATTCTAAGCGGCACAGCCGCTAAGAATAACGACACGGCGATCTCACCCCGATTCGCTCCACTCCACCTGCTCACGGTATTTTATTCATTTAAGCACTCCCGCCGACTGGCAAGCTGTGTCCGGTTGATTTGGAGCCGCGCAGGTGACGGCCATGGTTAGTGGTCACAATTATTTGTGCTGACTCACCCCAGGTCGGGCTGGGGGCAATCTGCTCACCCTTCGAAAATGGAGCAAAATGTTCAGCTTACTAGGAGATTCAGGTCGTTAATGGCCTGGACAAAACTGATGGAAAGATTATTTTTAGTAAGTTGATAATTTTCAACATTTTTTTCTAAAAATGAGGTAAACTATAACTAATAAGCGTTTTCATTAGTTCCGGGTATTGGCCGGAGATCCTATTTGCGTCTGTTTACCATCGTCATTGCCAAAGATCCGCCAGAATAATCACTGTCTTGCCTTTATATAAGAAATGTATATGCTATAATGATGATAATGAAGAGAGTGCGGAGCGCAACGGGTTGACTGCGAGCATTAGCCTAACTCTTGTTTTGGAAGCTGAACTTGGCTTCCGGAACAAGAGCGTAGCTAAGCACAGCAGTCAGTTGCGCGCAACACGTTTACAAAGAGAGCGTGAGCCGATCTGGGTAGCTCCGGAGCATTAGCCTAGCTAAGCACAGGGAGCTGGGTCGGAGAACACGTTTTAAAAATTAGGAACGTGATAAGATGAATATCGATAAATTTATTGCGACCCGTAAAGCGATGGGATTCTCTCAACAAGAGCTTTGCGACGGCGTTTGCACCCAGGCGACGTTGAGCCGCTTGGAAAGTAATGGCCAAGTGCCCACGATCAAAATATTGATTCAATTGTGTCGGCGGTTACATCTGAGCTTGGATGATTTGTTTCCGAAGTTCGGCGTGCCTGAAAGTCAACTCAACCAACAATTGGACGCGACCGAATTCAAGCTGGTGACCAGTGAATATCGCGAAGCCCAAGCGCTGCTCGAGAAGATCAACGGCTCCGATCTGACTGACGAGCGCCAACGTTGGCGGTATCTCTATCTGCGCGGATATTTGTCAACTTTGTTGGATCACCCGATCACCGATTCGATTTTCGATTTCAATCAGATTTTAATGGCGAAAAGTCAAGCGCCGCTGATTTATAACTTGTTGGCGTACACTGGCTGCGGGATCGCCTACGCGCGGCACGACCAGCTGGATAAGGCCGAGTTCTACTTCAATAAGGTGTTCGACCAAATCTATCAATGTACGATCGAAACCACCAAAGATGTTTGGCGGGTGCTGAATATCGTTTACAACACGGGCCGTTTCTACAGCCAAAGTGGCCATAATTACGAGATCGGCAACGAGTTGCTCAACTATGCCCTGACGATCTGCGCGAATAACCATGTGACTTATTACGTGGCGAAAGTCGAGTATCAGCTGGCCTTGAATGGGCTGGCGTTGAAGGCGGATCCGGCGGAGATCATCGAGCATATTCACGATTCCCGCGCCTTTGCCCGAATCAATCGCAACCATATCATGTTGGCGCAACTGGACCAACTCCAAGCGCGTCTCGACAACCAAACCAGCGATGAGGCCGCCGCTTCCGGTCAGAACTAACCAAGCTCGGCCACGCGGTCAGCGCCGGCGGTAGCGGCGCCAGCAAGTTTGGTCTCAGACCGGGCCGGGCGTCGCGCCACTAATTGGACAGCTCAAAAAACGTGTTTCACCACACATTGGTGGGAAACACGTTTTTTATTAGCCGTTAATAGGCTGGAGTGGCTGCTTATTTGGGTTGGAACCAGAATTAGCGCCAGCTGGGGTGACTGTTTTTTGCGAAAACAATGCTTATCTTTTCAGAAGATTTACATGATTCCGATGGTGATGCCCCCAACCATGACCAGTGCTAGACCAATCAGGGTGAAAGTCAACTCTTTCTTGGTTTTGTGCTCGTGGAGGAAGAGAATCCCGCCGATCGTCGAGATGACCACACTCATTTGCGTTAAAGCGAAACCGGTGGCGACACCATTGCGGCGCGCGGAGACGATATAGAAGAGCGCGGCCAAGGCGAAGAAGAAGCCAGACGCCAGGTTGCGCCAAGTCGCGCCTTCAGTGAAGTAATTCTTGGCGGTTGGCGTGCGGTGAGTTCGGTACAAGGCGAAGATCGTCGCCATTAAGGCCATCCCGATTCCCTGCGGCAAGAAACCAGCCCAAGGATCCGCGCCCACCAATTGTGGGAAAATATTGTAACCAAGGTAGCCCATGGTGGAAACGATGAAAGTGATGATCAACGAGGCGGTGCTGTAACGCTTCTCAGTCCCAGCTTGGCTTTTGGAACGGATCGTGGTGAAATACATCCCGAAAATAATGCCAATGATCGCCAATGTGCCAATGATTTTCATGGAAGTCGCCGCCCATTCGCCGAAGACCAACACGCCGATCAAAGCGGTGCCGATAATCTGCAAGCCAGTGGAAATCGGCATGGCTTTGGACACCGTCATCTTCTGGAACAGCTGGTATTGCAACATTTGGCCGGTCGCCCAGCAAGCGCCTGACAGCATGCCCATCAAGAGCAGTTGCCAAGAGATCTGTGGTTGACTGATCACGTAGATCACAATCGCGGTGATCAAAGTCGCGTAGGTCGTGCCCATGATTTGATTGATATGGTCGCCGCCAGCCTTGGTCGCAATCAACGGCATGATGCCCCAACCAATTGCTGGGATCAGTCCAATGAGAAGATTCATTTACTTACTCGCCCCTTTATGATTTTCAGATTTTTTCATTGTAACTTATTTATGGTGAAAGAATCAATGAAAAGATTGAATAAAAATGACGAAAACGGCGCAGTAAATATCAAAAAGATTCTGAAAGCCACCTGTGTCAAGCTAAAACTTACTTTTGGAAAGTGACACAGATCTGGCAAACTGTTGGGGCAATGGCTTGGATTTTTCGGCCCCAGTCAACTCGCCAACGGTTCGCCGCTGGGCTACGCGCCAGAAAAACGACCAGCCCCGGTGGTGTGAATCGGTTGAAAGCGGGCGAATCCCGCTGGCTGTGTTATAATTATTGAAACATAACTGCCACCGATTGAAGTTCGCCACTTGATTTTGGCGGGGTCAGTCGGGTCAGGCAGACTCTTAGGTCCGAATCGGCGAAACGCTGAGGGCGGACTAGATAAATTTTCAGAAAAGGAAGTGCTTTGATGTCAAGATTTGTTCGTTCGAAGTGGGCGCAATTCTTAGTCATGCTGGTAGCTTTGGAAATCATTGCCATCAGTATCAATATGTTCTACGCGCCCCACAATATCGCTTCTGGCGGCGCCACCGGGATCGGGATCCTGCTGGAAGCGGCCTTTGGATTCAATCTGTCATTGGTTGTTTTGATCATCAATATTTTCATGTTGATCCTGGCGTGGATTTTCTTAAGCAAGCAAACCGTTTTGAAAATCGCCCTGGGCAGTTTCATTTTGCCTGTTTGTTTGGCGTTGACCCCGCAGATCAAATTGATCAAAGACCCACTCTTGACCGTGATCGTGGGCGCGTCGATTTTCGCGGTGGGCATCTCAATGCTCTACCAAATCGACGCTTCCAGTGGCGGAACCACAGTGCCACCACTGATCATCAAGAAATATTGGGGGCTGAAAACATCCACCTCCTTACTGCTGATCGACGGGGTGATCTGCCTGCTGAACGTGTTCGTCGCCGGCTTCGAAGTGATGGTCCTGGCGGTCACGTCGCAGATCCTGACCACGATCGTGATGAATTTCATTGAAACAGGCTTCGATCGCAAGAAAGTCATTTACATTATGAGCGATGCGGATCTGAATAAGATCAAAGGCAAGCTGGGTTTGCTGGGGAAGGCGCTCACGATTTTCAACGTGACGGGCGGCTACACCGGGCACGACAAAGAAATGTTAATGGTCATCGTGGAAAATCCCGATTACCACCAACTCCTTGGTCTGGTTCATGAGATCGACCCCAGCGCGTTTGTATTGGTGATGGACGCCGCCGAAGCTCGCGGTGGCATTTGGAACGGTGGCGACCAATACCTGACCCAGATCCCCAGTGAGAAACGCTCGGAAGTTTTAGAGAAATTCAACGCGGACGAACGTTGAGCTCCGGCGCGTCACTCAGCCACGGGCCAGCCGCCAGTAACAGTCACACCAAATGAATGACCTACTAAGTAAGTGGGAATGCCTAGACAGGGGTATTCCCACTTACTTTTTAGCACTCAGATATTCAGAGTGCTAAATTCTTGAAACCAACCAAAAAGTGATTATAATGGGTTTTGAAGGTTGAAGAAAGGAAGTAAAGAATTATGGCAAATGACTTAATGAATAACCGTCGTAATGATTTATTTGGAGGTTTCAATGATTGGTTTAATGATGACCGTTTCTTTAACAATCTCGGGCGTGCGTTCTATGGCATGTCCGAACCGAACGATTTAAAGACGGATATCAAGGAAACCAAGCATGATTATCAAGTGACTGTTGATCTTCCTGGTTTGGATAAGAAAGATATCGAAGTGCGTTATGACAACGATATTTTGACGATCAGCGGCAAGAAGGACAGTTTCACGGATGACGCCGACAAAGATGGCAACACCTTGATGAGCGAGCGGAGTTACGGCAGTTTCTCACGGCAATATCGCTTGCCTAAGATCAAGGCGGACGCGATCTCAGGTCACTATGAAAATGGTGTTTTGAAGATTACCTTGCCTAAGGAAAACAAAGAAATCAGTAGCGATCACCAAATCAAGATCGACTAATGAGTTTCACACTGGCAGATAAGTAAAAGCGATGGCGAACTGGCATAATAATGTCGGTTTTCCATCGCTTTTTTTGAAAGTATAAGATGATGCCCGCAGCTTGCGCTGCGAAATTCGGGGTGAGCTCGCTGTGGGCGTCACTTTGAGCTTCGCAAAGCCCGCGAATCTCAAAGCTGAGCCTTATTCTAAGCGGCAAAGCCGCTAAGAATAACGACACGGCGATCTCACCCCGAATTTCTCCGCTCCAGCCGCTCAACGTTATAACAGCCGTTTGAGCACTCACGCCAATTGGCAAGCTATGGCCAATTGAGGGGGATCCACGAAATTGACGGTCGTGGTTAGTGGTCAAAATCTTTAAATTGGTGACACCAGTATAGTCTGTCTGATGAACTAGGACATGATCTTGATGAATCAGCTGAATCGATCGATTTCACTCAAAGATTATTCAGGGAACTGGTAAAGATGTTCGACCAACGCAACCTGTACCAACCAACTAGTTCAAATCCGTTGGCATTGCCGTACCACAAAAAAAGTGTGATGGGTTTTGACCACCACACTTGCAAAAACACTTTTTCAGATATCCAACTTTGATTGCAGATAGGCTCAATTCTGCCTAGCAACCGCCTCAGGACGTGTGGCTCAGCGGTGAGATTATTCTTAGCGATTTATCAATTAGAATAAGGCTCGATTTGAAGACAAGCCGCTGGGCTTGCGGATTGGCTTCAAACGATGCCCACTGCGTTCCAGCCACGACAAACGTCCTGAGGCGGTTGCGTCACCACCAAACCCAGCAGATCCGCAACACCCACCTACATCAGCAATCAGGAGCGCAATATAACTCAGTGCTTTTCCGAAGCGCCCGAAACACCATCAACTGCCGGCTTGGCAGGCGTGGCAGCCTTTTCCGAGGCGCCGGAAACGCCGTCGACTGCTGGTTTAGTTGGGCCGGATTTCTCCGAGGCGCCACTGACCGCGTCCACATCGCCAACGAGTTTCTGGCCAGTTTGTTGCAAATACCAGTCGATGATTGGTTGAATGTCCAGAACGTATTCGTTGAGCCCTTTGTAGGCGCCGGTTTCATCATGTAGCGCTTGATAATTGTGGACGACGAACTTGTCCGGTCCGTGGGTGGGCACGTGCATTCGAATCACGTCTTGTTTGCCGTGGCGCAGTTGCTGGATGACCCATTCCACGTTTTTCCGCGCTCGTTCTGGGTGGCAATTGATCAAGGGATTACCAGGTTGAGTGGGGTTGCGGCTGGCCAACATTTTCTCGCCGGTATCCGGTTGTTGATTGTAGTAGAGGAATTGGTTGTTGCTGTCGGCGAAAGTGAGTTCCATGGGCATTGAGGCCAGGAAATAATTCAGTTGGTCGACGGTCAAGATCCCCCGATTCAAGCGAACATAAGTCTTGCCATCAACGGCGTGGGCAACTTCGGAAGCTTGTTCGACCCAATCCGGCGCGGATTTATCGACGCCTTGAATGGTTGTGTCGATCGTGCCGGTGGCCTTCAAGTCCTCTGGTGGCAACACTTCAGCCTCTGGTTGATTCAAAAATTCGGTCATTTTAATGAAGCGTTGAAACTTTTGTAAGCAGGTGCCCAAGAATGAAATTGTTTTCGGATCTTTCAAATCGCCATGATCGTCGAAGGCTTCTTTGACATTTCCGAGCAGAAATTCGTTGCCAGGGAAAGCCAAGGCGTTAACGCCAGGCGCGTCCAAAATCTGACGCAAATGCAGTTGCGCGCGGGATGAACCTTGGGTGAAATAAGAGGCGCCAATGATCATCACCGGCTTGCCGTCCAGGGGATGGATCTTGTAGGAAAGCCATTCCAGCGCGCTTTTCAGACTGGCGTTGATCGTGTGATTGTGCTCAGGTGTGGCGATGATAACACCGTCCGCTTCCTCGATCACTTGGACCAATTCTTGGACGGGCGCGCTATTGGTTTGGTCGTCATCCTGATTGAACATGGGCAGATCTTTGATTTCGGCTAAGTTGAAGTCGAAATCCGCGCCAAAGTGGCGACCGATAAATTGCAATAACAGCCGATTATAGGAAAAATCAGCGCTTGAACCAACAATACCAACTATTTTCATCTTTTTTCGCTCCTTATAAATGTGTTCGCAACCCCAGTACTTTCCGCTTAGCTAGACTAATGCTCGAAGTCAACCCGTTGCGCTCCGCACTCTAGTTTGAAACGTGCTGCGCGCAACTGACTTTTCCGCTTAGCTACGCGATGTCTCCGGAAGCAAAGGACGCTTCCAAAGCCACCGCTAGGCTAATGCTCGAAGTCAACCCGTTGCGCTCCGCACTCTATTTATCTTCCCAAGAAAAATTTGCTGCTTCTTTGGCGTTGCTTTCATGGGCGTGGTTCAGTTGCTTGGTGATTTTCACAAAAGTCAAAAAGTCCTTGAAAAGGCCTTCCAATTGGTTACATTGCTCGCGATCCAGGAGCTCACCATCTGGCGAGAAACCAGCTAGCGAGTGACCCAGCAAGAACTCGGAACTCGGCATGATCCGCGCCTTCAGTTCTGGCGAGTCGAGGATCTGGCGCAAATGGGCTTGGGCGCGGGAAGAACCTAGCGCGCCGTAAGAAGCGCCGGTGATCATCACCGGTTTGTCGACGAATGGGTGCACGCCGTAAGATAGCCATTGGAGCGCGTTCATCAAGGCTGCCGGTACCGAATGGTCATATTCTGGGGTGCTGATGATCACGCCATCGGCCGCGTTGATCTTGTCAACGATGACTTGGGCTGCCGCTGGGATCTGCTTGTGATCAGGATCGGGCTTGTTGAATATAGGCAATCCTTTGATTTCGACCAGCTCGATCGTGGCCTGATCGGCGAAATGCTTTTGCATAAATTGTAACAGTTGACGATTCGTGGAGTGGCTGGAGTTGGTCCCCACTAAACCAATAAACTTATCCATTCAAAAACGTCCCTTCTTTTCAGTTTGAACGCAGTGTGACCGCTTTCATGCGTATAGTTTAACATATCTGTCTCAGTCGTGCACAACCTTTTTTAGAGAAAATGTCCCTGTAAACCGGCGGAGGCTTGCCAATGACCATCTCGAAAGACCAGAATCCCTTCGATCCGCGGTTCGGCGGCGATCTGGGCGAGGATCTCGTTGGCGTCATGACCGAATAAGCGGGAGGTCCAAATCTCGCCCGTAACCGATTTTTCAGAAAAAATCGTCAGGCTGGCCAGGTCGGTGACCAAGGGATAGCCGGTGCGCGAGTCGAAAATATGATGATAACTGTGACCGTCGCGCTCCAAGTGGCGCTCATAAATGCCTGAAGTCACCACCGAACCCGCTGGTAATTTCAACGCGGTCAGGTAATCGCCGCGGGGGCTGCGGGGATCTTGAATGCCAATTCGCCACAAATGGTCGGCGTGGGCCAAAGCGGGACCCCAAGTGACCAGGTTGCCGCCTAAGTTGACCAAGGCGGACTGGACGTGGCGCGCTTGGAGGTGGGCGATCACCAAATCGGCGCTGTAGCCCTTGGCCAGCGCGCCTAAATCAAGGGCCATCCCCACTTGAGGTAAGTAAACTTCCTGCGTCGCGGGATTCAGCTGGATCTGGCGCGGATCGATCAACGGCAAACAGGCGGCGATCTCGGCGGCGCTGGGCACCCGGGCGTCACTAAAGCCGATCCGCCAAGTTTGCACCAGCGGATCAATGGCGATATTCAAATGACTGGCCGGCGCGCAACTGTGCGTTTTGCCAAGTTCGATCAGCGCGAACAATTGGGGGTGGACCTTGACCGGATGCCGACCAGCGGCGTGGTTGACCGCCATCAACTCCGAATCGGCGGCGTTAGCGCTAAAGCGATGCTCCGCCACCTGCAACAAAGTGGCGCACTCCGCCAGAATCGGCTCAGGATCGGCGTCCACCTGAATATCCAAGGTGATCACCGTCCCCATTAAATGCAATTCTCGTTGTCCCCGCGCCATTTCTGATCGCTCCTTTACCAAAAGCGCTTGATCAAGCAAGCGTTTTTTACTGATTTCACCATAGCATATCGCCGCTGCGTTGCGGAACTTTTTTGGCAAAAAAGTCTGGATCGTCACTGGTGCGATGGCCGACTAGGAGGCGCAAAAGCGGTGTCTAGGGCGCTTGCCTTGCTGGCGCGTGACCTAAACCGCTGTTTTCTTGCTGAGCTGACGTGCCGAAAATGACAGGTTTAGAAGGCTGTCCTATCATTTTCCTAACAAAAATCGCTTGTTTCTTGAAATCATAAGATGTTAGAAGACAAACAAATGAATCAACCGTGAAAAAAAGTCCCCCAATTTTCCAATCCAATTGAAAATGGATGAAAATTAGAGGACTTTTAACTAGTCGGTGCGCTAATATCAGATTTAATTTTGATCTGTTGGTGCTTTGGCCGCGGATGTCGTGCCGGCCGGCAGCTGGTGGTGCAGCCACGTCATGAAGAGGTCGGGCCAGACGGTGACTTCCGGCTGAACGCTGGTGTCGCGGTGGGAACTGGCCGTTTCCGCCGTGGCCAAACTCAAGCCGTGGTGACCTTCTGGGAAAATGTGTAATTCAAAAGGAACTTGGTTGGCCCGCAAACTTTTCGCGAACAACAAGGCGTTTTCCATCGGGACCACATCGTCGGTAAACGTGGACCACAAGAATGTTTTCGGCGTAGCGGCGCTGACGTGATGTTCCAGCGAGACTTCCGCCCGCGCTTCCGTTTCATGTTTGCGCTCGCCCAACAACGCCGCGATCGAGCCTTCGTGGCAATATTTGCCAGCCGTGATCACGGGATAGGACAGCAGTAGGCCATTAGGTTGAATCTGCGCCGCCGTGAAGCCAAAGTCGGCAATAGCTTCTGATCCCAATAAACGCCTAAACTAGCGGCGACATGAGCTCCCGCCGAGAACCCAGCGGCGATGATCCGCTGGGGATCAACGTGCCAAGCCGCGGCGTTGGCCCGCACCGTCGCCAGCGCTTGCGCCATTTCCAATAAGGCCACCGGAAAACGCGCCGGCGCCACCGAATACCGCAAAATAAACGCCTGAACACCAGCGGCCGCGAAATGAATCGCCACCGGCTCCGCCTCCCGATCGGATAGAAATTCGTAACCACCACCAGGACAGATGATCACCGCGGGCCGTTGTCGTTGCGGATCGATCTCCGGTGAATTGTCCAGCACGTAGCCGGTCAGCGTGGCTGTGTCCGACAGTGGTGTGGTCAATGTTTGTTGAATCAGTTCCATGATATGTTTCCCCCCTGAGTGCAAAAAACTTGCGATAACAATGTTTCCGTTTTCATTATACGACCAAATGGCCTTGGGTTGGTAATTAGGCGCTTGATTGCAGGTGTGGTGGGGTTTGGATGGGGACGCAACCGCCTCAGGACGTTTGTCGTGGCTGGAACGCGGTGGGCATCGTTTGAAGCCAATCCGCAAGCCCAGCGGCTTGTCTTCAAATCGAGCCTTGTCCTAAGCGACAAAGCCGCCAAGGACAATTTCACCGCTGAGCCACACGTCCTGAGGCGGTTGCTAGGCAGAATTGAGCCTATCTGCAATCATGGCGAAGGATTTGACGAAGCGCTTTTGCAAGTGTGGTGGTCAAACAATTGCCCTTTTGGTGATGGTACGGCAATGCCAACTGATTCCAGAAGCTTATGCGTTGTTATTGAACCTATGCTTAATTGCGGGCGTGAGCGCAACCGGCTGGGACTGCTGTTGCGGACTGGAACGTGGTGGGCACTGTTTTGAGCCAATCCGCAAAAAGCGCGGCTTGTCTCAAAATCAGGCCTTGTCCTAAGCGGCAAAGCCGCCAAGGACAATTTCACCACTGAGCCGCGCAGTCCCAGCCGGTTGCTAGGCAGAATTGAGCCTACCTGCAATCGAAGTTGTGTATCTGACGAAGCGCTTTTGCAAGCTAGAGGTCAAACCAATTGCCCATTTTTTGGGTGGTACGGCAATGCCAACTGATTCAGATTAGAAGGTTGGTACAGTTTACATCGATTGAACATCTTTAACCGCTCGATGAACACTCCACGGGTGGAAACCGACCGACTCAGCTGATTCATCAAGATCAAGTCCTAGTTCATCAGACAGGCTGCACTGGGGTTACCAATTTAAAGCTGGTGACCACTAACCACGGTCGTCAAGTGCGTGGCCCCTCATCAATTGACCATATCTTGTTAACTGCCGTGAGTGCTCAAGCGACTGTTATAACGTTGAGCGGCTGGAGCGGAGAAATTCGGGGTGAGATCGCCGTGTCGTTATTCTTAGCGGCTTTGCCGCTTAGAATAAGGCTCAGCTTTGAGATTTTCGGCGCCCTTCCGAAAAGCTCAAAGTGACGCCCACAGCGAGCTCACCCCGAATTTCGCAGCGCAAGCCGCGGCCAAGCTACTTTTGCCAGTCAGTGTAGCGAGCTCACTTCGTCACGCGCAGCGCAGGCTGCGCACAATCTACTTTCAACCAGCACCAGCAATCCCAGCAAAAGACGGTGATTTTTGCTATAATCAAGGGTAGAAGACAGTGGGAACAGCGAGAAAAAGGGGCTAGGTTGTGGAATTTCTAGGACAGATCACGATTATTTTGGTAACAACATTATTGGTAGGCTATTTGTGCAATCGAATCGGCATTCCCGCCGTACTAGGCGAGTTGATCGCCGGAGTCTTGGTCGGCCCGGCCGTTTTGAGTTGGGTCAAACCGACCAACTTTCTCCATCAAATGGCCGAGATCGGCGTGATTTTGCTGATGTTTGCGGCGGGATGCGAAAGTGATCTCGTCTTGTTGCGGAAATACTTCAAGCCCAGCATGTTGGCCGCTATTTTGGGCGCGGTTTTGCCGATCGTAACGATCTGGCCCTTAGCGCAATTATTTGGCATGTCCAGCCAGCATGCCCTGTTTCTGGGGGTGGTGTTCGCGGCGACGTCGGTGTCGATCTCGGTGGTGGTGATGCAGGAGCTGAACTTCACCAAGAATCGCGAGGCCAGCACGATCTTAGGCGCGGCGGTGGTTGACGATATTTTAGCGGTGATTATTTTAAGCTTGATGATGTCATTTCTCGGCGAGGAGAAAATGTCGACGCCGGCGATGCTGGGGCATTTCGCCTTGCAGATCGGTTATTTCGTTGGGATCTTCGTGGTGATCAAATGGGTCACGCCGATCGTCTTCAGCGTGGCGCGGCGGTTACAGATCCAATACGCCAGTACCGTGGTTTCACTGATCATCGCCTTTGGTTTGGCCTATCTAGCGGAAGTTGTGGGCTTGAGCGATGTGGTCGGCGCTTTTTTTGCCGGGGTGGCGGTCAGTCGCACCGACTTTCGCGAGGAAATCAGTCGTTCCGTTGACACCTTGGGCAACAGTCTGTTCATGCCGATCTTTTTCGTTAATATTGGCTTGAGTATGACTTTCGACAGCTTCGTTCCGCAGATCGGCTTCATTCTGGTGCTGACTGTGGTGGCAATCGTCACTAAGCTGATCGGTTGCGGGGGCGCCGTGAAATTGTTGGGCTTCGACTGGAACAGCGCGCTGATCGTCGGTTCGGGGATGGTTTCGCGCGGGGAAATGGCGCTGATCATCGCCCAGATCGGCTTGACCAACCACCTCATGTCCACCGCCCATTATTCCGCGGTGATCGCGGCGATTATTCTGACGACCTTGTTGGCGCCACTGTTTCTGAAAATGGCGATCGGGCACAAAGCGGCGGTAGCCTAGTCGTAGCATCGCAGAATCATGGCAGTAGCGGGACACAATGATCCAGCGGCAGGCGGCTTGCGCCAGCCACTTGGTCAGGAAATCAGTCAGGGTAAAACAGCTTATTTGGGAAGATGAGGCAAGCGTGAATATGGTCCCAGTAAGGGAAAGGAGTCGGCGTTACAAGTGAAAAATGTTAGAAAATGGGTACTGGCAGGCGTTCTTGCCGGTCTTTTTGGTGGGAGTATCGCGGTCGATCAGGTCCAGTCGAGGTCCGTTCAAGCGGCGCTGGTGCTGCAACCGGCGCGCTCGGTTGAGACGGTGGTCGATCATTCGAGCGCGGGTCTCAATGTGTATACGGAACAAAAGGGGCAGTTGGTTTTTAGCGGTCGGCACTTGGCCGCGGGGACGACTTGGCAAGTCTTTGGTCACACGACAATTCAGGAAACGCGTTACGCCAATCTTGGTGGGACTCAATGGGTCGAAGCGAAATACTTGCGGCCGCAGCAACCCCAATTAAAGCGGGATCGGCGCCTGATCCAGATTCATTACGTTCCCGGTTACGGTGTTAATCTGTGGCGCTTGACGGCAACAGGTCAGCTGGTGGGAACTGGACGGCGGCTGCGCCATGGCACGCGTTGGCGTAGTTTGGGGACGGCGCAAATCAATGGGCAAACCTTCTATAATCTCGGGGGAAATCAGTGGATCGCGCACCAGTATGGCTGGATCACTAATCTTGATGGTCAGGGGCGCATTGGGCGTCCGACTTATTTGAAGGGCGTGTTGCTCGTCAATAAGTTGAATGGGATCGGGCAGCGGTTTGGCGGCAGTAATCCCACGGCGAATGCGGCGCTGTGGAAGTTGCAGCAGGCGGCCCGAGCGGCGGGTCACGCCATGCCGCGCATCTCCGGTTATCGTTCTTACGGTTATCAGGTCAAGTTATATCGTGATTATGTTGCGACGGATGGCATTGCCGCTGCCGACCAATACTCTGCGCGTCCGGGCTTTTCCGAGCATCAAACGGGATTGGCTTTTGACATTGGCACGACTGATCTTGAAGCGAGCTACGGCAAAACCGCCGCCGGTCGTTGGTTGGCCCAAAACTGCGCCACCTATGGCTTCATCATTCGTTTCCCACAAGGAAAGGAAGGATTGACGGGCTACACCTATGAACCGTGGCATGTTCGTTATGTGGGCGTCGCCGCCGCGCAACAGATCAAGGCGCAAGGACTGTCGCTGGAGGAGTATTTAGGCGCCGAGTCGGCCCAAAACTAAATGAAGCAAGGTTCTGAAAAGCCCAGGCAAGTTGCCTGGGCTTTTTTTGTCCGGGGCAAAATCAAATTGGCAGCCGGAATAAAAATAATGCTTGATTTACAGATGAAAACGCTATACAATGATTGTCGAAACGTTTCGAAAGCAAAATCTTAACCACCCCCTAATCAGGGGTCGTTGGGGTAATCAGTTGGAATATAGGCGGTATTGGCTGATAAATGCTTTTTGAAACGAAGAAATAATGATCGATTGTGACCTAAGAAACGTTTCTACGATAATAGCGTCAATTAAAGAGAGGAAGCTAGTAAATATGACAAGTGAACGTGTTTCAAAGTTGCTGCAAGAGATGACCACGGAAGAGAAAATCGGGCAATTATTGCAATTAAGTGCCGATTTCTTTGAGGGAAGCCAGGCGGTGATCACGGGACCGATGCGTGAACATGATCTGACGTTGGCAACTGTTTATACAGCTGGTTCTGTTTTAGGCATTTCCGGGGCGGAGCGAGTTCATCAGATCCAGGCCGACTATTTGGCGAAAAGTCGTTTGAAGATTCCGCTATTGTTCATGGCGGATATCGTTCATGGGTTTCAAACGATCTTTCCAATTCCATTAGGGATGGCCGCGAGTTTTGATCCCGAAGCAGTCAAGCTGGCTTCCGAAGTGGCGGCACGTGAATCCGCAGTCAGTGGGCTGCACGTGACTTTTGCGCCGATGGTCGATTTGGTTAGGGATCCACGCTGGGGTCGAGTGATGGAGTCAACCGGTGAAGATCCGTATTTGAATAGTGTGTTGGCAAAGGCGAGTGTTGACGGGTTCCAAGGTGATCTTGACGTTGAGCACATCGCTGCCTGTGTTAAGCATTTTGCTGCTTATGGCGCTCCTGAGGCAGGTCGAGAATACAACACGGTAGATCTGTCCGAATGGCGGTTCCGTGAACAATATTTACCAGCTTATTCCGCGGCGATCGCGGCGCAAGCTAAGTTAGTCATGACATCGTTCAATACGCTTTTCGGGGTGCCAGCTACGGCGAACCAACACTTGTTCCGTGATATTCTGCGGGACGAATTGGCCTTCAAAGGGGTTGTGATCTCGGACTGGGATGCGATCGGTGAGTTGATCAATCATGGCGTTGCCGGTAATTTACAAGCCGCGGCTGATCAGGCATTGGCTGCTGGTGTGGATATTGATATGATGAGCTTCGCCTATGCCAAATACTTGCAAAAGGCGGCTAACCTTGATGAGTCAACACGTCAGTTGATCGATGAGTCAACGGCGCGGATCTTGGAATTAAAGGAGAGCTTGGGCTTATTCACCGATCCCTATCGACAAGTGACGCCCGAGCGTGAACAGGCCGAGTTGAAGTCGGTCCAGAATCTGAACGCCGCGCAACAAGTAGCCGAAGAAAGTATTGTTTTATTGAAGAACGAGCGGGCGATCTTACCATTGGCCCGCGACCAAAAATTGGCCTTGATCGGACCAGTCGCCAATACTGGCGATCTGTTGGGGAGTTGGTCTTGGCAAGGAGATCAGCATCAGACCCCGTCGATTTATACGGCGATGGCCGAGAAATTCCCCCAAGTGAGCTATGCATCGGGGTGCGCTTATCATCAGCTCAATCACCGTGAGTTTGACCAAGCCCTGAGTACGGCCCGCCAGGCAGATAAAATCATTGCGGTGCTCGGTCTGCCTAGTTCAGAAAGTGGTGAGGCCACCAGTATGACGGATATTCGCTTGCCACAAGAACAATTGACCTTACTGCAAGCATTGGCGAAATTAGGCAAACCGATCATTAGCGTGGTGGTCACAGGACGTCCTTTGGATTTGACGCTCGTTGATGACTTATCTGCAGCGGTTGTTTTGGCCTGGTTCCCAGGTAGTCGGGGCGCGGCTGCATTGACGAATATTCTCAGCGGTGCGGTCAATCCTAGTGGCAAGTTACCGATGACCTTCCCACGCTCGGTTGGGCAAGTGCCGATCTACTATAACCAATTCAATACCGGCCGCCCACTTAGCCATACGGAAAATGACCGTGAAAACAAGTATTTATCGAAGTACATTGATGAAGCCAACAGTCCCTTGTATCCTTTTGGGTTTGGCTTGAGTTATGCTGAGATCAAGGCCCAACCGATCAGCGCGACCCAACAAGGGCGATCGATTCAGTTGAAGGTCGAACTTGAGAATACGGCTGCACTTGCAGGGAAGACGGTGGTTCAATGTTATTTACATCAACCTGTTGCGACCACGGTCCAGCCAGTTCAGCGGTTAGTCGCTTTCAGCAAAGTGCTCGTTCCTAGCAAGCAAAAGGTCGAACTCACCTTGACGGTTGCTCCTGAAGAGCTGACTTATTTGGATGCGGCGCTGAAACGTCAAACTTTCACCGGGGAACTGAAATTCCTGATCGGCCTTGACTCTCAGCATACCAAGGCAATCAGTGTTGCCTACCAGAACGATTAACGGAGGTCTGTCATGCCAGATTTAGTAAACGGAACTACAAGGATCCAAATCTTAAAGAATGGCGCCATCGGTAAAATCATGGACGACCAAGTCATGGTCGATCAAGTCGCAGGTAATGCGTTGGATGGCGGCTTAATGAATGTCTATTTACGGATTCGCCAAGGGGAGACGTGGTTGTTTCAGCCATTATTAGGCCCGGATGCCAAGAGCACGGTCAAGTTTGACGCCACGACTGCCGTTTGGTCAGGAACATTTCAAACGCTGCACTATCAGCTGCAACTCGATGTCTGCCAGGGTCACTGGTTTTGGCAGGCCAAGGTTGCTGATCCAGAGGGGTTGGCGTTCGATCTGACTTACGTGCAGGACTTGGGGATGGGGACGGAAGGCTATGTTACCAGTAATGAGGCTTATGCGGCCCAATACTTGGATCACTTCGTTGTCCAGTCAGGTGACCAAATCACGATCGGGTCACGGCAAAACCAGGATCAAAATGGACGGCATCCCTATATTCAACAGGGGTCATTCTCGGGGTTGGCCAGCTTCTCAACGGATGGCAATCAGTTCTTCGGGACCCACTCCCGGCTTGATTCGGTGCCACAAGCCATGCAAACACACCAGTTGGCCAATCAGAAGATCCAATATGAATCCGGTGTGATTGCGTTGCGGACGCCGCTGCAGACCACGGATGGTGAAGTGGTTTTCTATGCGGCAGTCTGTCAGGATCAGCCTGATAATAATCAAACGCTGCTGATCGATTCTCAAGAATTAGCACGGGAATTTGAGCAAGTTCAGCAACGGGGTCATCAGTTGCAAGCCTTGATGCCGACCAAACGTCGCTTAAAGTTGGGTACGGTTATCGCGGGGCAGCCTTTAAGCGCAGCCGAGCTTGAACGCCGGTTCCCACAACGGTGCCAAGTTGAAATGAAACAGGGGCAAGTACAGTCGTTCTTTACGCCCACGGCTGAACACGTGGTTTTGCAAAGCAAGGAATTGGAACAAGAACGACCGACGGGTAATATCGTAATGGCGGAAACCGCGATCGTCCCCGGGAAACCGGTACTGGCAACAACTCAATTCATGGCGGGGGTCTTTGAATCGCACGTTGTGTTTGGCAACACCAATACGCAGATGCTTACGACACATACACGTGACAGCCTTAACCTGCTCAAGGTGACGGGAACACGGATCTATCTGAGTGCGCCAGGTGAAACGACCTATCATCTGCTGGGGGTACCGTCTGCTTATGTGATGAGCTATAACGGCGGTGATTGGATCTATCAATTGGCAGATGATGTGATCGAGATCAGTGATGACGCGGAAGCCACGGCGCCACAATTGACTTTACGTTTCCGCTCGCAACAAGGGCGGAAATATCGAGTTCTGGTGACGACACAATTAAGCCAGCCAACCTTGGGCCAGACACCGATCGTGACCCGTGACCAGCAAACGTTACAGATCATGCCTGAATTGACCACTTTGATGGCGCAACGGAACCCGCAACTCGGGTATCAGATCGATTATCAACAAAACGATGCTCAAGCCTTAGTGCTTGGCGATGAAGGCTTGATTTTTGAAGCGGGGACCTTTGAACCCACTGACCAACTCGTCGCCCATTATCAAGAGACCTCTGCTTTTGTGATCAAGACAGGTTTGGTCGGTCATGAAATCAAGAACTGTGACCTAGCACAAGTGCGCCGGCAACATCAGCAAGCGATCGAAACACTCTTACACGGCATTGAATTGGCAACACCTAATCCTGAAAAACAGGCTTTGGTTGAGCAAACCAATTTAGTTTTACGTTGGTTTGCCCACGATGCCCTGGTCCATTTACTCTCCCCCCACGGCTTGGAACAGTATGGCGGTGCGGCTTGGGGAACGCGTGATGTTTCTCAGGGACCGGTTGAACTATTTACGGCAACTGGCCGCTTGGATTTGGTGCGGGCAATCATCTTGAAATTATACCAACACCAATTTGTTGAAGATGGCAATTGGCCGCAGTGGTTTATGTACGACGAATATGCTGATATGTTTGCGGATGAAAGTCATGGCGACATTATTGTCTGGCCGTTAAAAGTGGTTGTGGACTATCTGAAGCTGACTCAAGATGACGAGCTATTGAATGTCCAACTACCCTATATGAGCCGCACCACCAAGCAGGCCACCGCGCAAACGGCGTCACTGCGCGAGCACATTATTAAGCAATTGACCTATCTCAAGACGCATTTTCTACCTGGGACTTATATTTCTGGTTATGGCGATGGCGACTGGGATGACACCTTGCAACCGGCCAATGCGACCTTGAAACAAGGCATGGCCAGCACTTGGACGATGGAACTGACCATCGAAACGATGCGATTGGCGGAACAGGTTTTCGCTAACGATGCGCTGATTGATCAGGTAGCAGGTCTGGCAGCCAAAATGTCGCGTGATTTCCAGAAGTATTTCATGACCGATGATACTTTACCAGGCTTCATTTATTTAGATCAGGATCAGCATGTGCGTCAAATCATTCATCCGAATGACCACCAAACCGGGATTGATTATCGTCTGCTGCCCCTATCTCAAGGCGTTCTCAGCCAGATCTTAACGGGAACCGCGGCGGATGAGGCCCTGGCACTGATCAAGGAGCATCTGCTCTTCCCTGATGGGGTCCGCTTGATGAACAAGCCGTCAACCTATCACGGCGGCGTCAGCGAGACATTCAAGCGAGCCGAACAAGCCGCGAATTTCGGTCGGGAAATCGGCTTGCTGTATGTGCACGCCCATATTCGTTATGCCAATGCCATTGCGGATCATGGTGATCAAGCCCAAGCGTGGCACCTATTGCAACTCGTTAATCCGATCAACTTGCAACAACGGGTCAGCAATGCTGAAACGCGGCAAAGCAACGTTTACTTCTCCAGTTCCGATGCTGACTTCGCGGATCGTTATACCGCGCAACGAGACTTTGACCAGCTAAGAACGCAACAAGTCGGCGTGAAAGGCGGTTGGCGCTTATACAGTAGTGGCCCTGGCATCTATATCGGGACGCTCTTGCGTAGTGTTTTCCGGCTCACCGACGTAGAAACGTTTAAACGAGTTGAAGAAGGGCTATCTCTGCCGTTTGATCCCGAAATCAAAATAACAAACCGCTAGTCTTTAAAACGCTACGAGGCGAATTCGTGGCGCTAACTGTTGGTAAATCAGGGATTTGTTTTTGATTATTATTTCTTGGTCAGAACAAATTAATAAAATGTTCAAGAAAACGGTTGCAAGAAGACGGGTGCTGTGCTACTATTTCCTAGTAGAAACGTTTCACCAAAATGAGAGGATCATTTTGAGAGAGGAGGAAAATTTATATGATTGCTCTGAATCGTATGAATTGATTGTAGATGAACACATTAAAAAGGCTCTATAAACAAAGACAATTACAATTGATGGTTTTACCGGGCATCATCTTCATGATTATCTTTAACTATATTCCGATCTATGGGATCATCACCGCGTTCAAGCGTTATACGATCGTTGATAGTATGAGCTCGGCGCCGTGGGTGGGGTTAGAGAACTTCAAACTGATCGTGCAGGATTCGTTCTTCTGGGAATCCGTGCGTAATACCTTGGCAATCAGCTTGATGAAATTATTCTTAGGGTTCGCCATTCCGATTTTCTTGGCTATTATGATTTTTGAAGTTAAGAATATGCGTTTTAAGAAGATCGTCCAAACGATTTCTTATATCCCTCACTTTTTCTCTTGGATCGTATTGGGTGGGATGTTGATCTCTTGGTTGTCAACGGACGGATTCTTCAACCAAACATTGATGGCGTTAGGGTTGATGCATAAGGGCAATAACCATTTGCTTGATCCTAGTCAGTATTGGTGGATCGCCGTCTTATCTGACCTCTGGAAGGAAGTTGGCTGGGGCACGATCCTGTATCTTGCCGGCATGTCACGGATCGACCCAACGTTGTATGAAGCAGCGCGGATGGATGGCGCGACTAAGATGACACAAATCACGCGGATCACGATTCCGCTATTGGCACCGATCATTTCTCTGAACTTGATTTTGAATGTCAGCGGTTTGCTGGGTTCCAACTTGGATCAAACCTTGGTCCTGATGAACTCACAGAACCAATCCCACGCGGAAGTGATCAACTCGTTTGTTTATCGCATGGGGTTGACTCAAGGCGACTTCTCATACGCGACCGCGGTTGGGTTAGGCATCTCGATCGTTTCAGTCATTTTATTGGTGATCACAGATCGAATCACACGCAAGCTTAATGATGGTCATTCCATCATTGTTTAGGAGGGGAACTTAATGGAGTTAAAAAAGAAACCCAGGAGTGAAGGGTATTGGTTTTACTTTTTTAATACGATAATTCTGATTCTCTTCTCCTTATTGATCGTGGTTCCGATTTGGAACATCTTAGTTTCATCGGTATCGTCCAATGCAGGTCTGGCCAGTGGTGGGTTGATGCTCTGGCCGAAGGATTTCACTTTTCAAAACTATACCAAGGTTTTCTCGGACAGTAGTATTCCTAAAGCCTTTGGGATCTCGATCCTGAAAACGGTGATCGGGGCAGGGACCCATACGGTCTTCTGCGCGATCGTTGCTTACGCGTTAAGTAAATCGCGCTTGATCGGTCGGAAATTTTACACGACAATGGGCGTGATCACCATGTACTTTGGTGGTGGGATGATCCCGACTTACCTGTTGATCAAATCATTGGGCTTGCTGGATACGTTCTGGGTCTACATCATTCCTGCACTGTTTAGCTATTATGACTGTGTGATCCTCATGAACTTCTTTAGAGAAATTCCTGCTTCATTGGAAGAATCAGCTAAGATCGATGGGGCATCAGAATGGAAGATTTTCGCTGATATCTATTTACCGCTGACAAAACCAGCATTGGCCACGATCATTCTATTCAACGGTGTTGGTCAGTGGAACGACTTTATGACCACAAAGCTATATATTACGAAGCAATACCTTTATCCGTTACAAATGAAAATCTACGAGATCATCGTTCAGTCCAACTTGAGTAGTATGACGCAAAGTGGGAGTACAGACGTGATCTTCAAGGCGACGACCCGTGGCGTTCAACTGGCGACGATCGTCATCACAACAGTGCCGATCCTGATTATTTATCCTTTATTACAGAAGCACTTCATCGCTGGCATGATGGAAGGCGCGGTCAAGGAATAACGAGCATCTTCAACTTGGTTTAAGGGTTAATAAAATAGCATTAAGAAAGTGGGAGAATCAATGAAAAAATTAATCTATGGTTTAGCGGCGATCGTTGCAACGTTAGGGCTAAGCGCTTGTGGCAGCAACAAAGATTCAGGTAGCAATTCTGATTTCTCGATCAAGGATCGTTACACCTTGAATGCGAACAAGCCAGCGTGGAAATTAGACAAGAAGAAAAAGACCACTGATATTACTTGGTACATCAACTCAGATTGGACGGCTTTACCATTCGGGAAAGATGTGACGACGGCGCAGATCAAGAAGGATCTGAACATCAATGTTAAATTCATCACCGGTGATGATTCGAAACTGAACGCGATGATCTCTGGCGGTGATATGCCAGACATCGTAACGTTGATGGACAAGACCAGTCAAGCAGCTGAAAAGGCCAATAGTTGGGCCTCTTCATTAAACGATTTGGCTAAGAAGTATGATCCTTACTTTACGAAAGTAGCCAATAAAGATACGATGAAATGGTTCTCCTTATCAGATGGGAAAACATATGGCTATCCTAACTACTCGAACACGAAGAAAGATTATGAAAGCGGCACGATCCCAGTCAATGATAACTTCGTGATTCGCGAAGACGTCTACGACGCTTTGGGCAAGCCTGATTTCACGACACCAGAAGGGTTCGTCAAGTCATTGAACGCGATCAAAGCGAAGTATCCTGATCTAACGCCATTTGGTTTCACAACCGTTGGCGATGGCGCCGGTCCTTTCACTGACAAATTACAAGATTTCTTAGGGGTACCACTAGAGAAGAAGAATGGTTCGTTCTATGATCGTAACCTGGATCCTGAATATGTTAGCTGGTTAAAGGCCTTGAACCAAGCGTATCGTGATAAGAATATCGTTGATGATAGCTTCACTGACGATGGCGCAACTTATGACCAAAAGGTTAAACAAGGTGATTATGCGGTTATGTTAGTTGCCGGAACAAGTGGTCAAGGTGGTAACTACACGGACTTCATGAAGAACTCCAAGACTCGTTACATCGCAATCGACGGACCTTCAAGCACATCAGGACGGAAAGCAACTTTGAGCCAAACGGGTATTTCCGGTTGGTTGATCAACTACATTACTAAAGATGCGAAAGACCCTGCTAAAGTCATGGAATTGTTTACTTATTTAATCGACAAACCAGGACAGATCTTAACCAAATATGGGATCGAAGGGGTTACTTATAAGTACAACGATGCTGGCAAGATCGAATACCTGCCTGAAGTCAAAGCGTTAGAGAAGAGCGACAACGATGCTTACAACAAGAAATATGGGATCAGCCGCTTCAACTACTTCAATAACGACCGGATGAATGCCCTCAAAGCACCTGAAGAATCCGCTTTGACGCAAATGCAACAATGGGGCAAGGGCAAGCTTTATCCACACTTTGTCATTGAAAACATCAAGCCACAAGCTGGCACACCAGCAGCACGGTCCTACGATCAAGTTCAGACTAAGTTGAATAGTACAGTGATCTCCCTGATCCGGGCTAAGGATGACAATGGTTTCGATAGCACGTTATCAAGTTATCGCTCATTCTTAAAGCAGAACAAGTGGAGTGACATCGAGAAAACACTGACTAAGAACATGAAAGAGAACCGTTCTAAGTTGAACTAAAGGAGTTGAAAACGGAAGTGTCCAGGGACACTTGCGGATAATATGAAACGAATCTTTTCAATCGAAGGGCCATATTACCGAATCATGGCATTTATCACCGATCTATTTATGGTCAACCTCTTGTTCCTGATCTCATGTTTGACGGTCGTCTTTAGCGGTGCGGGGCTGATTGCCCTCTATCAAGCCGCTCAGCGATTGTTGCGGGGAAATACGGAAGGGGTCGTGCAACTATTCATTGCTGAAGTCCGGGCCAACTTGCGCCGGGGATTGAAATTATTAGGCATTGTCGGTGGTGTGATCGCAAGTACCTTGACGCTTTTGTATCTCCTTTCGTTGCTTAGTCCACTGGTGGCGCCGATTTTGATTTTCGTCTTGGCGGCGATCCTCTTGATTCTGGCAACATTCATGTTGGTCTTTTCCTCAACAACGGCAACGGTCCAACGGGCTTTCGATCGGTCGATCTACTTGGTTTTCCGTCACATCGTCGCGAGCATTGCTATTCTCTTGATCCCGGCGTTGACAATTTGGTTGATCGGTAAGTTTGGCTTTTATTTAGAATTTTGTTTTGGACCAGCGTTGGCCTGTCTGGCACAAGTATTTTTTGTAGAAAAGGTCGAGATTAAGCTATGAGAGAAAAACAAGAATTCTGGGCGGGGGTTCAGGCCGAACTCGCCGTGCTCGATCCGGCGGTTGAACTAAAACCGGCGCAGTATCAGTCGACAGCCTTCAACATTCAGGCGATCTCATTCACCAGCTTGTACGCAGAGCGGATCCGAGGGATTCTGATCGCACCTAAAACAACCGCGAAAGTGCCGCTGGTCATTGATTATTTGGGATATACCAATTTCATCAGTGATCCTACACAGTTCTATCATTGGCCGGCGGTGGGGTGTGCGTGTTTGGTGATCGATAATCGGGGTCAGGGTGGTGCCACACTCGATCAACAGCCCTATGCGATCACATTTGGCACGACACCGATGGGCCAAGGGTTCTTGGATCCTCAAGATTTCTATATGAAACGCGTCGTGGCGGATCATTTACTTGAAGTCCAAGTTGGCCGCGATCTACCGATGATCGATGCTGATCGCATCTTCCTGCGTGGCGGTAGCCAAGGCGGTGGGTTGGCGGTGATGGTCGGCGCGTTGACACCGATCAAACTAAAGGCGATTTTTGCTGATGTGCCGAGTCAATCTAATTTGGTTGAGCGCATCAAAGAGCGCGCCGGTTCTTATGGGGTTCTAGGGGATTATCTTGAACTTCACCCTGAGGATCAGGAAAAGGTTTTCGCGATGATCCGCTACTTCGATACTCAATATTTCGCTAGCCAAATCAGCGCGCCTATCTACTGTTCGGTTGGTGACCAGGATACGACCTGTCCACCTGCGGATTTTCAGGTGACCTATGATCGGATCACAGCACCGAAAGAACTCAAAGTTTATCACGGCCATGCTCATGAAGGTGGCGGTTTAGAACGATCAAAATGGGAAGTTGACCAAGTCTTGGCGTTGATCGACTAAAATAAGATGAAGAGGGTATTGTAGCGTGATGCGAGTAGCAACATATAATGTTCGGGTCGATACCGACTATGATCAGGATTGGCAATGGCGATTTAGGCAAGATAAGGTTTGTAGTTTGATAGCGTTCCATGACTGGGATCTGGTGGCGATCCAAGAAGTCCGTCCTAATCAAGTTCGCGATTTGACGCAACTAGACGCTTATTCGGTCCTGGCGCAAGAACGCGATGGCGATGGTACCGGAGAAGGCTTGGCCCTGCTGATCAAAAAAGCCAAGTATCACATTAGCGACCACGGCGCCTTCTGGTTATCGGAGACGCCGGAGCAACCAAGTATTCATCCCGATGCGGCTTATCGCCGGGTTTGTGTCTGGGCGATCGTCCAGGAACGTGCGACTGCTAAGGCCTCTCTGGTGGTCGATGTCCACTTGGATAACGAATCAGAGGTGGCCCGATATTCTGGGATGAAGGTGGTCTTACGGCAATTAGCGCAGCAGATCGCGGCTTATCCGACAATCATTTTAGGTGACTTTAACGCTGAGCCAGAGGAACGAGTCCACGGATTATTGGCGGAGAATTTCACCAATGCCAAGGCATTAGCGGACATTCCACATTATGGTCCCGTGGGTACATTCCAGAATTTCCAGTATAGCTTGCCTTGGTCGCAACTCGAGAAAATTGATTATATTTATACAAAAGGCTATGAAATCAAGGCGACCGGTGTGTTGACTGATTCGTTTGATAATAAGTACGCTTCGGATCATTTTCCATTGGAAGCTCGGTTAGTCAACTGAGGTAGTCTTGCTAGGGTAACCTCCCCAAGAAGTAGTGGCTGCATAGGCAGAGAGGTACTTGCGAGAATACCAAAAGGTTTGTAAGTAGTTGTGGGGGCGATTCTGAGAATGCAGTCAGTTGCATTCAAAGAACCTGCCCCTTTTGTGCTAATATTATCTCTAGTATGGTAATATTGTGTTATTCAGCGCATAGTCAACAAGTAAGAAATTAAAGTAAGGAGTTTTTGCCAGTGGTCGGAATAAGAGAAATAGCAAAGCATGCTGGTGTTTCAATTTCAACGGTGTCGTATGCGCTGAATGGGAATCCTAAGGTCACCGAAGAAACACGAGATCGCATTCTAGCGATTGCTAAAGAAATGCACTATACGCCTAATTTAGCGGGGCGCACGTTAAAGAAGCAGAAAACGAACATGATTGGTCTTTATGTCAATGGGTTCGGTGGTGACTTCTACAGTCATGTCATCGATGGTGTCGCCAGTGTTTTGAAGAAGAACAATTATGAATTGATCGTTGGGTCTGGCGGGAGTCGCTCACGAGCTTTCATTCCCCAGAAATTCGTCGATGGCGCGATTATTTTGGATGTGGCTTTTCCAACGGAGCTTGTCACCGATTATGCGGACGCGGGTAACCAAATCGTGATCATGGATCGTGATATTTCCCATGAGAATGTTTGCCGGGTCATGCTGGATAATAATGACGGTGCGGAGAAAGCCATTGCGGCCTTGGCAAGCGCGCAGGTCAAGCACTACGTTGTGGTCACCGGCCCAACTAATTCATACGACTCGCAGACGCGACTGAAAACGGCGATCCGTCAAGTTGAAAAGCAAGATGATCAATCAATTCTAGTCATTCCCAGCGATTTCACGATTCCAGGCGGGCGCAAAGCCGCGGAAATCATTTATAACATGGGCATGAAGGACGTTGGCATCTTCGCGTTGAACGATGAGCTGGCCATTGGGCTCTACGAAGGGTTCACGGCACATCATGTTACGGTTGGTGATAACGTTAAGATCGTCGGCTTTGATAATGACTTGCTGGGAACTTATCTCCAGCCCGGCTTGACCACAGTGGACTATTCTAAACATCAATGGGGTGAGCGAGCGGCGGAAACGTTACTGGCAATGATCAACGGCGAAGCGCCGCAACAGGATCAGTTTATCAATACCCGGGTGATCCATCGTGGCTCACTGGGTGAAGCTCAATAAAAGTTAGCAAAAAAGGAGTGATCAATTTTTTCGATTGATTACTCCTTTTATTGACGAATCTAAACGTGGCAAGTCTAGGGCCTCAAGCCGTGGACACTTTGTTACCCTAAGGCTGCCAGCGTGGCGATGTCGATCTTCTTCATCTGCATCAGCGCTTGGATCTGGGCGGGCGTTTGCGTTAGCGCGGCGATGTTGGCGGGGACGATCTGCCACGACAGACCGTAACGATCCTTGGCCCAGCCACATTGTTCGGCGGCGACCACGTGGGAAAGTTTGCCCCAATAGTAGTCGATCTCGGCCTGATCGGCGCAATCGATCGTGAAGGAGATTGCTTCATTGAATTGAAATTCCGGACCGCCATCCAAGGCGATGAAATCCTGGCCGTTCAAGCTGAAAACCGCGGTCAAAACTTTGTTGGTCATACCCTGAAAATGAACGTCCAAATTTTCATCGGGGTAATAGGTGATGCTGTCGATGTGAGAATCGGGGAAGAGACTAACGTAGTAGCGGACGGCCTCCTCGCAATCATTGTGGGCGAACCACAGACTAGGCACGATTTTGTTGCTGATGGGCATCTTGTTGCCTCCTTATTTGAAAACAGAGTGTGAGCCGACCTGGTCAGCTTCCGAGCATTAGCCTAGCAACGATTTTGGAGGCTGAACTTTGCCTCCGGAATCGTTGCGTAGCTAAGCGCAGAAGTCAGTTGCGTGCAGCACGTTTCAATCAAGCGCATCAATAGCTGGATCCGTCTGCGGGGTCAGCGGCGTCAACGGAAGCTGGTCTTGCTGGATCCGTTTTTGTAAATCGAGGATCTTGGCGGCGATGGTTTCGGCGCAGGCGCGATAGACCGCGGGGGATTGGCCGGTGGGATCGGCTAGGCCCCAGTCCTCGCGGTAGCGGCAAGGGACCATGGGGCAATCAACTTCACAGCCCATGGTGATGACGATGTCCAGCGCCGGCAATTGCGCCAAAGGTTTGGAGAATTGGGCGGACAGATCCAGCTGATACAAGTCAGCCATGGTGCGCGCCGCTTGTGGGTCGATCCGCGCCGCCACCGTGGTTCCAGCGGAGAAACTGTTGAACGTCGCGCCGGCCAAGTGCCGCCCCAGCGCTTCGGCCATTTGACTCCGACAAGCATTGTGCACACAGATAAAACCAACATTCAATTTTGACAAACAGGCCACCTCACCAGTGAAAATTTTTGGGGAACTTACACCCTTGATTTTACAGAAATTGGTGGATTTTACCAGTGATAATAGCTGGTAAAATCAAGCTGGTGCCGCTGGCGGCAAAAAACGTCTGTTCCCTAAATCTGACAATTTCGAATACAGGTGATAATATTTCGAATGGCTGTTGATCGATTCTCGTCAAGGCGTTTATGGATTCGCTGATATTTGCTGTCTGGGAGCTGAGTGGAAATCTATTTTGCGAAGTCGTTTTTGGCTTATTTTTGGTGGCTCTTGTCATATGTACGCTTGCAGGGAGCCTAATTGAAAAAATAACCGGCTTATTCTGCTAATTGCAACCTTTTTCATGATATACTAACTATGGAAAAGGAGTTAGTATATCATGAAAAATCAATTCGCAAAGGTTGCCGCCTTAAAAAATGACTACACAACATTCACACTTGCAACCGCGACAAAATATGGCTTAACCAGGTATGGTCTGGCCGGCCTAATTCGGGACGGTGTGCTAACAAAGACCGCCACCAATACCTACGTTTTTGCGGACTACTTAGAAGATGACCTGGCATTGACAACGCAGATTTACCAAACTGCGGTTATCTCCGGAATCACGGCATTGATTTTATATGATCTAACCGATGAGATGCCCTGGATCTATGATTTAACTTTTCCCAAAGGCTACCACCCCAATGCGGAGATCCTCGCGCGCCGCTATATTCTGCCACATTACCGAACGAATGACTACTACACGGCCGGAATCACGACAGCGCGTACGCCCAATGGCAATTTAGTGCGCGCATACAGTGTTGAGCGCACACTATTGGACGTTTGGCAGGATAAAAAAATCGAAGCCTATATCCAAAACGATGCTTGCCAACGATACTTGGAATCTGAATACTTCAATTACAATAGCATGCTCACATTAGAAAAATTACAACAAAAGCTGTATCCGGAAAGCAGCTTATTACGAGTTTTGGAGCTGATCAAACAATGAGTAATAATCGAAGGCTAGATCAAATCAACCAAAGAGCGAATGATTTGGGATTACCAAAACAATATTTTCAAAAGCTTTATTTCATTGAACGTTTTCTTGATAATATTTCAAATTCTTCTTATAAAGATGATTTTATTTTGAAAGGTGGCTTTGAATTACAGAGTTTATTAGGCGTGACTCACAGGATGACTGAAGATTTAGATACGACCTTGAATCGGCATGATTTGAATCCGGATAATGTAATAAAGGTTTTGACTGATATTTGCCTGGTCAGTCAAAATTCAGATGTTCAATTCAGCATCAGGAGCCTCAAGCCAGAAATGGATGAAAATCGCTATCCTGGTTTACGAGCAACGATTGCCGTAAAGATGGGCGAAGTTAAAAACTCGTTCAAACTTGATATTTCAACGGGTGATTTGATTATACCCGAACCAATAAAACTTAATTACCATGGTTCATTGAATGATACAAAACCATTCCAGGTATGGGCATTCCCACCAACACAAATTATTGCGGATAAACTAACGGCACTCGTAAAATTTGGGAGAATCAATTCACGCGCCAAAGATTTATTCGACTTCTATGCTCTGAAAAATTCCGATTTTGGGAAGGTCAACGCGTTGGATCTTTTAGAAGCATACCAGGGAAAATCACAAAATATCGGTCTAACGACGGCCATCAGCGATATTCCGAAACAAGTTGAACTGCTTCGTTCGTCAGTTGGCTTACAAAAATCATGGACAAATTACCAGGGAAGAAGACCCTACGCATCAGAAATCAGTTTTGACGACACCTTATCAGCCGCAGCGAGCTACGCCAATATGCTAGATATAGCAAATAAGAAAGTGGTCTCGAATCAGAAAAAATGATGACCTATCTTTGTAACTGGCACACTACTAAGGGGGGAACGACAGCTGACTATGAAAACTCAGGTAATGGCTGCAATGGACCTTTGACGATCAACATATCGTTATTCTTGCCATTTTCATAATCAATGATTTCTTCAACATTCTTGATTAAATTACTTTTCTCTTCTGCCATTTTTACGTTCCTTTCTGATTTGTTAGCTATTTTTCTTTTTTGACGAGTTTGCTTGTTTTAGCAATGGCGCGATTTTTAATGAATGTAAGTACCACATTCTGTGCATTGTACTTCTTGTTGGACAATATAATTACCGAAGGGGCTGATTTAATGGATGCAGTATCTTACAGCGGGTTCCGCAAAAATCTAAAGTCATTTATGACCATGGTCAATCGAGATTCTGTGGCGCTAATAGTCACAGCCGAGGATCCCGAGGACACCGTCGTAGTCATGAGCAAACGAGATTACGATTCAATGCAGGAAACGATGTATCTGCTGAGTAACCGTACCGTTATGGAACGGATCCGCCGGGGTGACGCGCAAATTGTCGCTGGCAAGGGCACCAAACATGAGCTGCTAGAGGACGACAACGATGATTACATCTGGGACTGATGATGCCTGGGAAGACTACATGTATTGGTATGATCAGAACGATAAGGCGACAAAACGAAAAAATCAACTGTCTTATCAAGTCGATTGATGCGATGCCGTTTGAAGGCATTGGCAAACCAGAAGCACTGCGTTTTGAACTGCAAGGTAAGTGGTCACGCAGGATTACCCGGGAAGATCGTTTAGTTTACAGTATCGATGGCGAGACCATCGCTATTTTCTCATGTCGGGATCATTACTAAATTTATCCGAGTTACCAAGCATTCCCCCTGAGGAGTGCTTTTTGTGCATCGAGGAGCCGGGAGCTGTCCCACTTAAATTGTTCGGTTCACTTTGGATCATTTCCACTAACATTTTTTTATTTGGATTGTTTTAATCTTAACTTTGCTTCATTTGAGTTCAGTAGTTTGATCTGATATAACATAGCAATATCAGTTTTTAAATTTTCTTCTTCTTTATTACTATCAATAGAATTAAAAATTCTGTTAATTATCCAAACAACTGGTGTACCCAGACCAGCAGTTCCCAAGTTAAAACCTAACTGCTCGTTCTCTGAAAGTGTACTCTTTTTAATATCTTTAAGAATTGAGTTGAATTCACCTTGGATAATAAATTCATCTTCTTGTTCTTTTACTTTTTGTCGAATTTCTTTTAAATTAGACGCAGTATACAGCAAATCACTATCTCTAATAGTCAATAATTGGTCTAATACTTCTCCGGGAGAATGGTTAGTGCCTTTGGAGATAGCGATCAGAGTTTTTCCTGAATAAGTTTCTGGGTCTCGTTTTGATGCTTTTGATAAAGTTTGCTCTGATATTCCAACTTTTTTTGATAAATCATATCTAGTCAGACCATTTTGTTTCAAAAAAATATCTAGTACATTTTTCATATAAAAACCTCCTATCATACTAAAATATATTTTAGTACAATGGGAGGTTTTTTGCCAATGCAAGCTAATATTTCGTACTTTGGGCTTGCGGGTCAGCAGCTACTACCAGTACTTTATAACCGCGTTCGGCAAGAACAAAAGGTAAGAAACGAGTGATTGTAGTTTTACCAACGCCACCCTTGGTATTGGCAACCGTAATGGTAAGCGGCCGTTTCAGCTGTATTTTTTTTCAGTCACAATTTTCCTCCAAACTTTATGTGTAAATGTGTAAATTTACAGATGTGTAAATGTGTAAGTGTGTAGATGTGTAAATCATCCATCGCCTAAGTATAACCGTCATTGGACCGGGACGAGTTTGCTTGTTTATCAATGGTGACTGCATCGCGGATAACCTGTATAATGTGTGGTACTAGGTTCAACACGGAGGTCGATTATATGTTAGAAGTCAAAACAGTATCTCGTGGTAATTCTCTGGCACTTAGTCTTCCGTCAAATTCTGGCTTTAAATGTGAGAAGGACCAACGCTGGTTAATGATTCCGTCTGCAGACGGGACATCCTTTACGCTGGTGCCACGAATTGAGGATCCATACGCAAGACCCGCAGCTGGTGAACCAATGGCTGAGGAATGGGCCGACGCTGATTTTAATGAGGTTGAATGATGACCGAATATCAGCTCAAGCAAAAAGATATTGTGTGGCTTGATTTGAACCCGCAAAAGGGCCGCAAGATTAAAAAATACCGTCCTGCTGGTATTAAGCGGTATTGTTTGCTTTATGATTTGTCTACTAAGCGGTAATGGTAGTGTTGCAGACGGTATGATTTTTGTTAATGCCATTCTGGCAATGATTAACGCATTTGCCAGTCCAGCATATAAAGCGATTGTCCCTGAAATCATGAGTAATGATGAGGTGTTGGGATTTAACGCTAACCTCGAAACAATTCACAAATAATAACAGTAACGGTACCCCTAGTAGCGGCACCAACACAAAAAAGACACCTTTCACTTAAACGAAAGGTGTCTTTTTAAACGTGCGCCACGCAAGTAATTGTAAAAGTGTAACTACCAACCACAATCGTCAATTACTTGGATCCCATCAATTGGACATCGCTTATCGATTGGCGGGAGTGCTTGAACGACTAAGTTAACGTTGAGCGCCCACAGTGAGCTTACCATGAATCGCGCCCAACTGCTGCTAATGCTCAGAAGCTAACCGGGTCGCTCCGCACTCTTTTTTTGAAACGTGCTGCGCGCAACTGACTGCTGTGCTTAACTACGCTAGGCTTCCGGAGGCGCAGACCAGCCTCCAAAATCCTAGCTAGGTTAATGCTCGCAGTCAACCCGTTGCGCTCCGCACTCTGTTTTGAAACGTGCTGCGAGGTGCAGACCGCTGCGCCTTAAAGTATCTGATTGCCCAATCTGCTGCGCAGCTTAGTCAATCAGATAAATTAATGCTCACGGTCTAACCGCACCTCTCCGCACTCTGACTATTTCTTCAAGTTCTTCTCGACGTAGTCTTTGATTTGGTCGTCGGTCATGTCCAGCATTGGCTTCATGGCCTCTTCAGTCTTGATTGTGTCACGATCATTTGCTTCCATGATATGGTCCCAAATGGCGTCGCGAATGACATCTTTGTCCTCGCTCCAATCGAATACCTCATTCATCCGCAGATTTAAAACTTCCGGTTCAGTTTGTTTGTAATCAGCCATCATGAATACCTCCTATTTTTGTTCACTTTCATTATAGGGCGCCTGGCGTAAAATGGCGTGAAAAACGCCTTGCGTTTTTCGCGGCGCTTTCCAGAAAAACGGCGTGGCACTAGGGCCACGCCGCAAAATTCTCTTTGAAAAAAGTTGACTAGATAGGTTGGCAGCCGGGTTCTCATCTCGCTTAGACTTGATGAAAAACTCGCTGGTCGTGAGCCGGTGGACAAGACCGCGGTCAACCGTCGCCTGTGTGGAGCTGACTAAAGCTGACTAACCGAAGCCGCCTGTTTAAATCGAACGACTCGGAGCTGTTTTCACAGCCTGGGGATTTGCGGCCGGGTTGTCAGCGCACGTAGAAGGGGTTGGCCAGCACCAGCAGTTGTTGCTGGGTTTGGCCGCGGGCGGTTCCCCAGAGTTCCACGCGCAGGTAGCCGACTTTTAGGAGGACAGGCAGTTCCAGCGGTGTATCTGGGGGCCAGGGAATGTCACAGCTGACGGTCTCGTTTTGGAAGATCCGGACCCGTTGCGCGGCAAAACCGAATTGGCGCATTTTGGCTTGGGCGGTCGCTTGAAACGTCAGTTGGACCAAGGCGGGACCGGTGGCCAAGGTGGCGCCCATTTCGTAGGTTTGGCCATTTTGGGTCAGGGCTAGGGTCAAGCGTGGGCCCAGGCTCAAGTAGAAATTACCTTGGGCCAAATTACGCAGGGCGTTGCTGGTGGTGCGTTCCTGACAGCCTAGGTATAACAACGCCGTGTTTTTGGTGGCGGGCTCATCGTCGTGCCAATCGCGACCGGCGCTGGCGGCGACTCGCTGGCCCGCCGCCAAACGGGTCAGCCACAGTTGGTAGGCTTGCTGACTGCGGCGACTTTGGTCCGGCGCGGCGCCGTTCCAAACTTCAACGAAATCCAATAATTGTTGATCATGGACGGGGAAATCCCAACGACAACCGGTACAAAGCGGGCTACCCACGGCATAAGGATGCGCGCAAGCGGTGATCCCGCCGACCGCCTTGAGTTGACGTAATGCGGCATCGATCGTGGCCGGGGTCACCGGACGCCAATCGACGAATTCCCGGGCGCCCCAAACCAATAAATGCCCGTAAAAAGTGGTCCATTCCATGCCGGGCAAAATCACCAGCTTTGTTGTTGCTGCCAATTTTTGACAGTCGCGTAACGCGGCGCTGGTGTTGTGGTCGGTGATCGCCAGGATCTCGTAACCGAACGCTTGGGCCTTAGCGAGTAATTCGGCGGTGGTGAAGTGGCCATCGCTGTGTTTCGTGTGGGCGTGCAATTCGGTCAAATAGTAGTCACTCATCTAAATCGCCTCGATCCGCAAGTTGACTTCAACCAAGTGGGAGCGCAGGCAATGGGTGCTTAACTGAACTTCCCAAGGGCCCGCCGCGATCTCGTGGGGAAGTAGCCCCCAAGAAGCCTGGTCGCCGGTTACCCACAGTTGCTGCGTGGCGCTTTTGTTATGGTAACAGCCCAGATAATCGGCCCCGCAAGCTAGCGAGACGGTGATCAGGTTGTCCAAGGGCAGGAAATCCGCCGCTTGGAGCTTTGCCCGTTCCGTGGCGGTGAACGCCGTTGGCAGGGCCGCCATGATCACCGGTAAGGCTTCGGCGGGGACCACTTGGCTGGGGGTGTAGCTGAAGGCAAGGCGCAATTCCTGATAAGATCGAGTTAAATGAAAAGGAACTTTGAGCTGACGGCGTTCGTCTTGCGGACTTAACCGCCATTGTTGCGTTAGAATCAAAGTCATCTTTTTCCCTCTTTTCAGCTGTCCTCACGCGGCTGGCGGGTGTTACTGCCGTTGCCGCAGATTATTCACGATATAAAAAGATGCGGATAATGAGCAGATCAGGAACATGATCACCGACAAAGCGGCGGTCCGTTCGTAATTAACATAATTGTTGAATTGGTCGAACAAGGCGATGCCTAACATTTTGGGATGATTGCCACCAATCAAGAATGGGGTGGTGAACGAACCCACATTCCCCATGAAAATAAACGTGGTCGCGATCAGGATTTCCTTGAAGGTGTTGGGCAGGACCACTTTGGCCAAAATCAGCAGCTTACCAGCGCCAATATCTGTCGCCGCCTCGATGCTGGCCGGCTTCAAAGCGCTTAAACTGGCCAACATGATCAAGGTAACGAAGGGGATGTTGTACCATAGATTCATCAGAATGATCCCCGATTCGTGATACATCAGCCCTGGCTTGAAATTGCCGCCCCACAGCCGACTGAGCCGATTGAGCACCCCGGCGTCGCGGATCACCATGATCAGCGAATAGGTCGCCACCAATCCTGGCACGAAACGCGGCACCACGGTCAAGGAACGTAGCCAGCGACTGACCCAACTAGGGCTGAAATGGAGATATAGCGCCAAGCCGTAACCCAGCACCATCGCCAAGGCCACCGTTGCCACCACGATCCGCAAAGTGAAGGCGAAATTATCCCGTTGCAGCGGATCGATGAAGAAATAACGATAATTGTCCCAAGTGAACCGTTGAGTCTTGCCGTCGCGGAAGCTCCGCAGGAACGTGTTGCCGATCGGGTAAACAATGAAGCCCATCACCAGCAAAAACGCGGGCAACGTTAGTAGATAGGGCAGACAACGCTGGCCCCAAAGTTTGACCAACCGCCGGCGCGCCGAAATTGGCCTGGCGTGGCTGGCTGTGTGGCTAGCGTGGCTACCTGCATTAGCGGTGGCGCTGACAGCATTAGTTGTGGAACCAATCGCGGGTTCAGTCGTAGCGTCAAGCGTTAGCGTTGTTGTTGTCGTAGATGTGCGGTCGTTGGTTACTTCCGGCTCTGCCGCGGCGGTGTTGGAATTGACGCTGTCGCACTCATGACGGAGATTTTTTTCCAGCTCCGCCTTGAGATTGTCCGCTAGACTACCATTGAGTTGGTCATTGAGGTCGTCATTCAGGCCGTCGTTCATTTGGCCAACGTCCCGATTTGCCGATCCCATTGCGCGGTCAGTTCGCTACCTAAGTCGCCGATACTGATGATCCGGAAATGGTCAATGTCCAATCCGGCCAAGCGTTTGGAGTTTTCTGACTGCAAGGTGCTGCTGTCAACGACTGGGATCGCCGCCATTTTATCCAGCAGGATTTGTTGGCCTTCCTTGCTGATCATGAAGTTCATCACCGCCTGCGCGCCTTCTGGGTTCGAGCCGACGCTAGGAATCGCCAAGCAGTCCACGTCGCCGGTAAAAGCAGGCGCCAACTGGGTCAATTTCACGGTTTCAGGCAAGCCGCCGTTCGCCAAATTAGTGATGGTCATGTCGGCCCAAGCGGGAATCATGTCCACTTCGCCATTGGCCAACAGATCCAAAGTCCCTTGGTTCTTGTTAGGATAAACCACTTTGCCGCCAGATTTGTACAAGTAAGGATGCAATTCTTTCAACAGATCGAAGCCCTTGTTCCATTCTTTCTGCCATTTTGGATCTGAATCAGACAAAGCCTTTTCCGGTAAAAAGTTGTACAGCGAAGATTGCACGAAGGAGCTACCAGAACCGCCAGAACCTGGAGTGTTGTAAGCGAAACGTCCAGGGTGCGACTTGATCCAAGTGTAAAGTTCTTGGGTGGTTTTCGGTGGCTTGGGTACCCGCTTTGAATCGTAAGCCAGCACCACGGTTGTGCCCCGGTATGGCATGATCACGCCCTTACCGTCAGAAACCTTGGTTTTGACGTTCTTGGCGTTAGGCACATTGCTTTCCTTGTAAGCCGTGAAAAAGTCCTTGCCGCCTTCTTTGACATAGGATGAAAAGCTACCGTCAGACATTAAAATCAGATCATACTTGGTGTTTTTCTGATTGGTTTTCTTCGCGGCCAACAGGCGGCTGGATAGGCTTTGCGCGCCACCGCCGGACATGATGAATTCCAATTTCATTTTATATTTCTTGCCGTTTTCACTCTTGTTGAAAGCTGTCACGATCGCTTCCATACTTTCCCGAACATTGTCAGAACCGCCGGCCCACAACGTTACCGTGGACGGACCCGCCGCCTTCTTCGTTTTCTCCGCGGAGGCCTTATTGGCGCATCCCGCCAACGCCCCCGTCAAGCAAAGCGCGGCCGCGCCTGCGGCTAACCATTGATACCATTTCTTTTTCAAAATAATTCTCCCCCTGATGTTTGCTAAAATGTTCCGTCTGTTTAGTTGTTAAAAGCGATTGTTTGCTAAAATGATTGTTTGCTAAAATGATTGGCTGGTAAAACTTGGTGTAGTCAAACGAGTTGGTTGGCAACAACTACTATTGTCAAACGAGTTGGCTGGCAAAATCCGTTCTTGTCAAAAAACTGGTCGCCCAAATCTATTGTTGTCAAACGAACTGGTTATCAAAATCTATTCTTGTCAAACAAGTTTGTTGTTAGATCAGTTGATCGTCAATCTGCGTCGCGTTCGCCGCGATCATGCGCCTGATTTCCCCGCGGTTAAGGCGGGCGCGCCATAAGTCTTGGCCTTGTTGACGGTGACGTAGACTTGTTGGCGCGGCTGGTATTGCGCCAGCGCCACCTTGTCGACGAAAATCTTCAACGGTTGTTCCTGATAGGTCAACGTGATGATGCCGTAATGACCGGCGCTGCTGACGTGCTCGATCTGGGCCAGGAAATCGCCGTGCTCCGCAGATAGCGTCGCGTCTTCAGGCCGAAAAGCCTGGACGTCCATGCCTTGATCGAGAAAATTCATTTCCCCAATGAAAGAAGCCGTGTAACGATTGATCGGATTTTCATAGATGTTTTGCGGTGTGTCGATCTGGGCGATGCTGCCCTTGTCCATGACCACGATGCGATCGGACAAAGCCATCGCCTCTTCTTGATCGTGAGTGACAAAGGCCACGGTCACGCCGGTTTCCCGCTGGATCCGTTTTAATTCTTCCCGCATTTGTTGGCGAATTTTCGCGTCCAAAGCGGAATAGGGTTCGTCCAGTAGCAACACGGAAGGCTCCAGCAAGAGCGAACGACCAATGGCAATCCGCTGTTGTTGCCCGCCAGAAAGTTGGCTAGGATACTTCTTGACCACTTCCGGCATCCGCAAAAGTTGCAACATGGCGGTGATTTTTTCGCGGATCTTACTTTTCGCCATTTTCCGCAGTTTCAGGCCGAACGCCAAGTTTTCATAAACAGTCATGTGGTCCCAAAGATTGTAACTTTGGAAAACCATACTGGTCGGCCGTTTGTTCGCCGGCAACTCGGTCACGTCCTGGCCATCGATCAGAATGTGGCCGGAATCGACGCCTTGAAAGCCGCCAAGACAGCGGAGAATCGTGCTTTTGCCACAGCCGGAAGGACCGAGCAGCGTCAAGATCTCGCCATTTCTGATTTCCAAATCAATGTCGCGGATGCCATCACCGTTTTCATAAACCTTGGAAATGTGATTGATTCTTACTTTGATTTCTGTCATAGTCGTGGTTCACTGGCGGCTGATGTTTACATCATGATGCCGCCAGAGAGGATCCCCTTTCCAAATAATTTGCGACAAACGAGCAAAATGATCACCGTGGGAATCAGCAACAACACGGAGAAAACCGCGCCGGCCATCGGTGGATAGTCCAAAATCATGCCGTACATCGAGGTGGCCATGGTTTTGACTTCGGGAAAGCCAACTAAAAGCGTGCCCTGCGCCTCTTCCAACGACCCCAGAAATGAGAACATCGCCGCTACCGCGATTCCCGGAAGCGCGATCGGCATGGTGATCGACAGGAACGTCCGTAACGGCCCCGCGCCCACATCCCGCGCCGCTTCTTCTTGTTGGATCCGGATTTTCTGAAAAGCGCCCGAAGGAATCCAGATCATGAAAAGCAACATGTTCAAAACGTGGATGATCACCACGCCCGTCAACGTTCCCATCAAATGAAACCGATAAAACAAAATGCCGATCGCCGTATACAGCCCGATTTTAGGGAAAGCGTTGGTCAACAAGAATGAAAACAGAAAGAAACTTTTCCCTTTAAATTGTAAACGCGCCACCGCATAAGCCGCGGGCAGGCAGATCACCAAGGAAATCGAGGTGGCGATCAAGGCAATCAACAACGAGTTCAACATCACTTGCAATAATTCCGGCTGACCCAGAATGTAGCGCCACCACTGCAAACCAAAGCGCGTCGGCAATAAATGCGGCGCCTGATAACGCTCGGCGAAGATCAGCATGGCCGTGTTCAACAACGGCCCGAAAAAGAATAGAAAGAAAACAATGAAAATCAACGAATCAATCACGTATTTCTTTCCGAAAGTATAAAAAATCCGCCTGGGACTTAGGTGCTTCATAAGTTCCTCCCCAATACAAAAACTGAATTTGGTCACACAATCAACCACCCGGTGGCTAAACTCAAACGACTGGCGCGCCAGTCGTGCCCTCCTTTCTGAAAACTGTTTATAATATTAAGCAATCAACGTAAAGTAATTGTAAACATTAGGTAAATTTGCTGTAAATCGCTGCCGCGAGAGCGACTGTTTTTCCCAGAGATTTGGGGAAGAAAAACCCCTCCTGCGCTGGTGGGCAGGAGGGGAGGAAAGAGTAAACTAAACCGTATATTATATAGATTAGTTTTGTGCGTAGGCTATTGTTATTGGCAATTAATTTTAATGATTATGATTTAACGAGTGATGCTATTTCGGATCCACTGTTCCTAAAGAGGCTTCGGGTTTGCAATCGTGGTGTTGCGTCTACGTATGGATAGTCAACCTTAGCAAATGACTTTAATACTGCCTGCAATATGTGACGCATACCGGCTGGAGGAATTGCCATTCCAATTTGCTTGCGAACGGATTCTTTGCCACCAACAAAATAATAAGAGTCAGGAAATGTCTGCAAGCGTGCACGTTCGCGATTTGTTAATGCCCGATCTTCGGACCAATGGTACATATGTGTGCCGCCACCACCTGAACCGGTAACAGTATAAGATGGCTTATTTCTGTCCAGACGCTTATATATATTTGATAAGCGTGCACCCTTGACATTCAGACGAAGCTCGGGAGGAATACTGTGGGACCAAGCGTTTCCACCTTCTGGAATATATGACAGCATTTTGATCGTAGATTTATTGTGCTTGGTATATTCGTTGTTGTTTGCATCCTCAGGAATTGGTGGGACTGTCAGTGCAGTTTCGGCCGTTACAAAGTCTTCTGGGTTAGGTGTTGTGGGTTTTGGAACGCGAAAAATAATTCCATCGTTAGCTAAGTCGTTCCTTATTCCTACAATTATGATTCTATGTCGAGTTTGGGGTACTCCATACTCTTCGAATTTGTAAAAATTAGGAGTTAGTGTGTATCCTGCACCCATTAATGCCTTGATGATTTCAATAAAAGCATCGCCATCATTTGCTGAGGTTAATCCGCCTACATTCTCAGCAACAAAGACTTTAGGTTGATAGGTTTTAAGTGCTTCAACGCCATAAGTATAAAGAGGTCCGAATGTACCGTTCATGCCCTTCTGCTTACCTACAACGGAGAAATCATTACAGGGAAAGCCAAATATTAATGCATCGATATTCCCTAGCTTCTGACGGTTGGAAAGATCGAATTTACGAACGTCCATGCAATAAACAGTTTCTGCATGAATGTTTTCTAGAATATTAAGTTTATATGTGTTGACAGTGTCCTCATCGAAATCATTGGCCCAGGAATGCTGAAAGCCCCACTCTTCTCCATCTTTATCGACGAAATGGCTTGTCTTGGCTGCGTATGCTCCTCCACCTGGGCCAGAAAAAAGTTCTGCAGTTTTAAATATCATAATATTCTCCTTCTATCGTCCGAAAAAGCGAACATACGTTCCGGCTTATGCCTATGCTTTTGATTTTACGCCTTTTTTTAAATCTTTCAAGAGCCAAATTTATAATTTCTTAAGCACTATCACGCACCTTATTGTATGATTAAGTTAGAAGTCATTGTGAGGAGTGTGTCAAAATGAAGGTCTTATTTTCAAATATTCGTCCGGTTGCTGTGCCACCAAATCAAAACACGATTATAGAGATGTTTAATAAATTTGTGAGCGAGTCAGACGAGCTTCTTATTGCTGTCGGGTACGTTTCTGTTGGCGGACTTAGAGAGCTTGATAGAGTTGTCCGAAATAGTCAGGTTAAATCCATTACTTTAGTTATAGGCATGTATATAAATGACGGCATTCCTGAGAGCATTTTTAATGAAATTAGTAGCATACAAGAAGGCTGGCAACGTGATAATTTGGGATGTATTTATATGGTTCGTAACATGGAATATCATGGCAAATCATATACTTTTATTCGAAATGGAAATCCATATGCGACGATTATAGGATCTGCCAATCTAGGGGTAATTGCACCCGATGGAGGAAGCGCACGGCAATATGAACTTGCTGTAGCTATTAGGGAGCAGAATATTATTCAATCTGTGGTTGAACATGTTTCCAAGCTCATCCAAACAAGCACGGTTTCTGCTAATAAATTGACCGCTTTTAAGGTTCGCCATGAGCGTATTGAGGTACTAAAGGGTTATGAGGAAGTTACAGAGATTACCGAAGACGAGGAGAGCAAATATAAGGCTGATGAAACAGATCAAGTAATTCGGATACCGATCAAAGTTCCTGCATTTGACCGTCGATTTTCTAAAGAAAGAAAGGATTATGCAAAGTCTAATATAAATGTTTGTTATGGAAAAGGTAGAAAAAATACTGCTACAGGGAAAATTGATCCTCGGAGTTGGTATGAGGTACAAATTACAGTAGATAAGAAGATTGCACTTCAAGAAGAATATCCAAAGGAGCTTCCATTTTGGATTATCACGGATGATGGATACAAGTTTGAAGCACATACGACGGCGGATAATTATAAACAGTTGACTGCATATGGATCCGATCGAGTTTTTGGACGTTGGATAAAAGGCAGACTCGAGACTGCGGGTTATGTCAGTGGTGTAAGTAATGTTTTTGATGACACCCAAAAAATGGGTGTTATTACCAAAGAAATGCTTGATAGAGCAAAAATGCGAGTGCTTGTCATGACAAAAACAAGGATGCAAGAGTATGGAAGAGTATACTTGCGCAGACCGCCATCGTCTAGTAATGCAAAAGGAACGCTTGACAAGACAAAATGGACAATGAAGTTGTTGGATGTTTGGACAGTGCATTTTGAAGGAGATAAATAGATTGAACTATTTAGATAATTATATAAATCGCTTTCGGCTAAAAGGAAAGGATGAATTGGCGGAGTCAGTATCAAAGACAGCAAGGCATGTAGGAGATAAATATCTTAAGAAGTTTGATTTCTCTTCAGATCAGATTGGATTACTATTTGGAAATATCCAATCCGGGAAGACTGGACAGGTATTTGGGATTGCTTGCGAGGCGGCAGATGATGGTTTTTCTACATTCCTATTACTGACTACTGATAATAAATTATTGCAGGAGCAGACATACGAGCGGGCAAGAAATGATTTGACTGATTTTGTTGTTTGCTCAGAGGATGATGAGCAAAAGTTTCGAAGCCATGGTGCTGACCCTGTTTTGATCGTTTTGAAAAAGAATACACGTATTTTAAAATCGTGGGCGGGCATTTTGAGAAACTCAGCAATGTTAAAAGGAAATCCACTATTTATTATCGATGATGAGGCGGATGCTGCATCCTTAAATACAAAAGTTAATCAAGATTCTGTGTCTTCAATCAATAGGTATTTGTCAGAAATTCGTGATATTGCGCTGGCAAGTATTTATTTACAAGTAACGGGGACACCACAGTCACTGTTACTACAAACACAAGAATCAAATTGGCATCCATTATTTACACAGTACTTTGAGCCAGGACGGGCATATGTAGGAGGAGATTATTTCTTTCCCGTATCACCAAATGATCCAACTCCAAAATTTATCAGGTTTGTAGATGACGAGACACCGAGTGAAAGCGCATCACGAGTTGTTCTTCGGCATTTGATCGTGTCTGCGCAAACCTTACTTAGTGGAATACCAGTGTCTAATTGTTTGATACATCCTGGTATTGTAAGGTCTTCTCATTCTCGCTCACGAAAAGAAATTGAAAATGGAATTGCTAAATGGACATATGATCATGAAAGTGAGACTTTTCTTTCGGCATTTGATAGAGAGTATTCTTTGATGCACCCAGTTAATTCCATAAAAAAAACTAAGGAAGAATTGCTAATTAAAGTAAATCAGATGCTTAGACAACGAGAGTTTTCGATAATTACACTAAATGGTACCAGCAGTGATGGCAGTTCTGACTATGAATCTGGATGTAATTTCATTATTGGAGGAACTAATCTTGGAAGGGGCGTTACCTTTCGACAGCTGAATACTTTTTACTATACGAGATCGTCAAAACACCCTCAGGCGGACACAATGTGGCAACATTCGAGAATGTTTGGATACGATCGTGATCCGGGATTGGTGACAATGTTTTCAAGTCGTGCGCTATATAAGTTGTTTTCAGATATTAACGCCACGAATAATGCAATTATTAATCAAGTGAAAAGTGGACAAAGAGTTACGATTGCTTACCCCGAGGGATTAAATCCCACAAGGACAAATGTGTTGGATAAGTCATTACTTAATATCCTTGTTGGTGGTTCGAACCATTTCCCACTGGATCCAGTCAATGAGTCTGTTGAAGAGATTGATAAGTTGGTACAGAAATTTGGAAATCATGATCCCGCAACAGAAGTTAGTTTGAAATTCATAGTGCAGATGTTAGGACATATTAAGGCTGAAGATAGCTTCGGGATGGATGCTTACATTGATATGATCACAGCAAGATTAGCGGATAATCCATTGGCGCAAGGGTATCTATTAGTTAGACGTGACCGTAGTATCACACGTGCAAATCGAGCATTACTTTCGCCGGATGATTGGGCTGAATCTAATCAATATGAAGATAAATTTGTGCTCACGCTTTATCGAGTTATAGGGCAAAAAGAAAAGGGCTGGGCTGGTCACCCTGTGTGGGTGCCCAATATTAAGTTACCGAACATTAATAATTATTATATTATTTAGTGATACAAAGCATATACCTGTCACAGTTTTAGATCTGTTAATATCTTAGCGTTAGACTCTAGCGTAGACGAGTGAAGCGTTGTTAGGAGATGAGATTTATGGCGATGGACAACGGTGGTGCAATAGCTCAAAAGGGGTGTGACCTGAATTCCCAAAATACGTAACGATAAAAAACTGCTAAGACCGTGATCAATCAACAGTTTTAGCAGTTTTTCTCTTTCTTTTCCATCGTTATATTCATACTGAGGGAAGACGACAATATGACAACACCTCGATTTCTAGCTATTCCCAGGGACTAAAACAACTGCGCTTTGGTCGGAATAAGGAACATGACCAACTGGCACAGTTGAACTTACTCCTTGTCTTCGGTGAGGAGTCCGGATTGCCTTTCTATTATCGGAAACTTGCCGGAAATATTCCTGACGTGAAAACAAACCAAAAGCTACTAACTGATTTGGATGTGTTGGGTATTGATAAAGCTAAGTTGGTTATGGATCGAGGTTTCTATAGTGAATCCAATGTTAACGCAATACTTAGTCGACATTTGAAGTTCCTTGTCGGAGTACGTACCAGTTTACGTTTCGTACGCGCTATACTTGACCCAAATTTAGACACACTTTTGAGTTTTGAAAACTATGATGCAAATAGCGGAATCTATGGCATGACCGTGCGTACACAGTGGGAGTATCACAAAACACGCCCCACTCGGGGCGATACATTAAGTCAAAGTAAACGGGTCTATCTGCATCTGTACTGTAACAGTGACAAACGCGCCGAGGATCAGCGACGACTTGATGTGAAACTAGCAGGCCTTCAACAGGAACTAGAATCCGGCCATCGTGTTGAACGGCATAGCAAAGATTACGAGAAGTATTTTGACATCAAGGAAACACCAAAACACGGCCGCAAAGTGACACCAAAGAACGATGTAATCAAACAAGCCAAGCGATACTGCGGTTACTGGGTATTACTTACCAACGAACTAATGACCGCACAAGAAGCATTATATATTTATCGTACTAAAGATCTCATTGAGAAAGCGTTCGGCAATGTCAAGGAGCGCCTAAATGGCAGACGGTTGTTAGTGTCTTCTGAAAAGAGCTTAACCGGGAAACTATTCATCGAGTTTATTGCGTTGATTCTAGTTTCAAGCATCAACCACACGATGCAAGATAGGCGACAACTATATGAACACTACTCCATGCAGAGGCTACTAGATCGATTGGATGTGATTGAGCAGTTTTCCTCTCCTGGTCACTGTCCGCAGGTCGGTGAAATCCTCACTGATCAAGTAAACATCTATGAAAATTTTGGAATAGTGCCACCCAGCTCGTTATGAGTCACGGGAATCCAGGGTTCAGTGTTAGCCATTTAATCTCTCTTCAACATCAGCAAGGGATGCCAAGAGAGAATTAATATTATGCGAATCAATTCTGCCAAGATGGATTGTTGTCTTTTGCTCCTCTATTCGTTCAGATATGCTTACCCTGAGATTTACTACATCATCTTTTTTGATAATGGTGATATCCTTTAAATTGCTTATACGAACAAATTCTAACTGGATGAGTATTGATAGAAGATCCGCTACATTATTCTCAGCTACAATATACTTGTCGATTTTATAATTATTATTTAAATGTTTGAATAAACTTATCTTGGAAAAGAGTCCAGATGTTGACAGAGCCTCACGAGCAACATCGAAGTTAGTCTGCAAGACTCTTAGTATTTTATCCAGTTCTTTCTGGTTGTTTTGGTTATCGATTTCTTTAAGAGCTTGGTTTAATTCTGGAAAGCTGTTTGGAAGCGAAAGGTTATAATCGAGGAATTTTTCGGAAATATCTCGTGTTCCGGAAAGATTTGTTCTCTGAGCACTATAAGCTTCTATGATTTTGTCGTTCAGAGTATTGGCATATTCTTTATCAGTAAATATTAAATCATTTTCCTTTAAGTATTGAAAATGAGAACATATTCTAATTAGGTCATCCAAATCAAACTTGTTCTGATTGAGTTCTGTGATTACGGCTTCCTGTATATTTCTAAGTTGGATATCATTAAATCTCTGTGTATGTTTCCGAAACCTAGCCAGCTCGTTAACATGACTGGTTGCTGAAGAGGGGATAAATACTCTTTTCCATTCTGAAACATAGCTCTAGTTACTAAAGATTCCTGTCAAGATAAACTTGTTGATACTAATCGAGTAATAAATAGAGTTGTCAAATGATGCTGACTTACCATGGTACTTCTCAACAATTTTTGAAGATGGAGTTTGATTGTTCTGTGAGTTTTGCATTCTAAATAAAAGAAAGTCTCGCCGACCATCTAGCCGGTTTAGTGAATCTAAATCATTGATGGAGATATTACCCAAAGAATGCTCGGTTGTTAGTACGAAGATGTTTAGAAAGATACTTCGAGTAATGTCCGTTTTTAACCGTCTATCGTTTAGCTTATTGATTTGGTCGGATAATTTGTCTGTAACTACCTTGAAGTTCTCAATGACTAGTAGGAGAGTTCGTAGGTTTATATCTCCATCAATAAATTTTTCGTAATCTAATAAGATGTTGGTGATCCAGCCTAGATCTTCCTGTATGAACGAGTTTTTATCCGGTGAAAGAATTGATTCCTTAATGATTGATAGATCTACACTGAATCTTATGGTTTTATTAATTGCTTTCTCTTTTGTTGCTTTGAAAGCCTGGCCTCTGTCTCTTGTGATCTTATCACTATTCGAAATAACGATTATGCGACAATGTAGATTCTCTAGCAATTCAGTTACCATAAAACCGAGAAAGTCACCTAATGCTATTTCCAGACTTAGTCTTTCTAAATCGTCAATAAAGATTACTATGGGTTGGGTATTTGTGTCTAGTTTGTTGGAACGATATGCTTCCATAATCCAATCCGAAAATAGACTTACCGAGCTCAATGTGGTATTGCCAATGACGTTAGATATTTTTCTGATTTTTTTACTAATCCTTGTTATCGTAGAATAAATCTTTGGGTTCGCACTTAGGTTAGTAACTATTTGCGCAAATAGAGCCTGTTTCAACTCTAGTAGGCTGTCATACCCATTGATAGAGAAATAAATCGGGTGATACTTACTGACCTTAGCGTCAGTCATCACCTTGTTCTTAATGAAGTAGGTTTTCCCAGTACCCCATGCGCCATCGATTTGAAAGGCGTATGGCTCGCTTGTACCGAGATAGTTTATAATTGCATCTTTGAGGTCGTTCATATTCTTGTGGATACCGCCTAGCTTTGTTTGATTTTTGTGATAGATAATAGTGGTTCGAGGGGTAGATAGCTCAATAAATTATTCCTTAGCGTCCTTGGCCAAGGCTTCCTTAACTTCGTTGGGTAATCTTCCCATGAAATAATCTTCAATATTATCCCAGAACCAGGTCGAGTATTTCTCGATACGTTCACCACTAGTAGCACCGTCAATTTTTTTAGTGAATAGATATTTTAACATTTCAACGCTGGTGTAGTGCTTGATTTGAACATCTTGAAGAATGCTGTTTTGATATAAATTTCCTTTTCGGATGGCTTGTTCTAAAGGAAATACGGAGTTAATTCGAAGGTAGAGTTGGGGGGTATTTCCGCCAATAACTTGATAGTTTACTAATTTTCGGGCCTCACCAATACCGAGGGCCGCAATTTTAGCATCGGTGTCGGCAGAGTTGGCGCGATGGGCGAAAGAAGTGATTTGCGAGTCAGTTTTGGCAAAATTATCTATTGGTCTCAGGACGCTGTTGATTGACTCCAGGATAAATTGAGTAAAGAGGTCGACAGTATCTTCAACTTTATATCGTTGATTGGTTAATTCGCTATTAGCGCGTTCGGAAATGAATTTTATTTTTTTTATTTTACTGAACTCAAACGCGGAGTTAATGATTGTTTGGGCGAATGCGCGGGCTTCAAACTTATCAGAGATTTTTAGTGACCGCATAAAATAATCACCTAGGTTATTCACCGTAAACTGACGATCACTGATATGTTGGCTATCAATGAACTCTTCAAATGATGTCAAAATTCTTCGATATTGTGAGAGCACATCATCGATTGATTCATCATCACGAAGGGTGACCTCAATCCCAGTTGTGTAATTGAATTTACCAAATAGTGTTTTGTGCTTAAGTTTCTCTAATTCCGCGTTGTTATGCAGGGCATACTTGAAACTTGGGTAGGACATGTCCCGGTAATGCTTCTCCCAAATCCCACTGAGGTTGACTTGGTAGACGGCAGCGTAGGATTTACTTTGAATATCCAATAGCTTGGTGAAATAGCCGCTTAAACGTGATTTTAGAAATTGCGTTTCATTTTCCGCGGTCACAAATAACAGATCATTCCCGAAGAGGCTGCGGGGTCGGGCGGCGAAAGGGGGATAACCCAGCTTCTGCGGTGACGAGAAGTCTTTCTCAATCATTAAGAGCGCTGTCTTCACTTTGTTATCGAGGGAATCTTCATCCCCTTTTGTTTGAACGAAAATATATTTAAAATCTTCGGGGCTCATAATCAAGTTACGTTGATCACCTTTATCATGATAGACAGATAGGATTTTCTTCATAACATCTAAGATCTGCGTCTTTCTGATCGCTGACATACCATATAGCTTCTTGACTTCATTCATGTCATGGTTGAGAAAGTCAATGAGTCCGAAACCAACAGGCACTTTCTTGGTATTGCGAGCGGCCCGACCGACTTCTTGAATGTAATCCACCACATTACCAGTCGGCGCGTAGTGATAGACGTTGGTAATATCCGGGATATCAATTCCCATTCCGAACGCTTTTGTCGCTAGGACGAATTCTAAAGCGCCTGTCTGAAACTCCTTTAAAACCTCGTCCTTCTCCTCCTTGGTTAGACTGCCGTAATAGCGGCCAGTCTTACTGGCGATTTCTGGTTCGTTCTGTTTTAGTATGCTGTAAAAGCCGTTTAATAGTTTGATCGTGGGAAAGTATAGGAGCGTTTTCTTGTGGAGTCGTGTCGCTTGTTTCAGATGGTTAATCGCTAAGACACTTTTGGCTTTTCGGTAGTCACTATCAGCCTTCTGATAGGCCTTCTCACTGCTCCGGACAACCATCTTAATGTTATCTCGGCGGACCACGCCAAAGTAAGAAATTGGCCGGATCATGTTGAGACTCTTTCGGGTATCCAAGTACATGTCTTCTTTCCCACCGTAAATGGCAGTGGCTGTGAAGGTAACAATTGGAAATCTGTACTTCTTTCTTAATTTCGCCAAGTAAATTCCTAGATACCAATAGTCAGCGCGGAACGATTTGCCCCAGGTTGTGACGATATGGGCTTCGTCAACAATAACAGCGCCAATATTGCGATCGCCAATTAACATTCTAATATCGCTTCTGGCCTGAAGTGTTTCTGGTGACAGATAAAGGAGATCAATTTCTTGCTTTTGGATTTATTCGATCACTTGTTCTTTTTCAAAGGGTGGTGTATTTCCGTTAATAGTAGCGGATGAAGTGACCCCTAACTGCTGCATGCTGGCCACTTGATCAGTCATCAGACCAATTAATGGAGAAATAACAATTGTCAATGGCTTGTTCTTGGCATATTTCTTGGCTAGAAATAAGGTTGCGATCTGATAGATTAAAGACTTACCAGAGCCAGTTGAGGCAGTAATATAGATATCGCGGAAAGGGTCGCCTGTAATAGCCAACTCAGCCTGACTAACAATATCATCAATCAACTGGGCTTGAGAGATCTCAATTGTTTCTTTTGAATGGGCTTCAATGTTCTTGTAAAAGGGAATACTCCGAAACGAATCGAAGTCTCCTAATTCTTTTAAGATTTGTGTGTAGGCGGTCTGATTGGGAATAATTTGCCGTTTTATTGATTGGTTAATGAAATATAAGTTAAGATCAGCTAGCCGCCGCAAAATGTTCAGTCTCTCAAGATACTTGTTGGGCAAGGATTCAATTGGACCTGATAAGACAAGAATGATATTGCGTAGATTAGTTTGGTTAAGGATCTCCGCCTCAATGTCCAGAAAGGCGGTTTCGTTCTCGGAAAGTTCTACCTGTTGAGCGTTATCAGCGGGGTAAGTATCAACAATTTCAACCTCAATGGGATTCTCTGGGTAGAGGTAATAGACATCCACATTCCGAGGGACTTGTGGATAGGTGACAAAATAACGATTACTCTGCTTGGAATAATCTATTTGCCCATAAAAATATGAGACATTTTGATGTAGCTTTTCTTGGTCTGGTTCCAGCTCAGTATCTTCTTGATAATAGAGATAGTGGTAGATATCATCGACATTTGATAATGTGTTTCGGTAGGGAAACTGCTTATTGTATAAGTTGTTCTCGAGAATAGCGATGGGTATTGAGTTGAGCTGTGGATATTCTTTAAATAACTGGTATTCCTCAATAGTCATCCATTTATATTGGTCAATAAATTCTTGGTTTTGAAAGATATCCTGGACTGCGTATTTTTTTAGAAGTTCTAGGTCAACTTGGTCATAGTAGGAGATATGGATTGTGTTGAAGTAGCGATGCTGTTCAGGCAATGCGGTAACATCGAAGCCTTTTAGAACGATAATTGACTTGCCAAGGTTATCGATAATTTGTTGAATTCTGGTTTCAATTTCAATCATAGTAAAAATCCTCCAACATTTCTTTGCTTTGTGTCGTACTTAGTTTGGCTAAGGCTTTCTGTTCGATTTGGCGAATCCGCTCGCGGGTCACGCCTTCAACAGCGCCGATTTCCTCTAAAGTATGCTCTTGACCGTCAATTAAACCAAACCGAAAACTGAGTACTCGGGCCTGCTTTTTTGATAACTTTAGGTCAAAAGCTTTTTGTAATTCTTTTTGTAATTCTGTTTTGTTCAAATGATCATCTGGGAGTGGTTGACTTTGATCGACGACAAAGTCTCCGAGAGTACTTTGATCATCAACGGCAAGTGGCGCTTCCAAACTAGCGAGGTTGGCGATTTCCTTAGTAACTCTGAGGTCTTCGATCTTTTCGGGAGTGGCATCTAGTATCGCGGCCAGCTCTTCGTTGGTTCCCATGCGGTTATGTTCAATATAAAAGTCATTTTCGGCCTTAATGAATTTGCGGATTTGTTCATGCATATGCACTGGAACCCGGATAGTCGTGCTATAATTTGCGATTTCTCGGGTTATCGCTTGTCTAATCCAGAAAACTGCATAGGTTGAAAACTGGTAGCCTTGAGAGAAATCAAATCCTTCTGCTGCTTTTAATAATCCTAGTCTTCCTGCTTGGAACAGATCCTCAACATCCAAAGAGGGCGTTGTCAGTTGTTTATATCTTAAGACCCATTTCCAAACAAGCTTGGTGTTGGCGCTGACAAGATTATTTAAGGCCTGGGCACGCTTATCTGGACTGCTTTCTGGGGTGTTAAAAGCGTCTAAATAGTCTAAATTATACTTGGGATCAATTACATCTATAAGCCGGTTAGCTTCCTTTTGAAATGATTCGCCAGCGAAGACATCATCTAGGCTGTCGTTGTTATATTCATTTAAAAGATTGCGATAAGCAGTATTATCAATTGTGACTTTCTTGGAAAGGATTTTGCAACCAGAGCTATCCAAGAACTGGCGCAACCGCTTTTGCATATTCGAATCGATTTTTTCGGTATAAAACCAAGTCAATAATTCTTCTTCGCTTATCTCATGGTCGCCACCAATAATCTTATTAAGTTTGGCGACTTTTTCCTTCAACGATTCCGCAGAATAAAGAATATCAATCTCGAGGGAAGCGAGCTCTTCGTAGGCGGCTTTCCGTTCGGTTATGGGAACCTGAAAATCTCTAAATAACCGCTCGATAGTCTCGTATCGTAATTGACTACCGAAACGGAAATTATTATCAATATAATCAATAATGGAAGAATGATCATCAAGCATAGTCAATGCCCCCCAACTGTCAAATAACCCCCGACATGTTAACTAATCTTCACACTTCTAATTATAGCATTTGGAAATCGTAAAAACCTTAGTTGTTGCGCTATGAAACATAATCTCTATCAGTTCCAACGTGGTGTTCAAGAGTTCGCTGTTCGCCTCTCGATTCCTCATACGATAGAATAGAAATAATCTATACGATTGTGACCAGTACTAATCTTTCCTAGCCATTAATTCAGCCTCCCAACTTCGTTCAAATTGAATGATACCGCAAGATTTCTATGGAATCGTCCTAAAATCGTCCAGTATTTCTCCAAATTCTTCATTTCTTGATCCCCATCAATTATTCCCGCCGCGATTCGCGGTAGACTTGGTTCATCAAGTTAAGGAATAACAGTGATGGGGTGTTTTTTATGAAGTTTCAGATGTTTGTACAGAAGCATAGTAAGCAGATTACGTGGACGCTGGGCGGGTTGATCGCGGCGGCGTTGGTGAGTCAGTATTTGTTGCATTGGCTGATTTTGGCGGATGTGTTGATGGCGATCGGTGGGGTGATTGGCGCGGTGCCGATCATGATCCACGCTTATCAGGCGCTGCGGGTCAAGGTGGTCAGTATTGAATTGTTGGTCAGCGTGGCGGTGATCGGGGCCTTTGTGATTGGTGAATATAATGAGGCCGCGGTGGTCACCTTCCTATTTCTCTTCGGGGAGATTTTGGAGCAGCGGACTTTGGACAAGACGCGGGCGTCAATCAAGTCGTTGACGGAAATGACACCAACGACGGCGCTGGTGGTGCAAGCTAACGGCGATGTGGCCGAAGTCGATGTGGATGATGTGGATGTGGACGACGAGGTTTTGGTCAAAACCGGCGCGGCGATCCCCGTTGATGGGGTGGTTGTGGCCGGGACCGGTTACGCGGATGAAGCGGCGGTCACTGGCGAGTCTCGCGCGGTCAAAAAATCGCAAAATGACCAGGTCTTCTCGGGAACCATGTTGAGCGATGGCTATTTGCACGTGAAGGCGACCAAAGTGGGCGATGACACGACTTTCGCGAAAATCATCGAGTTGGTTGAGGACGCGCAGGACACGAAATCCCACGCGGAGAAATTCATTGATCGTTTTTCGAAATACTACACGCCGGCTGTTTTGGTGATTGCCTTCGTGGTGTGGCTGATCTCCCGGGATTTCCGGCTGGCGATCACAGTTTTGGTGCTGGGTTGCCCTGGCGCTTTGGTCATCGGCGCGCCCGTGTCCAACGTGGCTGGGATCGGCAATGGCGCCAAGCGGGGCATCTTGATCAAGGGTGGCGAGGCGATGGATACCTTCGCCCACGTGGATACCTTCGTTTTCGACAAGACAGGCACACTGACTACGGGGAAAACCGCCGTTTCCGCGGTGAAAACTTATGATGTGGACCAAGCGACCTTGCTGGGCTTAGCGGCGAAAGTGGAAACTTTATCCGATCATCCTTTAGGCCGGGCCGTCGTAGCGGAAGCCCAAGCGGACCAGGTGGACTTGGCCAGCTTAGCGATCAGCGCCAACCAAACGATCAAGGGTCAAGGCATCAGCGCCATCGTTGCTGGCAAAAAAGTTTTGGTCGGCAATGGCAAGTTGATGGCGGCGAACCAGGTGATTTTATCGGCGGCGGCGCAAGCGGACTTGACGGCTTTGCAACAAACCGGTAGCTCGACGATGATCGTGGCGATCGATGGGGTCGTCGCTGGCTTGATCGGTGTTTCCGACATTATCCGGCCAGAAGTCGCGGCGCAATTAGCGGCCTTGAAAGCGGCGGGCGCCAAGCATTTGGTCATGTTGACCGGTGACAATCAGGTCACGGCGGATTATGTGGCGCGGCAGTTGGGGATCGATGAGGTCCACGCTGAACTTTTGCCAGACGAGAAGGTCAAATTCGTCAAACAATTTCAGGCGCAAGGGCGTAAAGTGGCCTTTGTCGGCGATGGCATCAACGACAGCCCTTCGCTGGCCACAGCGGATATTGGCATCGCCATGGGTAGCGGCACCGATGTCGCCATCGAAACGTCCGACGTGGTGTTGATGAATTCTAGTTTTGAAGCGTTGGTCCACGCGTTCCGGTTGGCGAAGAAAACCGTCCTGAACACCAAAGAGAACGTCTTTATTGCCATCGCGGTGGTCGCGTTCCTGTTGTTAGGGCTGATTGCCGGCTTCATCTACATGGCCAGTGGGATGTTCGTTCACGAAGCCAGTATCCTGGTCGTCATCTTCAACGCTATGCGCCTGTTGAACTTCGGCGGCAAGCGCCATCCGAACCAACCTACCACAACAAAAAGTGGCAAGTTGGTCGAAGACTGAGTGACCCTGGGTAGCTTCTGAGCATCCTTCTATCATGTCGGTGGCTTGCGCTGCGCGTGGCGTTGGTGGTAATCAAGTGTGGTGGGGCTCCAGGTCGGGCTGGGGGTGGTGGAACGCTGCGGGCACGACTTGAAGCTTTTCGGAAAACCGTCGAAAATCTTCAAGCTCGGCCTTATTCTAGGCGGCAGAGCCACCAAGAATAATATCGCGGCTGACTCACCCCCAGCCCGACCTTCCGCCAACGAGTAAACAGCCCACCAACGCCAGCGTGCGAGCCGACCCAGGAGCTCCGAAATAATCGCATAGCTAAGCGGAAGAAGCTAGGTCGGTGAACATGTTTCAATGCCACGCTCCGCTCCAGCCGCTCACGTTATCTTTTTCATTTCAGCACTCACACCGACTGGCAAGCTTTATCCAATTGATAGGGTGTCACGGCGAGGCGATGGACGACCAAGGCTAGAAATCAATGCGGAGTGCAACGGACTGCTTTTGAACACGACTAGGGATTTCACTGGATCGATGGTATCGATCCAGTGAAATTGCGTATCGGAGCAGAAAACAGTTGAGCGCAGCACGTTTCATAACAGCGTAGAAAGTGGTTGAGTGGAACGTGTTTTTTATTTCCGAAAGTTCTCGCAACTTGATGGCGGTCAATTTTTTATCAACAGTCACGGGCTATACTAGGGTCATCAGTTAAAGAAAGGATGTTTTAAAAATGGCAGTCAATCAAAAGGTTACCTTACAATTAGATGCACTAACTTGCCCCTCATGTTTAACTAAAATCGAAGGTGGCGTCAAAGCGTTACCAGGCGTCGACTCAGTCAAGGTGCTGTTCAACGCCGGGAAGGTCAAAGCGGAGATCGATAACACACAGGTCAGCGCTGATGATCTGAAAGATACCGTTACGAAGCTGGGTTATGAGGTTGAGCAGGTCAAAGTTAAAGATCTTTAGGCAGAGAGTCGCTTGATTGCAGGTTTTGGTGGGTGTTGCGCGTGAGCGCAACCGGCTGGGACTGCTGTTGCGGACTGGAACGTGGTGGGCATCGTTTGAAGCCAATTCCAAAAGCGGGAATTGTCTTCAAAACGAGCCTCGTCCTAAGCGGCAAAGCCGCCAAGGACAATTTTACCACTGAGCCGCGCAGTCCCAGCCGGTTGCTAGGCAGAATTGAGCTTATCTGCAATTGACACGAAGGATTTAACGAAGTGCTTTCGCAAGATTGAGGTCAAACAATTGCCCTCGTTTGGGGTGGTACGGCAATGCCAACGGATTCGGATTAGTTGGTTCGTACAGTTTGCATTGATTGAACATCCTTACCTGTCCCCTAAACAATCCTTGAGTGGCGACCGACCGGTTCGGTTGATTCACCGAGAACTAGGTTCGTTCATCAGACAAACTGTACCGGTGTCGCCAATTTAAAGCTTGTAACCACTAACCACGGCCGTCAATTGCGTGGTTCCTCATCAATTGACGACATCTTGCCAATTGGCGTGAGTGCTCAAGCGACTGTTATAACGTTGAGCGGCTGGAGTGGAGCGTGGCGTTGGTGACTCGTTTGCTGGTCTGGCGGAAGGTCGGGCTGGGGGTGAGTCAGCCGCGAGATTATTCTTGGCGGCTCTGCCGCCTAGAATAAGGTTCAGCTTTGAGATTTTCGGTGCACTTCCGAAAAGCTCAAAGTGACGCCCGCCGCGTTCCACCACCCCCAGCCCGACCTGGAGCCCCACCACATCCGTCAACCACCAACGCCACGCGCAGCGCAAGCCGCGGACAAATAACAGAACCCTTTTTTCAATAAATAATCGCATCAATCAAATTAAAATCTACGGAGGTAAACACCATGACAAATCCAGAAATCGAAGCAAAGTACCAAGCAGAACTAAAACAGGCCGACATCGACCATCACAAGCCCACGGCTGGGGCGATGATTGGGCACATCGTCGCGAACATGTGGTATTTCGACGTGAAGTTGCATCAAGCGCTCTGGTTCGTCAAAGGACCACAAGCGTTGCAACTTCAAGGTTTTTACCGGGAACTGATCGCCGAGAATCGCCAGCAATTGGATGATTTAGGAGAGTTGCTCTTGGATGAAAATCAGTTGCCCCCAGCAACCGTGGCCGAATATACCCAGTACACCAAAATGAGCGAAGATGCGCGGTTGAAATATGTTAGCGCGGCGGAATTGGTTGCGGAAACGGCGCAAGATTATACCACAGCCAATATGTTCATTGATCGGGCGATCATTTTGGCCCAGCGGGAGAACCGTCCAGCATTGGCCGTTTTCATGACCAGCTTGCGCGGAGCTAATAATCGACGGACGCGGCAGTTACAAGCGTTCCTGGGTAAAACAGTCTGGGAAGGCTTGGTTGAAGAAGACGATGATGAGGATGATGACTAGGCTAAACCGCGGTTTTCATTAGTTTTCGGCGCAGACTGATTGTTGAGAAAGTGAGCGCCACCACCACTTTCCTCCCCCTTAAATGGTGGTTGGCGCCGAAGATTTTCCAACAATCAGGATAGCACTTCCCCTATTTTCAAATCATTCCCCCCAAGAATGATTCCCTCCTGAAAAACAGTTGATCCCGTTGATCAACTGTTTTTTTGTTGGCGTTGGCTTTGAAAATTGTTGCAAGGCAGTTATTAAATCGCGTCGAAAATCCGGGGAAAACAAAAAACTCCCTCCCAGGACCGCCCAGCGTTGATTATTTGCTGGTCGACCTAAGAAGGAGGCATGCCTTTCTATTTAAATGGGCTACACGCGACAGACTGCTGTGCTTAGCTACGCGATGGCTCTGGAAATAAAGTTGGCTTCCGGAACAGTTGCTAGGTTAATGTTGGAAGTCAACCCGTTGCGCAGTGTTCATCTGCGTTGCCGATGTTTTCGCTGGCCAGCGCAAGCTGCGGGCATAATTGAAATGTGCTTGCCACCCAGCTCCTTGCGCTTAACGCTGATGTTGCGGGAGTTCGCCCTGACCACCCATAGCGGCGGTCAATTCTTCGATCCGTTCAACGGGGAACGGTGGGTTTCCCAGCGGTTTCAAGGCGACGGCCATGAGTTTCATGGGATTATCATCGGCGGCGCAGCGATTGGAGCTTAGTTTGCCGCAGCGTTTACAGCGATGGATAATCGCCCATTCGCCGCTTTTGCGGACCCAAACGCCGATCGGTTCCATAATGCCACCACAGTTGGCGGCGCGATCGCCGGGTTCGTCATCCACGTGCAGGCTGGCCAAGCAGTTGTAACAATGATTGCGGTGGTCGCTGCCGGCGCCTTGTTCGACGTTGAGCCGGCCACAGACTTTACAAGTGAAGCTATCATGGCAGGGATTGTTGCGATAATAACCTTTAGCGTACATTTTTCGTTTATTTTCTCGATTCAAAATTCTTTTCCTCCTGAAAGTGATCTAAGGGGTTTTCAGGGAGGCTTGCAGCGGTCAGTCGGGACAAACCTCCCCCGCGACGACGGTCACAATTGGAATTGTTGTTAACATGCACATTTCTCCATTTCTTAGTTCATGAATTTACTTTACCATGGAAATCTCTTGAAAACACCCGCGTAAACGACCTAGAATTGTTCTGGCGAATCCACGGCGAACAAAAACCGTTGTAGCTGTTGACCACAACGGTTAAGTTTATTCATTCTTTTTACAGTTAGCCAGGATCTTGTAGATTGTTTTCGTCGCTAAATAATATTCCGCCGCCAAGGATTTGACAGAGGTTCCACGGCAATAACGTTGGTAGATCGCTTGATTGCGCTGATCCAGTAATTGTCGCGTTTGCTTATTCGCGCCCCAAGCTTGGCGATGCTCGTCTTTACGGGGAATGTAAAGATATTCACCGTCGGTATATTCCTGGATTGCTGCGATCAAGTTTTCAGGTAAGATCCGGGTTGCGTTTTGGTAGTCCAAAATCGGCGCCTCCTAATTCAATGATGCTTTAGGATCACGTTAGACTATCCGGTTTCGCTAGCTTTAGATTTAGTGATCGTGATAGCCTAAGCGTGGCACGATTCCGATTCAAAGGTTGTTTTAGTCATGGAAAGTTCGGTTCCTTTCTGGAATTTTTCCGGGATGATTAGGCCACGTGAAAATAATTTCAGTTTAGTGGCGCTTTTTCACGCGTTTACGCAGGTCTTTGACGGCGCCGCGGCTGCCAAACATCCGGTTGAGTTTCTCGTTTTCTAATTGGCGACTGTTGAGGCCGTCGTAAGCCATTTCGTGTTGGAGTTTCTGGTAGCTGGCCCAACGCTCGGGCGCTAGTTCGCCGCTGGCCAGCGCGGCTTGCACGGCGCAACCGGGCTCGCTTTGGTGTCGGCAGTCGTTGAATTTACATTGTCTTGCCAGCGTGGCGATGTCGGCGAAGGTTCGGTCCAAGTCGCCGGTGTAGATCTGTAATTCCCGCATGCCTGGGGTGTCGATCACCAAACCGCCGCTGGGGAGCAGGAAAAGTTCACGGTGGGTGGTGGTGTGGCGGCCCTTCGCGTCATCGGCGCGGATTGCCTTGGTGGCCAATTTGTCTTGGCCCAGCAACCGATTGATCAAAGTGGATTTGCCAACGCCGGAGGAACCAATGAAAGCGCCGGTGGTTCCCGCCGGTAGAGCCTGCCGAATTTCTGAAAAACCTTGACCATTTTCAGAAGAACAGGTGATGATGTCCACGCCAATACTGATGGCGGCGACTTGGGCGATCTTCTCGGCCAGGTCATCGCAAAGATCGGCCTTGGTCAGGACCACGACAGGCTGGGCTTGACTTTCCCAGGTAATCGTTAAGTAGCGCTCCAACCGGCGCAAATTGAAATCGGCGTTCAGCGACATACAAATGAAAATCCGGTCAATATTGGCGGCAATCATCTGCCCTTTGCTTTCATTGCCGGCCGCTTGTCGCGCCAGAGCGCTGGTTCGCGGCAATATTTGTTGAATGATGGCGGTGCCGTGCTGGTCGTCGGCGCGAGCCAGCAGCACCCAATCGCCGACCGCGGGAAAGTCAGTTGGATCATTGGCTTGATAGGCCAGCTTACCGCTGACCTCGGCGCTATATTCACCTTGAGCGCCCAGCACTCGATACTGTTGGCGTTGTTGACCGCTGATCCGCGCGATGAAAAGCTCGGGGAAGTTTTCAGCGGCTTGTTGAAAATGATTGGTTAACCCATAGTCAGTTAAGTTTAATGACATTGTTTTTTGTAATTCCTTTCTAGTTGTCTAATGTTTTTTGAAGTTTTCCGCCTGGAAATTCCGCGTCGCCAGTCCGCTGCAGTCGTTATTTTGAGTAAACGAAAAGAGACTAGTCGCCAAAGCAGCTCAACAGTCTCTTTAAATGAGAAGTTGGCGGCGGCGTTTTCGCGAAAGTTTGCGGGCAAAACAAAATAAACGGTTTGTGTTCCGTTCTTTCGTTATGCGTACTTTAGCGAATCGCCGACATCCAACATTCTTCTTTCTCGTGTATTTGCTATTAGATTAGCACAAACCGCCGTCGCTGGCAATGAGAAAGTTCGTCGAAGGTAATGACTTAACACGCGCATCGTTGACCGTAGCCACCACAACGGTTTATGTAGCCTTCATTCTCATTTAGGTGAAGAAAGACGAGCGCCGAATGAAAAGGCTTTTAGAAACAATAAGATGAGAATAAAACGTTGAAAATGAAAAGATCATGATGCAAATTATGAAAAATTTTATGTATAAATGGGTTGATTTTTCAATAGGGTTCGCGCTACGCTATAAGCAATCGTATTAAGGGGTGTAGCGTTTTGAGGAATGATCCAATTAAATTAAAGTGGTTATTTCTGGGCTCGTTGATCACGAACACCGGAATCAGTTTCATTTGGCCATTAACAACGATTTATATGCATGAGTATTTGCATGAACCGTTGACGACCGCGGGCATTGTTTTATTGATCAATTCGGTCTTCACGGTGATCGGAAATTATATCGGTGGTTGGTTGTTTGATCACTGGCGACCGTATGAAACGATTTTATTAGGGATCACGATCGCGGCGGCGTCTGCTGGCGTCCTGATTTTCTGGCATGGTTGGCCGATCTATGCGATCTTGTTGATCATTTTGGGCCTAGGTAATGGGATCGTGGTGACTTGTGTCAATTCGATCGCGACGATGATAAAAAGTCATCAGCCTAGTTATGTTTTTAATGTGCTTTATTTTACCAGTAATCTAGGCCTAGTTTTTGGCTCATTGATCGTTGGTTTCATTTTGCCTTTAGGGATCAGTTACATTTTTGCAACGGCTTTTGGTCTTTTCATTATTTTCTGGGTCGTGGCTTTGTTGACCTTCCGTCAGTTGAATCAGGCAAAACAGGCGATTCGGCGTGCGCGAGTCGATACCGATCGCGCCGAGCAGACGCGGGAGAAATGGCCGATCTATTTGCTATTGTTGACGCTATTCGTGGCCTGGATCGGCTATGAACAATGGCAGAGCAATATTTCCGCGTATATGCTGCACTTAGGGATGTCGGTGCGGTCATATAGCTTTTTGTGGACGGTCAACGCCGTTCTGATCGTAACCTTACAGCCACTGTTGACTCACTTTGATGGCTATTTATCGCAACATTTGCGGGGGCGGCTTTACACAGGCTTCGCGTTTGTTTGTAGCGCGTTTCTGATTTTGATCTACGCGAATCACTACGCTTGGTTCGTCATCGCGATGGCGGTTTTGACAGTGGGCGAAGTGATTGCTTTTCCCGCAGTCTCGACCTTTGTCAATGAACGCGCGGCGCTCCAAGAAAAAGGAAAGTATCAGGGCTTGGTCACGATGGCGGCATCGGCAGGGCGAGCGGTGGGGCCTTTAGTTGGCGCGTTGATCATTGAATCGATCTCCTACCCATTGCTGTTTGTTTTTTGCGCGCTCCTGATTTTGGTAGCTGTCCTGATCTTTGCGGCTAGTGGCCGTAAGCAAAAACCAACGCCGACACCACGACGCTTAGGTCAATGAGCGGGGCACCAATGATCCGATCACCAAGGATCTGGGCAATGGCGGATCAGCCGACTTTAACTAGTCAAGTTGGCTCTCGTTTTGCTACGGGGTCCGTTTGGGGCTGAGAAATGGCGCAAGATATGGTTGACTTTTAAAATAAAAAAATGTGCTGAGGTCAAGGCGCTGCTGGTCCGATGAGGATCCGCAGCGCTTTTTATAATTCACAAAATGCCCCACCTTTATTAATCAGTGCTACACTTTACGTATGGACATAATAAGTTGGAAATTCTACTTGGCGTCGAGTAAAACCTGACTTTGATTGTCTTGACCGTATCTTTGCAGAATAGCAGTTGCGATTTGACCAGCTTTATACTTTATTTTTTGACAAGAGATAAAACATCGATCGATGGAGATGAGCTGGTGATACTAGCTCGATTTAATCGACAATCGATCAATGACCAGCGGATTCACAAATAATCAATTCTGGTTTTTCTTGCATAATTCTCGTCAATTAAGTTGACTGATTTCTGGAAATCGGAGTCGGTCGGGTCACTTACAAAAATAAAGTTGTCTATTCTGCAGTGACGGCGGCAGTGGGCTTTTGGACCAACTTGTCTAGTTATTTGTTGTAAAGGGGTGCGGACGCGGCTAGTAAGCCCTTTCAATTCGTGCTACATTAGGATTTGGGAGTTGTGGTGATGAAGAAATATTTGCAGATTTATCATGATTTACTCAATGACATTCAGTCTAACAAGTATCAACAAGGTGATCTCTTGCCTAGCGACCAGCAGTTGGTCATGCGGTATCACGTTTCCCGGGAAACGATTCGCAAGGCGGTGCGGTTGTTGGCCAATGAAGGGTATTTGCAAACGATTCGGGGCAAGGGCAGTCTGGTTCTCAATGCGGACCGGCTGAACTTTCCCTGGGCGTCGATCGAAAGTTACCGCGAGTTGGTCAAGCATAACGGGTTGGATTCGGTCAATGATCTGGTTCAGGTCAATTACCATGTTCCGGTTCCTTCTAGTTTGCTTTATGGCGCGCCGGAGCTGACGTCGCAGTTGATCGTGCGGCGGCGGATCGTGGCTGGGGAGCCGTTGATCGTGGATTATGACTATGTTAACGAGCAAGTTGCTGCCGATGTTCCCATCACCGCGGCTCGGGACTCTCTTTTTCATTATTTCGAAGAGATTTTGGGCTTGAAAATCGATTACGCGATCAAACACTTCACCGTTGAGCCGGCAAAATACGATGATTGTGTTTATCTGGAGATCGATCAAAGCACACCGATTGTGGTGGTCCGCAGTGAAACGCATTTATCAGATAATCGAATTTTGTCTTATACGGAGTCGCGGCACCGCGCCGATAAATTCAGCAGCGTGGCGTTCGCCCGCCGGCATCAATAGTGAAGGAGGCCCTTGATCATGTTCCATTTTAAGAAAGAACCAGCGCCGCATACCGATGACTTGTTGGCGCCTGTTGGTGGGCAAGTTTTGTCATTGAGTACGGTGTCAGACCCGGTGTTCGCCCAGAAAATGATGGGTGATGGCTTGGCGATCAAGCCGAACGAAGGTGATTCAGTGGTGGTCGCGCCGATCAGCGGCGAGGTGACCGTGGCGCAGGGGCACGCGTTCGGGATCCGCCGCGACGACGGCTTGGAAGTCTTGGTCCACATCGGCGTGGACACGGTCAATTTACAGGGCGCGCCCTTCACCATTCACACCAAACAGGGCAAAACCGTCCGGGCCGGCGCCAAAATGGTGACCGTGGACTGGGCGCAAATCACCGCGGCGAACTTAGATCCCACCGTGATGGTGCTGATCACCAATACCAAAACGAATCTCGCACAATTAAAAGTCAATTATCAACAAATCGCCAGTGGCGCCGTTGTTGGGCAAGCCACCGCGAAATAGGAGGATTTTTTGAATGGCTAAAGATAATAATTACCAAGATCTGGCAGCCAATATCATTAAGTACGTCGGCGGGCCAGAGAACGTTGATAAAGTGATCCACTGTATCTCACGACTACGCTTTTATTTGAAAGATGAGAAAAAAGCCGATACCGCTAAAATCACGGCGTTACCAGGCGTTGCAGGGGCGTTATATAACGCTGGTCTCGGGCAGTACCAAGTCGTGATCGGGCCAGCGGTAGCGGATGTTTACGATCAAGTCGTCGCGCAATTGGGCAGTAGCGTCGTTGATGAAGACGCGACGAACCAAGCGGTCGCCTCAACTCAGGCACAGGCGCAAGCAGAACGGCCGAAGAATCTTTGGGGTTGGATCTCGCGAGGCTTTAAGTTATTGATCGGCACGATCACCGGTTCGATGATCCCGATCATTGGATTGCTAGCCGCTTCAGGTATATTAAAAGGTTTCTTGACATTATTCACGTACAACTTGAATTGGATCGATACCAAATCGACCACTTACGTCATTATCAACGCGATGGGCGATTCAACGTTCTACTTCTTGCCGATTCTCGTGGGCTACACCGCCGCGAAGCAACTTCATTCCGATCCAATCACTGTTGCGGCCATCGCCGGCGTCTTGGTCCACCCGACCATCGCGGCGTTATGGTCCGCGCCAACTAAGGGCATGGCCACTTTATTGGGGATCCCGTTGAACGCGACCTTCTTCGGCCTGCCGATCCACATCCCCCAATACACTTATTCGATCTTCCCGATTATTTTCGCCGCTTGGTTAGCGCGGCCCGTGGGCAATTGGCTGAAAAAAGTCCTGCCACTGAGTTTGCGTTCGATTTTCCAACCGTTATTCACCTTGTTCATTGTCGCCAGTGCCGTCTTGGTCGTAATGGGGCCAGTGATCTCCTTAGTTTCCGCTGGGTTAGCCGCGATCATCAACTTCTTGGTTACCGCCAATGAAGCCATCGCCGGCCTGATCATTGGGGCCTTCTACCAGACCTTGGTTATCTTCGGGTTACACTGGATGATCGTGCCAATTGTCTCCAATGATATTGCCATGACGGGACACTCCGTCTTAAATGGTTTGATCAACTTCACCATGATCGCGCAAGGCGCTGGTGCCTTAGCTGTTTGGGCGAAATCCAAACGCCCTGATATCAAAGGCTTAGCAATGAGTGGCGCCTTATCAGGATTCGCCGGCGTTACCGAACCAGCGATGTATGGGATCAACTTGAAATACGGTCGGGTCTTCTGGATGGCCAGCATTGGTAGTGCCGTTGGTGGCTTAGTCGCCGGCTTGATGCACATTGATATGTTTGGCTTTACCGGTTCTTTGATCGGGTTCCCATCCTTCTTCTCGAAATCTAATCCGAATAACATCTGGACCTTTGTGATCGCCAGCGTGATTACTATCGTGATCTCCTTTGTCTGTGTTTACTTCTGGGGCTTCTCAGACGCTGACCTGGACAAGCAAAAGGGTGCTAAAAAGAAGAACGTCTTCAAGTCTGCGGTCAATGATTGATTTTTGACTTGTGCTAAGGCTTCTGTTGATTGTTTTGTGTTTAATTGCAGGTTCTGGTGGGTGTTGCGCGTGAGCGCAACCGGTTCGGTCCATTTGTGCGGCTGGAACGCAGTGGGCATCGTTTTGAGCCAATCCGCAAAACCCGCGGCTTGTCTCAAAATCGAGCCTTATTCTAAGCGGTAAACCGCTAAGAATAACGTCACTGCTGAGCCGCATGGCCCGAACCGGTTGCTGGGCAGCACTGAGCCTATCTGCAATCGAAGGCGAAGGATTTGACGAAGTGCTTTTGCAAGCTAGAGGTTAAAACAATCGCCAACTGTTTTGGTGGTACTGCAACGTCAACAGATTCGGGGACATAGGTCGGTATATTTCGGATAGTGCCGCCAACTTTATCTCACTTACTTAAACGGATTTTGTTGGAAACCGACCGATTCAGTTGATTCGCTGAGAACTAGTTCTGTTCATCAGATGGACTGCGCTGGTGTCGCCAATTTGAAGCTTGTGCCCACTAACCACGGTCGTCAATTGCGTGGCTTTCCATCCATTGGCCATAGCTTACCAGTTGGCGTGCGTGCTCAAACGGCTATTAGAGCGTTGAGCGGCCGGAGCGGAGAAATTCGGGGTGAGATCGCCGTGTCGTTATTCTTAGCGGCTCTGCCGCTTAGAATAAGGCTCAGCTTTGAGATTTTCGGCGCCCTTCCGAAAAGCTCAAAGTGACGCCCACAGCGAGCTCACCCCGAATTTCGCAGCGCAAGCTGCGGCCAGTCTACTTTATACAGCAAATAAGCAATCCCAATCAAAGTTGCCGCGCCGCAGGCTTTTCCGCGGTATCTATTCAAAAGGAGGAACTTTTTATGAAAGCATCAGATTGGCAAATCGCATATCACGATATTTCTAAGGGAGTGAACTCCTACGGTCAGGAGTCGATCTTGACTCTTGGCAACGGCTATTTAGGTTGGCGGGGGGCGCCACTGCTGAGTTCGTACAGTGACGACCATTATCCCGGCCTTTATGTCGCTGGTATTTTCAATCAAACTACAACGGCGGTCAATCACCGTGATATTGTGAATGAGGACATGGTCAATTTGCCGAATCCGCAACTGTTGCGGCTGCGGATCGACGGAGAACCAGTGACTCTGAATTACGATCAGCGGCAGGCGGTTTTACAAATGGATCAAGGCGTTCTCACGGAAACACTGACTTTTCCCGCGAAACAGGGTCACCTTTATTTGGAAACAAAAAAAGTCGTCGATCCAATCAATTATCATCGGATCGCGACGCAAGTTAGTTTGCGTTTGGACTTCTCGGCAAAAGTTGAGATTCAAAATCTGATCGATGGTACGATCCAAAATCGTAACGTTGCGCGGTACCGTGAGTTTAATAGTCAAGAGTTTAAGGTGACCGGACAACAAGGCCAACTATTGGTCGCCCGGACCTTACGATCTGGGGTGACGCTGGTCGTTGGTGGTCGCAGTACCAGCGAGCAGCTGACCTTTAAGACGACTTATCCGGATCAACAGATCTGTGATGAGGCCACGATCCAATTACCTGCCAATGAGACTTTGACCTTCGAGCGGGTGATGGCCGTGGCGACGAGTTATCAGGATCAAGATCCGATCACTACGGTTCAACAGAATTTAGACGCGGCAGATTTTCAACAGATCCTAGCAAGCAGCCAGGCTCACTGGCGAGATTTTTGGCAAAAAGCCGATGTCCGATTGACTAGCGCGGAGCCTGATCTGCAACGGTTGGTGCGCTTCAATATTTTCCAGCTGCATCAAGCGGCGCAAGACCAAGCCAATCCGGATCTGGATGCGTCCGTAGGTTCTCGCGGCCTGACTGGTGAGGGTTATCGCGGTCATATTTTCTGGGACGAGATCTTCTTCTTGCCTTATTATGCGGCGACGACGCCGAAAACCGCCGCGGCGCTTTTGCACTATCGTTTGAAAAGATTGCCTGCCGCGAAAAAAAATGCGCGGTCGCAGTACGAACATGGGGCGATGTATCCTTGGCAGTCAGCGATGTCTGGCGATGAGCAGTCGCAGATCATTCATTTGAATCCAATGACTCATCGTTGGTATCAGGATAATTCGCGGTTACAACGCCATGTTTCTTTGGCGATCGTCTACAATTTGTGGTATTACACTCAGGTCACTGGGGATCAAGGGATTTTGGCCGCAGGGGGCTTACAGCTTTTACTGGAAACCAGTAAATTCTGGTTGAATAAGGTCACCTATGATGGCCAACGTTATCACTTGTCTGGGGTAATGGGACCTGACGAGTTCCATGAAGCCTATCCCCACACGCAAGTCAGTGGGTTGCAGGACAATGCCTATACTAATATCATGTTGGTTTGGTCACTGAATTGGTTGTTGGCGTTACGCCACCAGCAGTCGGAAATATTTGCTCAAGCTTGCCAAACTGTTGATTTTAGCGCCGAACTTTTGCAAAAGGCGACAGATGTGGCCCACAATCTAAGTCTCCATATCGATGATCAGGGTGTGATCGAACAATATCAGCGTTATTTTGAATTGCAGACACTAGACTTAGATGCTTACGCGAAAAAATATGGTGATATCCATCGGATCGACCGGATCCTCAAAGCCGAAGGAAAATCTTCCAACGACTATCAGGTGGATAAACAGGCCGACAGTTTAATGGCTGTTTATAATTTGGGCGCCCAACAAGTTGAACAGATCGTTCGGCAACTGGGCTATCAATTGCCGCAAGATTGGCTCCAACGGAACCGTGACTATTACTTAGCGCGGACCGTTCACGGGTCAACTGTTTCACGACCGGTTTTCGCCTATGTCGATCTATCTTTAGGCGAGTTGAAGCGCTCCTTAGATTATTTAGTCACCGCGATCAAGTCCGATTATATTGATATTCAAGGCGGCACCACCGCAGAAGGCATTCACACTGGCGTGATGGGCGGCACTTTGGCCGTGATCGAACGGGGTTTCGCTGGGCTAGATCTGACTGGCGCGCAACTCACCTTGACCCCCCATATCCCCGCAGCGTGGCAACAGTTAAAGTTCCAACGCCAATTTCACGGCACTTGGTTCAGCTTTGATTTCCACGATCAAAAGGTGGTCATCAATGCCGATCACGACGCAAAAGTGATCGTGCAAGGGCAGCAATATCACCTGTCGGCGCAAAAACCGTTGATGATCACGCTGATGTGAAGTTATTCCTTTGATCTTTCTGAGCGTGATCGAACCGGGCAATCGTTGCTGGCGGGATTATCTGAATAGGCACAATCATTTACTGAAATCCTGATTCAAAAAGTGATCGTGCTTATTTGTTTTTTCAAATAGGCCTACTTTTTGTCAGTGTAAGCGTTAAAAAAGACGAATAGACAGCTTCGTGATATAATCAACTTACCAATTGGCAGTTAGATAGTTCTGAAAATAAGGATCTGCTCGCGTTTGATCGGTGAAATAAATCAAGTCACTGCCAAATGGTAATTCGATTTTGCAGTGCTCGTCAGTAAACGAGCTTGACGTGATGATGTTTGGTTAGGATCAATTTTGTTCGATGCCTAAATTTTTTCAGTTTAGGCATTTTCTTATGTAGTTTTTGTAAGCGCTTTAAGTATCGATTGGGGGATCGATTTGGTAATTGTAGTCGGGGGGAGCCGTTTTACAAGGATTGGGGAGTAAGTCAGCGAAAAAAGTTGTCTACTCAAAATTTGTTTAAACAACAATGGTTGGCGCCAACTTGTCTAGTTTTTCCGCAACGGAGGCAAGCCGCAATCATGTAAGCGATTTTTCCCTGTGCTAGGATAAGCTCGGGGGTCGGGGAAGATGAAAAAATATTTACAGATCTACCATGATTTACTCACAGATATTCAAAACAAGAAGTTTAAGAAAGGGGACTTGCTGCCAAGTGATCAGAAATTAGTGATGCGTTATCATGTTTCGCGGGAGACGGTGCGTAAAGCGGTCCGTTTGTTGGCGAATGAAGGCTACATTCAGACGATTCGGGGGAAGGGTAGTCTGATTCTCAGTACCGAGAAATTAATGTTTCCGTTCTCGTCGATTGAAAGTTACCACGAATTAGTCGCGCAGAATCATTTACACTCGACCAATGATTTGGTTTCGATTCGCGATCACGTCGCGGTGCCAGTGGAATTGCTCAATGGCGCGCCGGCCTTGACGACACAGTTGATCGTGCGCAAACGGGTGGTTGATGAAGTACCGGTGATTTTGGATTACGATTACATTAATGAAGCGATCGTGCCGGAAGTGCCGGCGACCGTGGCGCAACGCTCGTTGTTCGATTACTTCGAATCGACCTTGCACTTGAAAATCGATTATGCGATCAAGCATATCGCAATCGAACCGGCGGAATACGACGATTGTGTGTATCTGGGGATCAATCAAAGTGTGCCGGTGTTGGTGGTGCGCAGCGAAACGCATTTGTCGGATAACCGGGTGTTGTCTTATACGGAGTCGCGGCATCGCGCGGACAAGTTCAGTAGTTTGGAATTTGCCCGGCGTCATCAGTGAAAAACCGGTTGATTGGTGATGCTGGATTTGATTGCGGGTTTTGGTGGGTGTTGCGCGTGAGCGCAACCGGTTCGGGCCATTTGTGCGGCTGGAACGCAGTGGGCATCGTTTGAAGCCAATCCGCAAAAAGCGCGGCTTGTCTTCAAATCGAGCCTTGTCCTAAGCGGCGGAGCCGCAAAGGACAATTTCACTGCTGAGCCGCATGGCCCGAACCGGTTGCTGAACAGAATTGCGCTGATCTGCAATCGAAGTTGGGTATTTGACGAAGTGCTTTTGCAAGCTAGAGGTCAAACAATTGCCCACTTTTGAGGTGGTACGGCAACGCCAACGGATTTGGTTGAATCGGTCGGCTACTTTGCTGAGGTTGCCCGATTTTACCTGCTTCCTTAGACAATCTTTCGGTGAAGGCCAACGGATTTGACTGATTTGTCCAGAACTTGTCTTGGTTTATCAGGCAAATTATTCTGGTGTCGCCAATCTCACGCTGGTGACCACTAACCACGGTCATCAATTGCGTGGTTCCCCATCAATTGACGATAGCTTGCCAAATGGCGTGAGTGCTCAAGCGCCTATTAAAACGTTGAGCGGCTGGAGCGGAGCGATTCGGGGTGAGATCGCCGTGAAATTGACCTTAGCGGTTTACCGCTTAGGTCAAGGCTCAGCTTTGAGATTTTCGGTGCATTTCCGAAAAGCTCAAAGTGACGCCCACAGCGAGCTCACCCCGAATCGCGCAGCGCAAGCTGCGGCCAATCTACTTTTAACCAGCTTCAAGCTATCTCAACCAAAGTTGCCAAGGGTCATTTTGTCGCAGGGGGTCAAATTCGTTGGTACCATGCTTCAGGATCAAAATGGGGGGATTCAAAATGTTACACCTTAAGAGAAAAGAACTTGTGCACACCGACAATATCTTCGCGCCGGTCAGCGGCCAAGTGATCGAACTGAGCACCGTTTCCGACCCGGTGTTCGCGCAGAAAATGATGGGCGAAGGCTTCGCCATCATGCCTGACGCGGACGAGTCGGCGGTGGTCGCGCCGGTCAGTGGCGAAGTGATGATCGCGCAAGGTCACGCCCTGGGGATTCGGCGTGATGACGGCCTAGAATTCCTGGTGCACGTGGGGATCGATACTGTCGGGTTGAAGGGGGCACCGTTCAAGGTTCATGTTAAGCAGGGCAAGCAAGTCGCCAGTGGGGATAAGGTCGTTTCGGTGGACTGGAGTCAAATCGAAGCGGCGCAACTGGATCAAACGGTGATGGTTTTGATCACCAATTCCCAGTCGAATCTGGCGGCGCTTGATGTCGATTATCAACATGTTGGTCTTGGCGACTTGCTGGGCAAAGCAAGCGCGAAGGCTTAGTCACAGTCATAGGGGGAAAAGAAAATGGCTCAAGACTATACGCAATTGGCCACCGACATTATTAAATATGTTGGTGGGCCAAGTAATGTCAACAAAGTGATCCATTGTATCTCACGGTTGCGTTTTTACCTGAAGGACGAGACCAAGGCGGACAACGCCAAATTGACCAATTTGAATGGGGTCGCGGGGGCGATCTATAACGCTGGCTTGGGGCAATATCAAGTGGTGATCGGCCCGGCCGTCGAAGATGTTTACGACGCGGTGGTCGCCCAACTTGGTGATGATGTGGTTGACGACGCGGCGACGCGGGAAATTGTCGAAGCCACGCAAGCTCAGGCGAAGGCAGCCCGGCCAACCAATCTTTGGGGCTGGATCGTTCGCGGCTTCCAGTTGTTGATCGGCACGATCACTGGCTCGATGATCCCGATCATTGGCCTGTTAGCCGCTTCAGGTATCTTAAAAGGGTTTTTGACATTATTTACTTCTAATCTGCACTGGATCGACACCAAGTCGACAACGTTCGTTATTATCAATGCCATGGGCGATTCGACCTTCTACTTCCTGCCGATCCTCGTCGGTTACACCGCGGCGAAACAACTCCATTCCGAGCCGATCACCGTGGCGGCCATCGCGGGAGTGCTGGTCCATCCGTCCATCGCGGCGTTATGGGCAGCGCCAACTAAGGGCATGGCAACATTATTGGGGATTCCGCTGAACGCCACCTTCTTCGGGCTGCCGATCCACATTCCCCAATACACCTACTCGATTTTCCCAATTATTTTCGCGGCGTGGCTGGCGCGACCAGTGGGCAATTGGCTGAAAAAAGTCCTGCCACTGAGTTTGCGTTCGATTTTCCAACCGTTGTTCACCTTGTTCATTGTGGCCAGCGTGGTCTTAGTCTTGATGGGACCGGTTATTTCGATGATTTCGGCGGGCTTTGCGGCGGTGATCAACTTCTTGGTAACGGCCAACGAAGCCATCGCGGGGCTGGTGCTAGGTGGTTTCTACCAAACTTTGGTTATTTTCGGCTTGCACTGGATGATCGTTCCGATTGTGTCCAACGACATTGCCATGACCGGGCATTCGGTTTTGAACGGCTTGATCAACTTCACCATGATCGCGCAAGCGGCTGGAGCTTTGGCGGTTTGGGCGAAATCCAAACGCGCTGACATCAAAGGCTTGGCCATGGCCGGCGCTTTATCCGGTTTTGCGGGCGTGACCGAACCGGCGATGTATGGGATCAACTTGAAATATGGCCACGTCTTCTGGATGTCCAGCATCGGGAGCGCGGTGGGCTGTTTCGTCGCCGGCTTGTTCCATATCGATATGTTCGGCTTCTCCGGCTCGCTGATCGGCTTCCCATCCTTCTTCTCGGCGCAAAATCCGAATAATATCTGGATCTACTTGATTGCGTCGGTGATCACCATCGTTGTTTCCTTCACCTGCGTTTACCTTTGGGGCTTCAGTGATGCTGACTTAGATAAAGTCAAGGGTGCGCAAAAGAAGAATGTTTTCAAACCGGCAGAATAAGGAGCTTAAAATGATTACAGATTGGCAAATCGAGTATCAGAATATTCCCAATGGACCGCGTTCTTACGGTCAGGAATCGATCTTAACGTTGGGCAATGGTTACTTGGGTTGGCGCGGCGCACCGGTGCTGGCTCAATATAGCGACGACCATTATCCGGGCTTGTACGTGGCGGGGATCTTCAATCAAACCACCACGCAGGTCAATCATCGCGATATCGTTAACGAGGACATGGTCAATTTGCCCAATCCCCAGCTGATCCGGCTGTTCATCGATCATCAACCGTTGACCGGTGACTATGATCAGCGCTGCTCCTGTTTGAATATGGATCGGGGCAATCTGACCGAGCACTTCGAATACGCGTTACCTCAAGGTCGGTTGTTCGTGGACACCTTGAAGGTGGTCGATCCGGTCCATTATCATTGTTTCGCGGAAAAAATCAGTTTTCATCTGGACTTTGGGGCTCAGGTGACGATCGAAGGGGTGGTTGACGGGCTGATCCAGAATCAGAACGTGGCCCGTTATCGCGAGTTCAATAGCCAAGAGTTCAAAATCACCAAAGTCGGCGAGCATATGTTACAAGCGCGGACACTGAAATCAGAATTAGATCTGGTAGTCGGGGCGCGCACGACCAGTAAACAGGCGACTTTTACCACGACGTATCCGGAACATTCGGTGATTGACCAAACGGTGGTTTCCTTGGATGCCGGCGAAGAATTCACCTTTGAGCGGACGATGGTCGTGGCCACCAGTTATGAAACCACCGATCCGGTGGCGGAAGTTCAGGCGGAATTGGCGCGCAGTAGTTTCGACCGGGTGCAAACGACCAGTCAAGCGCATTGGCGGGAATTCTGGCGGCGCGCCGATGTTCAAATCGAAAATGATGACCCCGATCTGCAACGCTTGGTGCGGATGAACGTCTTCCACTTACATCAAGCGGCGCAACATTTGGCGAATCAAGATCTGGACGCGTCGGTGGGTTCCCGGGCGCTGACTGGCGAGGGTTATCGCGGGCATATTTTCTGGGATGAATTGTTCTTGATCCCCTATTACGCGGAAATGGACCCGGACACCGCCTATGATATTCTGCAATACCGGCTGAAACGTCTGGAAGCCGCCCGCAAAAACGCCCATGCCCAACACGAGGTGGGGGCGCTGTACCCGTGGCAATCGGCGATGTACGGCGATGAACAGTCCCAAGTGATCCATCTCAATCCGATCACCCACCGCTGGTACCAAGACAATTCCCGGCTCCAACGCCACATTTCCTTGGCGGTCGTTTATAACATTTGGTATTACACCCAAGTCACCGGGCGTTACGACCTGCTCAACGACGGCGGGTTGAAGGTGTTGCTGGAAACTAGCAAGTTCTGGCTGAGTAAGGTGACCTATGACGGCGAACGCTACCATTTAAGTGGCGTCATGGGGCCCGACGAATTCCACGAAGGCTACCCCGGCGCCAGTTCACCTGGCGTCAACGACAATGCCTACACCAACATTATGCTGGTGTGGTCCTTGAATTGGCTCTCGGAGTTGCGCCATCACCCCGAAGTGGATTTCGCGGCCGCGTGTCACGAAACCGACTTCAGCCACCACCTCCTCCAAAAAGCCAGCGACGTGGCCAACAATTTGACCATCTATATTGATGATCAAGGCGTGATCGAACAGTACCAGCACTATCTGGCTTTGAAGGAACTGGACTTGACCGCTTATCACGAAAAGTACGGTGACATTCACCGAATCGATCGGATCTTGAAATCGGAAGGCAAGTCGCCCAACGACTATCAAGTCAACAAACAGGCGGACACCTTAATGGCCGTGTACAATCTCGGTGAGAAAATGATGCATCAACTGGTCAACCAACTGGGATATCGGTTACCGCGCAACTGGCTTCGCCGCAATCGCGACTACTATTTGGCCCGCACCGTTCACGGCTCCACCGTTTCCCGCCCCGTCTTCGCCAGCGTTGACGTGATCCTCGGCGAATTGGACCACGCCGTAGAAAACCTCGTCACCGCCATCCGCTCCGATTACGATGACATCCAAGGCGGCACCACCGCCGAGGGCATCCACACCGGCGTCATGGGCGGCACGCTAGCGGTGATCGAGCACGCCTTTGCTGGGATCAAGTATTTTGAAGGTCAGGTGATCATCGAACCGCAGATTCCGCGATCATGGCGGCGCTTGAGTTTCCAGCAACGATTCCGGGATACTTGGCTAAGTTTCAACTTCCAGAACAGCAAATTAACGTTAACGACCGATCACGATCTTTGCGTGATCGTCCAGGAGAATCGGATCCATCTGACCGCGGGCCGTCCCGCACAGATCGTCCTGAATCCCCGTTTCTAGGAAAAAAGACGTCGGCGCTTGTTGGCCGACGTCTTTTTGATTTGCCTAAAGCCAGGAGCAGCGCTCCCGGCTTTTTTGTGGTTGATTGATTTAGGCGTTTGGTTTCTATTCTTGATCTTTCGCTTGATTGCGGGTGTGGGTGGGTGTTGCGCGTGAGCGCAACCGGGTCGGGCCATTTGTGCGGCTGGAACGCAGTGGGCATCGTTTTGAGCCAATCCGCAAAACCCGCGGCTTGTCTCAAAATCGAGCCTTATTCTAAGCGGCAAAGCCGCAAAGAATAATTTCACTGCTGAGCCGCATGGCCCGACCCGGTTGCTAGGCAGAATTGAGCCTATCCGCAATCGAAGTGGAATATCTGACGAAGTGGTTTTGCAAGTAAGAGGTCAAACAATCGTCCACTTTTGGGGTGGTACAGCAATGCCAACGGATTCGGATTGGGAGGTCGGGACACTTTACGTAGACCGAACGTCTCTACTTGTTTCTTTAACAATCCCTGTTTAGAACCCGACCGATTTAGCTGATTCATCAAGAACTTGCCTGAGTTCATCAGATAAACTGTACTGGTGTCACCAATTTAAAGCTGGTAACCACTAACCACGGCCGTCAATTGCGGGGTTCCCCATCAATTGACCATAGCTGGCTAGCTGGCGGGAGTGCTCAAACGGCTGTTATAACGTTGAGCGGCTGGAGCGGAGAAATTCGGGGTGAGATCGCCGTGAAATTGGTCTTAGTGGCTATGCCACTTAGACCAAGGCTCAGCTTTGAGATTCGCGTGGTTTTGCGAAGCTCAAAGTGACGCCCACAGCGAGCTCACCCCGAATTTCGCAGCGCAAGCTGCGGACACACTATAAACCTTCATGCTCACCCGATCAGCGAGTAAGTCGCGCGAAACTCGGCCATGATTTTATCGATCAGAGGTTGCACCGTGCTCAATTCCAGTTGACTTTTAGCAGTGGGCGTCAGAAATCCCAGCAACTGCAACGTGAACAGCTCATTCAGATAGGCCTCGGCCTGCCCGATCTCGATCTCCTTCTGGCGAACGGCCGCTAAGATGGCCTGGATTCCCGTCCGATTTTGGAAAAGTAAAAAATCAGGGCGAAATTGCTTGTCGATGAAATCACGGTTCTGAGCGCGGCGATAATAGCGTTCCAGATCGGTGAAGTAGCGATCGTAAGCGGCCACAAATTCGGCGTAGTGTTGGGGATAATAACGCTGCAACTCGCCGGTGAAAGTGGCGGTGGTTGAGCCGAACAATAAGAGGGTATTCACCAAAGTGGCGGGGTAGTCGGCTGGCTGGAAGCGCGCTGGGACCGGGTGGCTCTGGATGAAATTTAGATGGCGGTCAACCACGGCGGCGACGATTTCGTCCTTGTTTTTGAAATAAATGTACAGGGTGGCGCGGCTTACGTTGATGGCTTGGGCAAGTTTGGCCATCGATAAAGTTTGGAAGCCGTTGATCAAAACTACGTGGTTCAAGCGGATAGCGAGTTCTTCTTTAGTATTCATTAGATTATTCCTCCCAGAAATATTATAAACCATATTTACAAATTAGACAATATGATGTATTATTTGTCTAATTTAAAAATAAAGAGGTAAATCATTATGAAAAAAGTAGTTGTTACCGGTGGCTCTGGTTTTGTGGCCAGTTGGGTGATCAAGGATTTTCTGGATCATGGGTATCAAGTTGCGACCAGTGTGCGCTCATTGGCCAAGGCTGATTCAATTAGACACGAACTAAAACAGCAGGTTGCGCCGGACGCCATTGCCCGCCTGTCGTTTTTTGAAGCGGATTTGACCCGAATCGAGGGTTGGCATGAGGGCATCAAAGGCAGTGCCGGGGTCATTCACGTGGCGTCACCCTTGGGCCACGGCACCGAAACGGCCGCGGAGTTAGTCAACATCTCAAAGAATGGGGCCTTGAATGTGTTGCGCGCGGCCAAGGACGTTGGGGTCAACCGAATCATCATGACCAGCTCTGAGGCCGCTTCGACGCCGACAACTGGTAGCACGGCTTTATTGGATGAATCCTTTTGGACGGACGTCAACAACCCTGATTTGGATCCCTATCGCATTTCGAAAGTGGCCTCTGAACAAGCCGCTTGGACTTTTGCCCAAGAAAATAACCTGGAATTGACCACAATTTTGCCTGGCGCGATCTTTGGCCCAGCCATGAGCGAAATGGCGATGAGCTCCAATGAAATCCTATTGCGTCTCTTGCAAGGGCAACCGGCGCTTCCTCGCGTTCCCATGGAGATCAGTGATGTGCGCGATCTGGCCACGTTGCATCGCCTAGCATTCGAGCGCGATAACGCCCGGGGCAAGCGCTATTTGGCGGCTTCACAGGAACTGACCATGGCAGACATTGCCACACTTTATCAGACCAACTTCCCCGAGCTGAAAATCAAAGTGCGGGTATTGCCCAACTGGGTCACCAAAACCGCCGCGAAATTTGTTCCCAGTTTGCGCACGCTAGTTCCCATGCTCGATCGCCGCGCGCGACATTCCACCCAGGCGGCGGAATCTGAACTGGGCTGGACGCAGTATTCGCCTGAACAGACCGTGCTTGATGCGGCCAAGGCGTTGTTCGCGCTGGGTCTGGTGCAGTAAAAAACACACCGCTGTGGTGTGTTTTGAGTTAATTTGAAAAGGTGGATTTCTCTTTCTGAACCTGCGCTTGATGGCAGATGTGGTGGGTGTTGCGCGTGAGCGCAACCGGCTGGGACTGCTGTTGCGGACTGGAACGTGGTGGGCGTCGTTTGAAGCCAATCCGCAAAGTGCGCGGCTTGTCTTCAAATCGAGCCTTGTCCTAAGCGGCAAAGCCGCCAAGGACAATTTCACCACTGAGCCGCGCAGTCCCAGCCGGTTGCTGAACAGAATTGAGCCTATCTGCAATCAAGGCGAAGGATTTAACGAAGTGGTTTTGCAAGCTAGAGGTCAAACAATCACCCGCTTTTAAGGTGGTACTGCAATGCCAACGGATTCCGAAAGTCTGGGATCGGTTCTTGAACCTGCGCTTGATTGCAGGTGTGGTGGGTTTGGGTGGTGACGCAACCGCCTCAGGACGTTTGTCGTGGCTGGAACGCGGTGGGCGTCGTTTGAAGCCAATTCCAAAAGCGGGAATTGGCTTCAAATCGAGCCTTGTCCTAAGCGGCAGAGCCGCAAAGGACAATTTCACCGCTGAGCCACACGTCCTGAGGCGGTTGCTGAACCGAATCGAGCTCATCTGCAATCGAAGTTGAGTATCCAACGAAGTGATTTTGCAAGATCGAGGTCAAACAATCGCCCTTTGTGGGGTGGTACAGCAACATCAACTGAATTGTATCAAGAGGTTGGAACACTTTACGTAGACCGAACGTCTCTACTTGTTTTCTTAACAATCCCTGTTTAGAAACCGACCGATTCAGCTGATTCATCAAGCGCTTGCTTCGGTTCATCAGGCAGACTGCGTTGGTGTCACCAATTTAAAGCTGGTGACCACTAACCACGGTCGTCAATTGCGTGGTCCCACATCAATTGGTGATAGCTTGCCAGCTGGCGTGAGTGCTCAAACGACTGTTATAACGTTGAGCGGCTGGAGCGGAGAAATTCGGGGTGAGATCGCCGTGAAATTGTCCTTAGCGGCTTTGCCGCTTAGGACAAGGCATGATTTTGAGACAAGCCGCGCACTTTGCGGATTGGCTCAAAACAGCGCCCACAGCGAGCTCACCCCGAATTTCGCAGCGCAAGCTGCGGCCAATCTACTTAAGATCAGTCATTACCGAAATTGTTCGGATCAGGAACCGGCAACCATTTATGCGTCGTTTCGAAGTAAAACCCGATCCGCGGCGCGTCCGGACCACTGGCAACCTTGATCGGCCCAGAAAAGGAAGTGCTGGCGATCGGGAAAATCGTTGATTGCGACACCACATCGTCCGCGGTCAAATGCCGATCGAAATACTCATGGGCCAAGACCAAGGCGAATTTAAGCAAATGATCCTCAGATAAAACCACATGTTGTTGCGGATCCGTTTCAAATAAATTCTGATCGTAGTCAAGATGTTCCGCAGCCACCAAGTGATTACTCTTATATTCCAAGGCGCCGCGCCCGCCGATCAGCAGGTAACAAAGATTGTTGGTAGAATCGGTCGCTTCGATCAGCCGCACCGTGTGTAACGGGATCTCATTACCGACACCATCAAGAAATTCAGCGCCTTCCGCCATGATCACCAGTGGCTTTTTCATGGTTTGTTCAAGGAAGAGGCGGGCCTGTTTATTCGAGGAAGAATAGAGGGTCGCCTCGTACTTGAAGGTATCGCGAAATAGGAGCTCGCCATTCTTCTCCCGCGCCTGGTTGAACCGGCGAATGGTCAGCGGTAGGGGATATAGTTGAAAAATATCAAAGTTCATATCTTCAGGATTAGCGTTGACGAAAGCGCCGCTAAGATAGTGGCCCCGATGGAAACTATAAGCGGACCGTTCGGCGACAAAATAGTTATTTTCTTGTGGCACAATGATGACTCCTTTCCAATTGACTAACTAGCTAATAGTATACCGCAGAAATGTGCAGAATTATCTTGAAAAATTAGAAAAAACTAATTAGCGGCGCTGCAACAGTCATCAAATTTGTGATTTTTCGGCAAAATCTTAACATTTTTCCTTAAAAAGGCGGGGTTAGTAGGTGTAATTCCCGCCGTTATCAGTTAGAATGTGAGATGGACCCACTTTTCGAAAAAGAGTGCGAGCCGACCCGGTTAGCACGTTTCAAAAAAGAGTGCGGCGCGCGACGGGTTGACTGCGAGCATTAACCTAGCTAGGATTTTGTAGGCTGGTCTTCGCCTCCGGAAGCGTAGCGTAGTTAAGCACAGCAGTCAGTTGCGCGGAGCACGTTTCAAAATCAGAGTGCGGAGAGGAGCGGTCTGCACCTCACAGCACGCTTAAAAAAGAAGGTAAATTTATGAGCGAAGAGCCAAGCAAGTATCAAAGTACACCTATGAGTGCAGAGACAAGCGATTATCAAAGTAAATTCATGCAGATCGCCATTGCGGAGGCGGCCAGCAATGTGACCACTGGCGCCGGCGGTCCGTTCGGGTCAGTGGTGGTCAAAGATGGCCAGATCATCGCCCAAGGACACAACCAGGTGCTGGAAAATAATGATCCCACCGCTCACGGCGAGGTGATGGCGATCCGGGCGGCTTGTCAGGTGCTGGGAACCCATGATCTCAGCGGTTGCCAACTTTACACCAATGCTTATCCTTGCCCGATGTGCTTAAGCGCGATCATTTGGGCCAATATCAAAACCACTTATTACGGCAATAACGCCCAAGACGCGGCGGCGATCGGCTTCCGTGACGACTATATCTACGATTATATCCAAGGTGGTTGCACCGACGTGACCGTCTTGAAACTGGAACAGCACGATCGCGCGCAAACCATCGTGCCTTTCAACGCTTTCGCGGATTCCGCCACGAAACAGTTGTACTGAGTTAAGCCAAACGAATCAATTAAGTTACCTGATGCCAGTTAGTGTCCAACTAACGGCGATCAAACCTCCTAAGTTACCTGAATGGGTTACGTGGGAGGTTTTTTAGGGCAATCAGAGGATCAGTGGTCCAAAATTAGCAGAAAAATCGATAGGAAAGAAGTTGGGCAGCACAGAATCGGACATCATCGTAGCAAGCGGCCGAACCGAGTTGCATTGAAGCAAGCGGCACAGACCGAACGGCATCGAAGCAAGAGGCCCGGACCAAACGGCACAGAACCGAGCGGCACAGAATCCGCAATGCAAAAAAGACCCGTCGCACCAGGGTCGGTCGGGGGTCTGTGTGTCTATGATTCAGGTGATTCTGGCTTGCCATGATGCGTGGCTTCGGCCAGGTCGATCACGCTTTCGATGATCGCCAACACTTCGTCAGGTTGGTCCAACAAAGCCAAGCGGCTGAGAACCACCGTGGTCCGATCGGAACTATCGCCAAACGAGAAGAAAGTTGGATAGTCAATGTCCAGTGCCGTGACGATTTTCTCCAGTGTGTTAACGGTGAGATTGGCGCGCTGGCCCCGCTCGATCCGACCAAACATGGTGGGATCGATGCCCGCTTTCTCGGCCAATTTCTCTTGAGTGAGTCCTTGGCTGATGCGCAAGTCATGGATCCGCCCCGCAATTTCTTTACCAAATGCCATCTAATGCCCCCTTGCAGTCTAGGATACCTAAAGTGTAAAGGAACAAGCGGGTAACTATCAGGCTTTAAAAGTCATCATATGTCTATCAAAGTGACTAAAAAGTATACAAGCGTGCTTTGTAATTATTGGAGCTAAAGGGGTGTCAAGCCTTGTCCAACATGAACTTGACCGCTTATCCGCAGCGACAGTCGCGGTAACAGAAAAAACAAAATGTTCGGCTTTTATCGCCTGAGAAAAATTTATTAACGACCGTGACCTTGATCTGATCTCGTCAAGGGGTCGTCGGGCGGATCCGGCGGCAAGGGTTTCGCTTTGAACTATCTGGAAATCAGCTTATAATCAAAGCAGAAAAAAACTGTCAGCTTCACAGCTCAGGAGGTTCATTTTGATCAATATCGCCCAACTCAAGCAAACGAGCGCTCGTTTCTCCGCGCTTTTTCTCAAGATCACCAGCTTCACCGTGAACACGCTACCTTATTTACTGTTGCCGCAATTGATCTTGCGCAACAATATCGTGATCCTTAACGCCTTGCCTTATGTGCTGTTTTATACGTTTCGGCGGACGACCTTGTTCCTCTTTCGCGGCTATCATCCGAAGGCGGAACGGCTAGCGACGTGGGGACTGAGCGCGGCGACCCTAGGCTGCTTGTTGGGACTGTTTGGCGGCTGGAATCCATTGTTTTGGGACTTGGCCGGGGTCGGCGTGGGGATCGCGGCGGCGTTATTGCCGCCAGCGGTGCGTGTTTTCAACCAACGGGGGCAAACGGCGGCACTGCCAAAAATCAAATTCAGTGCCTTGTACCAATATGGCGCGCTGTTGTTGTTGCTGGGCTTGATCCAGCTGGACGGCGGCCGCCTGATCGTTTGGTCGTTCGGCGGCATGTTGCTTTATGTCGGCTTAGGCTGGGTCGGGCTGTGGGCCAGTCCTTTACGGCAACCTTTAGCGCCGGTGGTTTGGCGGGATGTCAAGTTGCTCGGGCTCAATCTGTTGTTGACGGCGGCGATCTTCTTGAGCCTGATCAATCTGCGGTTGGCCCGGAATGAAGGCACGCTACAGTCACTTTTGCGGGGCTTGACTGTTTTGGCGATCGTCTTGCCGATCGCGCTGCTGATTTTCTCTTGGCGGTTGGCCCGGGGCAACGGCCGTCTGACTTGGACGATCCGCGCCCGCGGGTTCCTGCGCGGTCTCTGTATTGATTTCGTGGCCGTTTACGGGACGATTTACGTTTTCGTGATTTTAGGCAGCGGCTTTTATGTATGGGTCATCCTGATGTACGTGGTGGCCATGGCGATTGGCGCGCCGCTACTGAAATTCCTCCACGCCAAAATCCCCCAAATTAGTGTGGCCGACTTTAATCTGCTCTTGCTGGCGCTAGGGTTGGTGTTGACCTTCTGGCAACCTGTTTACTTGGTGGGTATCCTGTGCTTGCGGATCGTGGTCGGTGAATTGAATCGCGAAGTGTTGGCGGAATTAGATGGCGAAACGCCACTGACCACTGATGAAGAATTCTTGGTCGCACCGCGGCTTTTAGCGTTAGGCGGGCTGTTCTTCCAAATGTTGTTGTGGTTGGTGATGATGCTCGTCGCGCAAGTTCGCGGGATCAAGTTGGCCGGGCTCTTGACTTCCTATGCCCACAAAACGGTCTCGGCGAATTTCAGCGGGCTGATCGGCACGGTACACGGGGTGATGGGTCTGATCGTACTGGGCGCGGCGCTGATCGTTTACCTGATCCAACGGCGACAAGCAAAAGCGGGGCGCTAGCTTAAAGTATGATGCCCGCAGCTTGCGCTGCGAAATTCGGGGTGAGCTCGCTGTGGGCGTCACTTTGAGCTTTTCGGAAAACCACCGAAAATCTCAAAGCTGAGCCTTGGTCTAAGTGGCAGAGCCACTAAGACCAATTTCACGGCGATCTCACCCCGAATTTCTCCGCTCCAGCCGCTCAACGTTTTAACAGCCGGTTGAGCACTCACGCCAGCTGGCAAGCTATCGCCAATTGATGGGGAGCCACGTAATGGACGGCCGTGGTTAGTGGTTACTAGCTTTAAATTGGCGACACCAGGACAGTCTGTCTGATGAACTAAAGCAAGCTCTTGATGAATCAGCTAGGTCGGCGAACACGTTTCAATGATGCCCGCGGCTTGCGCTGCGAAATTCGGGGTGAGATCGCTGTGGGCGTCACTTTGAGCTTTTCGGAAAACCACCGAAAATCTCAAAGCTGAGCCTTGGTCTAAGTGGCAGAGCCACTAAGACCAATTTCACGGCGATCTCACCCCGAATTTCTCCGCTCCAGCCGCTCAACGTTTTAACAGCCGGTTGAGCACTCACGCCAGCTGGCAAGTTATGGTCAATTGATGGGGATCCACGTAATTAACGACCGTGGTTAGTGGTTACAAGCTTTAAATTGGTGACACCGGGACAGTCTGTCTGATGAACTGTGACAGAATCTTGGTGAATCAGCAGAATCGGTCTGTTTCCACACATGGATTGATTACGGAAACGAGTAGAAATGTTCTGCCTACGCAAAGTGTTCCGACTTTCTAATCCCAATCCGTTGGCATTGCCGTACCATCAAAAAAGTGGGGATTGTTTGACCTTCTGCTTGCAAAAGCACTTCGTCAAATCCTTCGCCCCTATTGCAGATAGGTTCAATTTTGCCTAGCAACCGGCTGGGACTGCGCGGCTCAGTGGTGAAATTGTCCTTGGCGGCTTTGCCGCTTAGGACAAGGCTCGATTTTGAGACAAGCCGCGAACTTTGCGGATTGGCTCAAAACGATGCCCACCACGTTCCAGTCCGCAACAGCAGTCCCAGCCGGTTGCGCCCCCACCCAAACCCAGCAAACCTGCAATCAAGCCAAGCAAATAAAACCGGACACGTCGAGTTAGCCAACGTGTCCGGTTTTATTTTGACCGCGGTAGAATAGGCTGAACCACAAGAGCCCCAGTAGCAACAAACATATCAACACGCCACCGCTCCCGGCGGCGAAGCTTGGACACTGCCGCAACCAATTCAGCGGGTTGATGCCGGTTTGTAGCTGAGGGATTTTAGCAGTCAGAGTTAGGGCGCTGGCGGTGATTCCGCCGACGAACAGCAGTTGCGCTGGCGCTGACCAGTGGCGCAGCGTCAGCCAGACCAGGATTTGCGCGGCGATCAGTGTCAATAAGAGGAGTCCCAGCAGTAGCCAAAGCAGGCGGGGAAGTAGGGTGCTGCCGTCAAGCAATGGATAGCGCCAACTGCTGGGCAGCCGGGGTTGCAGCAGGCTTTCGCCGAGCGTCCAACTAAGCAGGCCGGCGCTAACCAGCCCCAACAGCAGATCGGCGCTGATTTGCATGGTTTCCAGTCCTAAGAAGCGGGCGAATAACAAGCTGCGCCGGCGCGTATTGAGCAGCACGAGGGTGAAGCTAGGACGTTGCAATTGCGCCCATAGTGGCAAAATCAGGCCTAGCACCAGCGTTAGCGTCAATAAAGGCCGCGCCAATCCTTGGAAAATTGCCAAAATACCATTAGGATAGCGGGTTGTTTTGATCAGATCTTCTTGGCCCCAGCCTTGCTCAAGCAATCGATGATCCTGCCACTGTTGCTGGCGGCTGGTTGTGGCTGGCGCGCTTAGCAGCCACTGGTGATAATCGTGTTGGTAGCGCCGGGCGGCGGCGATCTTGGCCTGCTCATGGCGGAGAAAAGCCAGTTGGTCCTGATCTTTCAGGGCACCTAGTTGTTGACTGGCGGCGCTGGTGATCACGCCCAGTCGTTCGAGCTGTCGTGGCGCCATCTGGCCTTTGCGCCCATTCGTTTCCAAATCCGCCAGGCGCAGGCTTTCCTTAGCCAGGCTTGTTTGCAATTCGGTTCGATAGTTGGTCATTTGCGCCGAATTACTGGCGAACAACGCCCCAGTCAAAATCAGCACCAGCAGTCCCCGCAACAGCCATAAATAGTGGCCATTTAGCATTTTGCTTAATTGTTTGATCGCCCACGCCTCCGTTTATCAATGGATAATGTGATGTTGAACATATTGGAAATATGTATAGCGCTTACTTTGCCTTTAAATAAGCGTTTCGCGGATTGATTATCTTTCTTCCTGGTGGTAACATTATTCTATAGGTAACTAATGTTTTTATATGTGGAGGGATGTTACTATGAAGAAAATTTCAACTGGATTGCTTTCTATTGCGGTGGCTTTAACGTTTTCCGGGATAGTTTCTAATGTAGAGGGTGGTGGTCATAGTCAAGAAGTTCAAGCTGCCACTAAGAGTTATGATACAGTGTTTGTTCCTAGTATTCAATTTCAATTTAATTCATATCCACCAACATATTATAAAAAAGGTAGCGTTTTTTATGATGGGTTGTGGGGCACTTTTACGGGCACAAGAATGGGGAGCGTTCAGGCATTGGGTGACGGCAAATATGTTGGAACTTATACTGGGAGTCTTGCAGTGAATTAGCTGATAGACTTATCTCTGAAGTAAACTTGAGCGTATCAAGCAGGAATAGGGGTGTTGATAATCAACAGTCAAACCCAGGCGTATCACCAACTCCAATGGCGTTTGCTGCGGCGTCGTTGGCCTTTTTTGGGCATTTTCTTAGGATTACTGCTCTTATTGTGGTTCGGTTTGGCGCAGCAGCAGCGGCAACAGCGGCAATATGTGCAAGCCTATCAGCAACATTTGGTCAAGAATAGCCAACGGTTTACTAAATTGTTTGGCGCCGACAGCGAAGAAACTCTGGGCTTTAACTTGGAACGCCAAGCCCTCAAACAGCCTCGACGCTATCAACGTCAATACTTGAATAGCTTGGTGCGCACGTTCGGAACGGCGGCGCAGGTGGCCCAATTGCCCCAGCAAGTTCCCTTCGCTGCCGTGATTCCGGGCAATCGGCAGGATGGGTCGGTTTTTTATAAAGCGCAGGAAGTGGATCTGACCATTCGGGAGTTGAGCTTGGTGCAGCGGCAAGGACTGACGCCGTTTTATCCGGCGCGGATCTTGAACCATGAAACGACGAAACAGAACTTCCTCGGCACCGAAGCGCAATACCAGCAGTATGGGCCGCGTTTTGGCCGCCGATTCTACACCAATGGTTGGTACTATTTACAATATCAGTTGCGCCAGCCGCTCGCCATCGCCCTGGTGGTGAGCTGTTTGTTGCTGTTCAGCTTGGACTTCCCCAGCTCCCTACGGAAAAAAGCCGCGGGTAGTCATTGGCTACAATTACAACAGTTGTCACCTCAATATCAATACTTCAGTAATTTCGCCGTGAAGGCCGTGGCGGCGTTGGTCACACTGGCGCTGTTCTTCGCTGGATTCATGGTTGGCAGCTTGCTTTTCGGAACGCCAGGCAGCCTTGGTTATCCTATTCTTGTTTGGCAAACCGCCAAACGCTTCAGCTTCATGCCCTTGTGGCAAAATATTCTCCTGAAATTCGGTTGGCTTTATTTGTTGACCCTTTGCGCGTTCGCTTTGGCGCAATTAGTGGCGCTGATCAGTCATTCCGGGCTGCTCAGCTTTTTTGGCACCAGCTTGATCTGCGTGCTGAGTCTTGTACTGCCAGCTGTTTGGTGGTCACCGCTGAGCTACTTCGATCTTAATGGCGCGGCGGATCGTTATTTGTCTGTGACCATGGGCCAGGGTGGTCCTTTGCTGACAACGCTGGTGCTGCTGGGGTGGCTGACGTTGCTGCTTGGCGCGGGCGCTTTGGTGTTATGGTGGCCAACGCGCGCTCGGCGAGTGGTTGGCGCTGAGCTGCAGGACTGACGATTTCTGTTGGCCGAAGTTCTGGCAATAGTAATTTGGCCGCGGCTTGCGCTACGAAATTCGGGGTGAGCTCGCTGTGGGCGCTGTTTTGAGCCAATCCGCAAAGTACGCGGCTTGTCTCAAAATCAGGCCTTGGTCTAAGTGGCAGAGCCACTAAGACCAATTGGTTCTTTCTAAACTTTGGCGAAAACGCGATCAGCGCTGATATAGCAGCTTTCAAGACGACGAATAAATACTCCAACTAAATTAATTGGAGCGATAGGAAATAAATGGCCGCATCAAGCCAACCTATTATCTAATGTTGAGTGTTGCAATTTCTCAAATTTCGGAAGCAAGACTCTCGATTATCAAGAAATTTTAAGGCCATTCGCCAAACGTTAGAAAGAACCGACCAATTTCACGGCGATCTCACCCCGAATTTCTCCGCTCCAGCCGCTCAACGTTATAACAGCCGTCTGAGCACTCACGCCATTTTGCAAGCTATCGCCGATTGATGGGGAGCCACGGAATCAACGACCGTGGTTAGTGGTTACAAGCTTTAAATTGGTGACACCAGGACAGTCTGTCTGATGAACTAAGGCAAGTTTTGGATGAATCAACTGAATCAGTCAGTTTCCACCTATGGATTGTTATGGAAACGAATAGCGATGTTCGGACTACGCAAAACGTCCCGACTTCTGATCCAAATCCGTTGGCCTTGCCGTACCATCAAAAAAGTGGGGATTGTTTGACCTTCTACTTGCAAAAGCACTTCGTCAAATTCTTCGCCCCTATTGCAGATAGGTTCAATTCTGCCTAGCAACCGCCTCAGGACGTGTGGCTCAGCGGTGAGATTATTCTTAGCGATTTATCGCTTAGAATAAGGCTCGATTTGAAGACAAGCCGCGCACTTTGCGGATTGGCTTCAAACGATGCCCACCGCGTTCCAGCCACGACAAACGTCCTGAGGCGGTTGCGTCACCACCCAAAACCAGCCAACCAGCAATCAAGCGGACAATCAAGAATAGGAACCGGTCGTTTCCAATCAATTCAAACGATGCCCACCACGTTCCAGTCCGCAACAGCAGTCCCAGCCGGTTGCGCTTCTGCGCAACACCCTACACACCTGCAATTAATCCGCGTAAACAATTTCGATTGAAGGTCCACCACGGTAAGCAGAATAGTTGTCATCTCTCTCCGGCAAGCTACAATTAGATTGTCAACAATCTAATTGCCTGTTAGGAGTGAGCCTTATGCGAGAAACAACAGAATCTGCCGCCGATTTGAAACGGCGGCTGACCGCCGAACAATATGCGGTCACCCAAAAAGCGGCCACAGAAGCGCCTTTCAGTGGTCAATATGATCAATTTTTCGAACCGGGGATTTATGTGGACGTGGTCAGTGGCCAACCTTTGTTCAGCTCCACGAATAAATATGACGCTGGTTGCGGCTGGCCTTCATTACAATTTTGGGCGGGAAACCTCTGGCTTTAGTCAGAGGTTTCCCGCCCAAAATTGTAATGAGATGGAAAGATGACTGGGATTGATTACGGCGATTAATAGAAAATTTAGAAAATTTCAAATCAATCGCATCATTCTATAATTTTCCACGGCGAAACGCCTTGCCGCTTTTAACTATAAGTGATATATATATGCATTTACTTATATAATATAGGACATTGACGTGTTAGTCTGCGTAATAATCCAATATAACAACCAGTTCTTAGATTGTTATCATTTAACAGATTTATCTCATTTTAGCGATTCAGTCTGGTCCTGATCAAGTCTATTGAAGTTGGTGAAACATGGAAAATGAATTAATTACAGTCAAACAGGTGACGATGAATTATCGGGTTCGTGAGGCGGATCAATCGAGAAATAAACTGAGTAATTTCCTTCATCCCAGTTATCGAACGATCAATGCGCTAGCAAACATCAATTTTCAGGTGCGCGCCGGCGATGTTCTCGGTTATGTTGGTGAGAACGGGGCGGGGAAATCCACCACGATCAAGATTCTCCTGGGTATCTTGCGCAAAACATCCGGTTCGGTAACTGTCTTGGGCCATGACCCCATGGCTGAACGGAAAAAATCGCCCACCGCGTCGGCACGCTAATGGGGCAAAAATCCCAGCTTTGGTGGGAATTACCTTTGCAGGATTCGTTTTACTTTCTTCAAAAAATGTATCAGCGGACCGCTCACGCGGATCAAATATGGCTGGCTGAATTAGTTGAGCGGCTACAGGTTGGCTCATTTCTCAAGCAACCGGTGCGGGAATTGTCTTTGGGCCAGCGGATGCGCGGCGAGTTCATCGCGGCGTTGCTCCATCAGCCAGAAATTGTTTTTCTGGATGAACCGACCTTGGGGCTGGATGTCGCGACCAGGGCCGCTGTTTTGGACTTGTTGCTCCAGATCAATCGGGAGCAGCGGACCACGATTTTGTATACGTCCCACGAAATGGCCGATGTGGAGAAAATCGCGAATCGCTTATTATTGTTGGAGCAAGGTCAGGTCGGGTATGACGGTGATTTGGATCGCTTTAAAGATCAATACGCGGCTTACCAGCGGGTGGCGGTCCAAGGGGTCACGGATTTGAAAACCATTCCCGGGGTCACGATTTATCAACGCAACAACACGAACATCATTTGCTTGCTTGATCAGCGCTTGATCACGACGGCCGCCTTTATTCAGCAGGTCCCTTTGTTAACGCAACAAGCGGTCAAAGGGATCACCGTTTTACCCAATGATCTGGAAATGATCTTACTGTTGCGCGCCCAGCGGAAAGGGGGCGCTTGAAGTGATTCTTGCCTATATTTCTTGTCAATTCAAACGCCAAAGCTACTATTATTTCGACACGATCATGACGGTCGTAGGGGCGTTATTAGCGGCGGGCATTCAATATTTCGTCTGGACTTCCACGCAAAAAACGGGCAATATCAGTTTGGCGGCCAGTGAAATGATTTCCAGCTACGCGATTTTGGCGACCGCCTACACGATCCTGATGCCCGCCGCCGAGATCGCGAAAACGATCGCCTATCAAGTCAAAAAAGGCACGATCATTTATGATTTTGTGCGGCCGCTTGATTATTGGAAGAACATCTTTTTCACGCAGTTGGGTAAATCCCTGTACTTGACCCTGTTCACCATTTTCCCGCTGATCCTGATTTATATTTTCGTGTTCAAGATCAACTTCATGGTCGCCAAGGATTTCGGGGCCGTCTTTTTGACGCTGCTTGTCTTGTTGCTGGGATACTTGTTGTCCTTTGTGATGGGCTTTCTGCTCGGTATTCTCTCCTTTGTCACCTTCCGCAACGGCGGCATGCTGTCGCTTTATACGGGGCTGGTCATGATTTTCGGCGGAGGGATGTTACCGATCACGATCTATCCCCACTGGTTGGCGGCGGTGGCCAAGGTCACCCCCTTTTATGCGATGCAGGGGCTACCGTTACTGACGTTGACGATGTCTGAGATCAGTTGGCGGCAGTTATACCCGCAGCTGGCCTGGTTGCTGATCTTGATCCTGATCACGACGCAGGTCTACAGCAAAATGCGCGCGCACATTGAAATCGCGGGAGGCTAGCCATGCTAAAAATCAAACGCTATCTCAAACTTTATCGAGATTTTTTCAAAATGGATATTCGGCGCATCGGGCTATATCGCGCCAATCTCTTGACCAGTAGCCTGGGCTATTTGCTCGACTCGCTGGCGACCTTCTTTTCGATCTGGTTGATCTTGAATCAAGTAGGGTCGATTTATGCTTGGGGCATTTCAGAAATGTTTGCCCTATTTACGTATACCTTGTTTTTATTGTCGATTTGGGAGTTCTTTTTCGTGAACACGCTGGAGATTCCTTTTTTGATTTTCGATGGTGAATTGGATATTTTCTTAGTTCGACCGGTCAACGACCTGTTTCAATTTGTCATTTTCGAATTGGATGAGGAATCGATTTTTGAGATCATTGTCTCGTTTTTAATGTTTCTAGGCGCCCTGGCATCCTGTCAGATCGTCGCCGGCCCGGGCAAGATCCTGATTTTCATCTTGGCCACATTCTCGGCGCTCATGGGTTTAGAGGCGATTTACTTAACGATCTCGTCCACCGCGTTTTGGTTCACCTCAACGGAAGGACTGAAATCGATCATCTACCAGATCCTCCAACTGAATCGCTACCCCTTGGAGATCTATCCCAACTTTGTCAAGATCATCATGACGATCATCCCCTTTGGCCTGTACGGCTATTATCCCCTCTCGCTGTTGTTGTTCCCGCAGTCGTCCTGGACCGCCACTCTTTATGTGATCTTGAGTGGGCCGGTCTTTCTCTTGATCGCCTATTTTGGCGTTTGGAAAGTCGGATTACGCCATTACACCAGTGCGGCCGGCTAGTTCCTCACAAGATTTGCCTTTGTCAATTAGAAAATAAAAAATAAATTATTTTCGTATTGAAAGCGCCATCAGTTGGATGTATAATCAATTTGTTGCAACAAGTGTGCCGATAATTAATGGGGGCTATTATTTATCGATTGACTTTATTTCGGTGGGTTGGTGTGCTGAACAAAGCAATTGGTCTGCTCGCCAGACTTATAATGATGTGGTGTCCATTAAAACGATGGGCTAACGATACTGGAGGCTAGTCAGATGATGAAGGAATATTTTAGAATGGGCAAGGTCTACTTTATCCTTGGTGTGATTGCATTAATTGGCTGCTCCATTTGGCCAGGACTTAGGGGCTATCCTGTCTATAAGAGCGACTATCTCTACATTATTCTGCTGTTCTTCATTTTATCGTTAGGTTATCATTACAGTTATTTCAAGGAACGAAGCGCGCAACAACAACTGGTAAGGTATCGGAAGATCGGTGGGATTTACCTGATTGGAGGGTTGCTTCTGTTCATTGTTACCTCTGTTCTGGTGGCTCAGGATGCTAAGGAGTTTCCTGACCTTGGAATCACTCTCGCTAGTAGCCCCCTGTTCTATCTCAGTCTTTTCTTCCTCGCGCTAGCAGGCATTGTTTTTTTCCTGGGGATTCAGGGTCAGAAGAAAGCCAATGCAGTCAAGATAACGAAACTAAGAAAGTAAACAGCAACAGCTGAGTTGACGGCTGATGTTGCTGTCCTAGCTGGACGACAATTACCTCATCAGATTATGATGGGGTATTTTTTTATGAAAAAAAGCAAGAGATCGACGTGAACCACAATCAGCTTTGTGTTCCGAGTGGGGTGCGCTGATTTTTCTGGATTGTCTATTTTGGGGTTTGGAAGACTGGACTCAAATATTACACCAGCGCGGCCGGCTAGTGTTGTGGGCAAGTGGCGAGGCGTTCAGTCCAAATATGAACAAGTTTATTTACAATGTATTGTTTTTACTTTACAATGACCGTTAGAGGTGATTGCGATGGCGTCAATTAATGTTAGAATTGATGAAGACACAAAAAAAGAATCACAAGAAATTTTGGAAGCATTAGGAATGGATTTAACCACGGGAATCAGAGTCTTTCTAAATCAGGTGATTGCTGAAAAAGGCTTACCGTTTGCAGTTAAATTAAGCCCGCTCGAAGCTTCAATTATGGAAATGAAAATGGGTCAAACGAAAACAGTCAGTTCGGTCAAAGAATTGATGGACGATATCAACAATGATTGAGTCTGTGACATACACAAGCTCATTTTTGAGAAGCGCCAAGAAGTTACGACGGAAGCATTACGATATGCAGAAACTGGAAACGGTCATTACAATTGATTGACTCCGGTCGAACACAAGAACTTAAATCCCAGTATTTCGATCACTTTTTAAAGGGATCCTATCAAGGCTTTAAAGAATTACACATTGAACCTGATTGGCTATTGATTTATCAAATTGATCATAAGCAACTCAAACTTTTTTTGATTGCGACGGGATCTCATGATGACTTGTTTCATAGTAAATAATTGATGAAAACGGCCTGATTAATTTCAGGTTGTTTTTTGGTAGGTAGAGAATGCAGGGAATGTTGTCTAGCGTTGAAGCGTTAGCTGAATTTGGCGTTGGGGGGATCTGCCACACTCACGGGCAAGCGCCCCAATAGTTCGAAGTCAACATAAAAAGGATCACGCTGGTCAGGCGCGATCCTTTTTTGTCGGTGATGCTGGTACGATTTGTGGCGTGTGTTTTATAAGAATGGCCGGGAAACGGAGGTGACCCAGTTACGCTGGCCGTTCTTGATTGGCTGGACCATCACATGAGATGGCCAGGATTCGATGACTTGGTTGTTGCCGAGGTAAATGGCCACGTGCCAAACGCGATGATCACTTGGGTTGGTATAGAAAATCAAATCCCCCCGTTGGCGATTGGCGTAGCTGACTTGTTTCAGCCCACGAGCAACGGCTAATTGGCGCGAATTCCACTCGTTGCCTGGTTGAGCGTGTTGGATCGAGGAAACGGGGAGTGGGTTGATACCACCTGCATACAAGGCTTGGGTCACCAGGCCGGAACAGTCAACCCCATAAGCGTAGGAAGAGGAGGCGCCTACGATGAATGGCTTGCCCAAATAACTATAGGCAGCTTTGATCATCGCTTCGATGTGCGCCGAGCAATCGGTGTACCATGGCGCTTGCAGCGGATAAATCCAGCTATCGATGCTGGTCCAGGTGCTGGCCTTGAAGCCTAACTTGACCCAAGTCGCTTGATTGACCACGCCGGTTGCAGGTAGGCCATGACGCCGTTGGAAACTGGCCACGGCACTTTGCGCGTAACCGGACATATTGGCGTAACTGCTATTCAAACCCAGTGCTCGCAGTGTGAGCCAGGTTTTGATCCCTTCGGAACCGCGAATCAAGTTATAGCCAACTTGGCCGGTTGGTTTGATGGTTTGATAATTGACTTGATAATAGCCGCTAGGATTTTGGTAAGGGACAGCTTCTTTGGCCCAGGAATCCTTGACCCATTGGTTACCACCTAGCGAGTACCACATATGGTCGCCGGAAATTTTACGGTCGCCAAATTTCCAATAAGTCCGATTCTTCAGGGTTTTGCCTGTCACGCGACCGTTGGGGACAGCGTAGACTGGCGCCGTGCCACTGATCCGGACCACGTTGCGTTTGATTTTCGCGTCAACCTTGCGATCAGCGCTGACCGGCGTTAAGGAAATATAGCGCCCATCCATCCATTGGTTGGTGCCCAATTTGTACCAATAATGGTCACCCTCACGATACGCCGCGAATATTTTCCATGAGGAGCCATGGGGCAGCTTACGCCCAGTCATGCCGTGGGGTTCCACCGGTGAACGCCATAATTCGATGCCATAATGGGGCACATAAGCGACCCAGCCCACCGCGTGAAACGGTTGTTCAACGATCTTCGTGCCAGCTTTGTTGGCCGTTGCGGCGGTGGTTGTTGCTGGTTCAGTTGTGGTTGCGGCGCCAACGCTAGGTGCCGGCTTGCCCAGAATCAGGCCGACACTAGCGGCCAATAATAACCCAGTTAAGCGTAAATGTTGATGCTTTGTTACCTTCATTTCGTCCTCCACCTTTTGTTTGTTGTTCCATTGTTTGTTAGAAAATATGTCCAACACGATACGGGTACAGCTGCAGGAACTTGGTGGCCCTGGATCGCTTTAGTACGAAATCGCGCGTTGGGCTTGTGTTTGCCAATTTTTCAAAAATTGTGCTCGGGTCATGCTGCTGGCTTGGCCCGTCCAACAGTCATTGAAGTAAATTCGAGCTTGGTCATAACCACTGACCGTGAGCGCGTGATACGGGAAGCCGTGCAGCGTGTGCCAAGTGACCACAGGATGGCCCGAACTGAGCTGATAGGCCAGTCCGTCCAATCCTAGACCCGTTAGATTCTTGGCATTACCAGTATACTTGCGGACCACACCCATTAAAGCCGGCGGGAAAATCGTGATCCCATAACCGGCTGGATTGCCTAAATAGCCCAGGTTAGGATTGCTCTTGCTCCGGGGCATCACGGCGGCGAGTTGTAGTTTGTTGACGCGATTGCCGGCGAAATTGACCATCATAGTGACTGCCGTGATCTCACAACCATTGGGTAGTTCAGGTCGCTGATTGACGATGGGCACCTTGAGCCGCACACTAGTTGGATACGTGGCGCCGGTCACAACAATGTTGCGGCCGTTGAGCCATTGCTGCCGCCCCACGCAATACCAAGTGTCGGTGGCTGTTTTCACGCGGTGTGAGACCCGCCAGCGCGAGCCCGTCTGCAACTTCTGCCCCGTTCGCCCATAATTCGTGCCCGGACCGCGATAAACGGCGATGCCATAATGGGGCACATAGGTGATCGTGGCCACGCCCTTGAACGGTTTTGGCGTCTGCGCCCAAGCCCCGGTCGTGACCAGATATTTCGCTAGCAGCCATTGATTGTGGCCTAAATTATAATAACGTTGACCGTCGATCTCCGCCGAACCATAAACTTGCCAACGGGAGCCGGTTTTTAAAGAGCGCCCAGTCCAGGTCAACTGACCTTGGGTATAAGCCCAAAGCTTCGCCCCGCCATTGGCTTGATAATTAATGACGCCCACGAACCGCTCCGGCACTAAAACAGGTTCATTTACACCTGGATCTGGCGTCGTAGCTGTCCCGTCGTCTGGTTCGGGTTCAGTCGTCGTTGTGTCCACTTGATTCCCATCGGTTTGATTTGTTCCTGTCGCTGGTGTCGCCGGTTGCTCGGTAGTTGTGGCCGCCTGGACCACCTGACCTTCAAACCGCGCTAGGCCCAACACACCATCTTGCTGATGATTCGCCCCGACCCATTGCCCACCAACTAAAATAAGCCAGCCCACCAAAATCACCCATAAGTGTGGCTGCCTGACAACTTTTCTATCATCCTTCAAAATTTTGAAATGCCAACTCCTTCCATTAAAACCGCGGCCCCAGACCGCCCCCAATAATCAACCGGTTTTTGCCCACATCACCAAAAATAAATATGAGCAAGCCTCGCCACTAGTATAACATTAATTGTGGGAAATGCAGCGTGAAAACGGTTAATTTATCCGAAAAAAGTTAATTTATCAATATTTATACTTCGGTGAACACTATGAGTCCAATAAGCCATAACTTTCACGTTGTTCTCTCGGAATCGGATGCGCCGGTCGGATCAAGCCCACGTCACCTTGCCAATTTAGGACGGAAAGTGGCCGCTAAATTGAACACCGAAATGGATCTAAAAGGGGTCAGAAAATTACCACATTTCTACACCAGGTGACAAAAGCGTTTTTGGTCATCAAAAAAGGTCGAGAACTCCTAGTGTGAAATCTTCTTTTAACACCAAGAATTCTAGACCCAAAATTCTAGTCCAAAAACGGGCATTAAAAAAACCAGCAACCACGGCGACTGAACGCTGCGTGATCACTGGTTAATATCGATTGATGGGTGGTCAGGGGATCGAACCCTGGACCCACGGATTAAGAGTCCGTTGCTCTGCCAGCTGAGCTAACCACCCAAGTAAATCTGACGACTTAAATATCTTAGCATAGGAAAGCGGGACTAGCAACCCTTCTAAGCACTTTTTCTTGATTTTTTTCTAATTATTGACGAAACTAGAGCTGAAATCTAGGTTTTGCGCGTAATTGTGGTATGATGGGAGCCCTGTTCAAACCGTGCCGCTGGTGATGATTGCAGGTTTGGTGGTGACGCAACCGGTTCGGGCCATTGACGCGGCTGGAACGCAGTGGGCATCGTTTGAAGCCAACCCGCAAGCCCAGCGGCTTGTCTTCAAATCGAGCCTTGTCCTAAGCGGCAAAGCCGCCAAGGACAATTTCACCGCTGAGCCGCATGGCCCGAACCGGTTGCTAGGCAGAATTGAGCTTATCTGCAATCAAAGTTGGGTATCTGACGAAGTGGTTTTGCGAGCTAGAGGTCAAGCAATTGCCCGCTTTTGTGTTGGTCTGGCAATGTCAACTGATTTGGGTTAGGAAGTCAGGATATTTTGCGTCGGCTGAACATCGCTACTCGTTTTCTTAACAATCCACGGGTGGGAATCGGCCGATTCAGTTGATCTACTGAGAACTAGGTTTGTTCATCAGACAGACTGTACTGATGTCACCAATTTAAAGCTTGTGACCACTAACCACGGTCGTCAATTGCGTGGCTCCCCATCAATTGATGATAGCTTGTCAATTGGCGTGAGTGCTCAAACGGCTGTTAAAACGTTGAGCGGCTGGAGCGGAGAAATTCGGGGTGAGATCGCCGTGAAATTGTCCTTGGCGGCTCTGCCGCTTAGGACAAGGCCTGATTTTGAGACAAGCCGCGGTCTTTGCGGATTGGCTCAAAACAGCGCCCACAGCGAGCTCACCCCGAATTTCGCAGCGCAAGCTGCGGACAAGCTACTTTTTTGAATCCTAGCTAGGTTAATGCTCGCAGTCAACCCGTTGCGCTCCGCACTCTGGTCATGGGTTGTTGTCAACCGGGTTTATTAGTATAATTGAAAGCAGTAGATGGAACGTCTCTAAGGAGGAACCATGTCAATGGCAAAAAAAATCTTAGTTGTCGATGACGAGAAACCAATCTCGGACATTGTCAAATTCTCGCTGACCAAGGAAGGCTACGACGTTTACGTGGCTTATGATGGTGAAGAAGCACTTAAAAAAGTAGAAGAAGTTAACCCTGATTTAATTTTATTGGACTTGATGTTACCAAAAATCGATGGGCTGGAAGTGGCCCGTGAAGTCCGTAAGACCCACGATATGCCGATTATCATGGTCACTGCGAAAGATTCTGAAATCGATAAAGTTATCGGACTGGAGTTAGGCGCGGATGATTATGTCACCAAACCCTTCTCTAACCGTGAATTAGTCGCGCGGGTCAAGGCCAATTTACGCCGGCAGGCCAAAGTAGCGGCGGATAGTGAAGAAGATGATCATCACGAAATCGATGTGGGTGATTTGACGATTTTCCCTGATGCCTATGATGTGTCTAAACGTGGCGAAAAGATTGAGCTGACGCACCGTGAGTTTGAGTTGCTGCATTATTTGGCTAAGCATATTGGTCAGGTGATGACGCGAGAACATTTGTTACAAACCGTTTGGGGTTACGATTATTTCGGCGATGTGCGCACGGTGGATGTAACGGTGCGGCGTTTGCGGGAGAAAATCGAAGACAACCCTAGTCACCCGGACTGGATCATGACGCGGCGGGGTGTCGGTTATTATTTGAAGAATGTCGATAGTGAATAAGTTTTGGGCTAGTATCAGCTAAGACCGTGAAACCCAGCCGTACCGAGCTGATCAGAAGCGTAACGCCTCTGAGAGTTTCGCGGTCTTTTCTTACGTATACGGTCGAAACGATGCGGCCTTTTGCGCGTTTGCAGGGCACCAATTAAGGAAGTGAATCACGCGTAACGTTATAGCGGAGAACGTAACGCCTAGAAATTATGAATGAGAGAATCAGACCGTTTCAGTCGATTCATTTTAAGATCGCTATTGTTTTCATGTTGCTACTACTGACCACGATCGAGATCATCGGGGCTTATTTCGTGAAGCAATTGGAGCAGCAGAACATCAAGACCTTTGAAGAATCGATCGTGGTGCAACCTTATATCACCAGTCAATTGGCCAGTGAGCTGACCAGTAATGACACCGATACAGCCAACCGTAACATCAAAACGATTGTCGGCGAGATCGATAATGCGTCGATTTCAGAAGTTTTGGTGGTGGATAATAAATTGGTGGTTCGGGGAACGAGCAACGCCAATGATCAAGGCGATATTGGTCAACGCACTCCAAATTCGGGCATCAAAAAGGGGATCTACGCCAACCACAAGCAAACGCAAATCACGTCAGATGGGCATGGTAGTTACTACACCGCCATTACGCCGCTGACAAATCCAGGTGCAGACGCCAATCAGGTCGTCGGCGCCATTTACGTGCGTGCTAGCATGGACGATGTTTACCGGAATATCAATTCGATCACCTTGATTTTCTTGACGGCCTCCTTGGTGGCGGGGTTGTTGGGGATGGTGATCTCGATCTTTATTGCCCGGGCCATCACGCAGCCGATCGACGAGATGAAAAAGCAAGCAATTCGGATGGCGGACGGGGACTATTCGGGACAAGTTCGAATCTACGGTCAAGATGAGTTGGGCCAATTAGCGGTTGCGGTCAACAACCTGTCGATTCGCGTGGAGGAAGCACAAGAAGTTTCAGATGCGGAGCGGCGCCGGTTGGACTCGGTTTTGAGCCATATGACTGACGGCGTGATCGCCACGGATCGCCGGGGTAAAGTGACGATCATCAATGAAACAGCCTTGAATTTCTTGAACACCACCAGTGATGAAATGATCGGCGAGTCGATTTTGCGCGTTTTGGGGATCGAGAAGGATTACTCATTCCGGGATCTTCTGGAGACCAAGCAAGAAATGGTGATCGAGCCGAACAAAATCCTGCGCGAGCATCATGGCGATACGACGGAGTCAGCGAAGCCAGGCAGCCTGGCCAATGATGATCTGAAATTGGCGCCGGGGCTGGAACAAGAGCTGATTTTGCACGTGGATTTCTCTCTGATCCAACGGGAGACCGGCTTTATCAATGGGCTGGTCTGCGTGCTCCATGATATTACCGAACAGGAGAAAAACGAACATGAGCGCCGGGAATTCGTTTCCAATGTGTCCCACGAATTGCGGACGCCGTTGACCAGCGTCCGTAGTTATATCGAAGCGCTGAACGACGGCGCTTGGCAAGATCCTAAATTAGCGCCGCAATTTCTCAGTGTGACCCAAGAAGAAACCGACCGGATGATCCGGATGATCAACGAATTGTTGGCCTTGTCGCGGATGGACCAAGGCACGGCCAAGATGGAAATGGAATATGTCAATCTCAATGAGTTCTTCAATTATATTCTCGATCGATTTGACATGATGATCAAAACCGAGAATGAGCGCGGCGATGGCTTCCACCATTTGCCCCAGAAGACTTACAGCATCAAACGGGAATTTGCGCCCCATGATCTTTGGGTGGAGCTGGATACCGATAAAATGATGCAAGTGATCGATAATATCATGAACAACGCGATTAAATATTCCCCTGATGGCGGCGTGATCACTGCCCGGCTGATTGAAAACCAACAAAGTGTGGTGGTCAGTATCAGTGACCAGGGGTTGGGGATTCCGCGCAAAGATATCAATAAGATTTTTGACCGTTTCTATCGAGTTGATAAAGCCCGCTCGCGCAAGCAAGGCGGGACGGGCTTAGGGCTGGCGATTTCCAAGGAAGTCGTCGAAGCCCATCATGGCCACATCTGGGTCGATAGCGCTGAGGGTCGGGGGTCAACGTTCTACATTTCGTTGCCATATCAATCATATGAGAATGGAGATGAGTGGGATGCGGAAAACTAATCTGTTTGTGCGTTTTGTCTTGATCGTGGCGATTTTGATCAGTTTGGTGTTGTCGTATTTGATTTGGACCAATAACCAGCGCTATGAACGCAAATCAGATACGGAATCCACGGTTACCACGGCGTTGATCACCAATCAACAGGCGTTGAGTCAGGTTTTCTTGCCGACAGAAGTGGTCAAAGTCGACCAAAAAGGTAACCAACAATTGGTTTATAACCACAAGGAAAACCTTGTGCTGGAAATCCGCAAGTTGATGGCGAACTGGTCCTATCGCTCATCGCACCGGAGTACCAAGCGATACGCCGACTTGATGAGCTTGAACGGCTCGGTGCAGTTGATTTATTCCGACCAACTTTCCACCCAGCTGTTCGGCGAGGTGGCCAAACAAGACAGTCTAAAAAGCGCCACCACCGACCATGCTTTTGATCGCATCGTTTTCAACTTGACGGGGGATTTAGACCATGTCTATTTCCTGGATGACCGCACCCAAAGCGTTTGGGAAAGCCGCGTTAGCAAGGCAGATGCCTCGCCAGTGGCCACCTTGATCAATAAGTGTGATTTCAAGGCGACGGTGACCCAGGAAACATTGTCCGGCCAGCCCCGCCTTTTCTTCAAAAACAGCGTCAAATTGCAGCCGTATAGCTACTTGATCAATCGCCGGAATGAAACCACTTATATCTCGGCGTTGATGAGTAGTGACAACAACGCTAATGTGGAGTCCCGGGAATCCGGTGGCCAAACGGTTTATTATGGCGGCGGCAGTTATCACAATCAATTGATCGTCGACCATCGTAGTGATCAGCTGGAGTTCGTGGATAACAGCCGCACCACGATTCCGGAAAGCCTGAATCGCTTGCAGGAGAGCGGCTTCACCATGCTGAACAGCATCGGCAATCCCTTGACGGATATTCGCTATTATGATGTCGACAACACTAAGAAAACCATCGCTTTTCGCAGTTTTGTTGAAGGGTTTCCCATCTTCCAACAAAGTGATTTCGGCGCGGTCAAAATCACCTTCTCTCGTTCCGGCAGCCACATCAAATTCTCTAGTCGGGTCTTACAGGTGCCGGTGCCGGCCGCTAGCCAACAAATCACCTTGCCTGCGACAGCCACGATTCTCCAGAAATTGATCGCGGCCGGTTACCGTAAAGGTGAGATCCAGGATCTGGTGGTTGGCTACCAATGGGTCACCGACCAAGAGGAGGCCGACATTGTCGATTTAACGCCAACTTATTACGCGAAAATCAACGATCGCTGGCAGACCTATCAGACATGGATCGACGATAAAACGCAAACGGAGGCGACTAACTAATGGACTTTCGGCGAATTGAATTGATTTTCTTGATCGTTTTTCTCGCGTTGGACATTTTCCTGTTCGCCTCATTCACCCAAAATGACAGCGACACGCCTTATACGACGACCACTAACTTGTCCGACGCTGAAGCCATCGCCCAAGACATGAAAGATGACCACATTACCGTGGATAAACTCTCCGATGACAGCGACGAAGGCTTCTATTTGGCCAGCAAGACCGAAGATTTACTGGTCAAAGGCTTGGCGCAACTGACCGGTCAAACCACGTCATACAATTACGATACTCATAAACTGACCAGCCAATTCAATACCCCGCTGACTTACAATAAGAAGCAACTGATCAGCGAACTGAAAAGTTTTATCAAGCAGGACGATAATATTCTTTATGGCGACCAATATACCTATATCGCCGGCATGTCTGACCCGAAGAACACCCTTGTTTTTGCCCAGAAAATCAAGCAAGGCGTCGTTTTGGACGCCCAAGGGACCCTGACTTTCAACGTCAACAACGACGTCATCACCGGTTACACCCAGACCTATTTGCCCAACGTCACCGTTTTGCGGGAAAAGCAAACCACGATCAGCGCCCAAGACGCGATCCAACTCCTGTATACCTCCAGCGAGCTCCCCGCCAATTCGAAAATTGTCTGGTACCGCCTGGGCTACTCCGAATTGATTGATGTCCGTGGTAGCGTGATCTACGTTCCGGTTTGGAACGTGATGGTGCAACATAAGGGCACCAAGAACGAATCCTTGAAAAAGGTCAACGCCTTAACGCGAACGGTGGTCAAAGGCAGCACCACGACGAATGATCCCAATGCTAGCAGTAGTAATAATAGTAGTTCGGTGCCGACTGCTGGGGATTGACGGGGTTTGTTGCTATCCTTGCGCTTGATTGCAGGTTTTGGTGGGTGTTGCGCGTGAGCGCAACCGGCTGGGACTGCTGTTGCGGACTGGAACGTGGTGGGCATCGTTTGAAGCCAATCCGCAAAGTGCGCGGCTTGTCTTCAAATCGAGCCTTGTCCTAAGCGGCAAAGCCGCCAAGGACAATTTCACCACTGAGCCGCGCAGTCCCAGCCGGTTGCTGGGCAGAATCGAGCCTATCTGCAATCAGGGCGAAGGATTTAACGAGGTGGTTTTGCGAGCTGGAGGTCAAACAATCGCCAGCTTTTGTAGTGGTACGGCAATGCCAACGGATTCGGATTGGAAGGTCGGGACTATTTGAGTAGGCTGAACCGTTTCCTTAACAATCATTGGTTGGAAACCGACCAATTTAACTGATTCATCAAGAACTTGCCTCAGTTCATCAGGTAGACTGTCCTGGTGTCGCCAATTTAAAGCTGTTGACCACTAACCACGGCCGCGAATTGCGTGGCTCCCCATCAATTGACGATAGCTTGTCAGTTGGTGTGAGCGCTCAAACGGCTGTTAAAACGTTGAGCGGCTGGAGCGGAGAAATTCGGGGTGAGATCGCCGTGAAATTGGTCTTAGTGGCTCTGCCACTTAGACCAAGGCTCAGCTTTGAGATTTTCGGCGCTCTTCCGAAAAGCTCAAAGTGACGCCCACAGCGAGCTCACCCCGAATTTCGCAGCGCAAGCTGCGGCCAGACTACTTTTAACGTTCAATCCAAGTCATCAAACGGTGAAATATTATTTTCATCAGATTTCACCCCGCCGTGAAAATGTGGTATGCTAGCGTGGAAACGTGCTGCGCGACCCAGCTTCCTGCGCTTAGCTACGCAACTATTCTGGAGGCAAAAACCAGCCTCCAAAATAGTTGCTAGGCTAATGCTCAGAAGCTACCCGGGTCGCTCCGCACTCTGATCATTTTTTTCGAAGGGAAGCAAATAGTCATGACACCAGCCGCAAATCAGGGATTGCTTGTCAGTGTACTCGCCAGCAGCAGTTCCGGCAATGTCACATATATCGAAACACCACAGCGGAAGGTTCTCGTTGACGCCGGTCTTTCCGGTAAAAAAATCAGCGCGTTGATGACTAGTATCGACCGTAAATTAGAAGATGTTGACGCGATTTTCGTCACCCATGAGCACAGCGACCATATCCATGGGGTCGGCGTGTTGGCGCGGCGTTATGGGATGGATGTTTACGCCAACGAAGGCACTTGGCAGGCGATGAGCGCCAAGATCGGCAAGATCGATCCTGCGCAACAACACGTCTTCCAAATGGGGAGCACGTTGAGTTTAGGGGACTTGGATATTGAAAGTTTCGGCGTTTCTCACGATGCGGCGGAACCCCAATTTTACCAGTTTCATCATGATGATCATGCCTTTGCGATTCTGACGGACACGGGCTATGTTTCTGAAAATATTGCCGGCGTGATCCAGAACGCGGATGGTTATTTGATGGAATGTAATCATGATCTGGAAATGTTGCGTAATGGTTTTTACCCGTGGCCGTTGAAACAGCGGATCCTGGGCGATCAGGGGCACTTATCCAATCACGATGGCGCGGCGACGATCATGGAAGTCTTAGGGAATCGGACGAAAAAGGTTTTCCTAGGGCATTTAAGTCAAGAAAATAATGTGAAAACATTGGCTCATCAAACCGTCGCCGACTTTCTTAGTGAGCACGATTTAGCGGTGGGCACAGATTTCAAAATTTATGATACCGATCCCGCGGTGGCCGATCCGTTGACCTTGATTTAAGTTGCGGGCCGCCAGTTCTAAAGATGCAGGAAAACGCTGATCATCAGGCGATTTGTGGGCGTGCAGCCACGGTCGCCGGACCCAATGATCGGCGTTTTTATTAGCGAAAACGACTTTTTTGTTCACAAATTTGTCGATGCAACGCAAAAAAGGCATAATTAGTTGCCCGTTTGTCAAGACCAATTTCATAAATTTTTCAAATTTGGTCAGTAAGATTAAGGCATAATGAAAACAGGATAAACCTGTTCGAAGATGATTTTAAGGAGATCGATATCAATGAGTAAACGAAAAGTTATTCGTGGCATCACGGTGTGGCAAATTGTCGTGATCGCTGTGATTTCTGCGGTCATTGGTGGTGGTGTCGCGTTTGCTGGGTTCACAGCGCTCAATCAAAACAACGTTGCGACCAACAGCACCTCTGACACGGCGACAACCACTGGCACAACGAAAACCAGTAATGTTTCTGTAAAAACAAGTAGCGCGGCCACGAAGGCGTTTAATAAGGTTGAGGGCGCTGTTGTCTCCGTCATCAACAAGCAGCGGCAAAGCCAAAATCAGACTGATATTTTTGGTAACTTGTTTGGCAGTAATGGTAGCGATAGTAGTGGTAGCAATGGCAGTAACAGCTATGGCGACAGCAGTGATGGCAACAGTTCTTCAGGCAGTTCCAGCAGCAGTTCATCCTCCTCTGATCTGGAAACCGTCAGTGAAGGTTCTGGGGTCATTTACTCCAAGAAGAATGGCAAGGCTTATATCGTGACCAACAATCACGTGATTTCCGGCTCCGATTCCATCGAAGTGATTTTAGCGGATGGGACCAAGGAAACCGCCAAAGTGATTGGCGCCGATGAAACCAGTGATTTGGCTGTATTGACGATCGATGCCAGCAAAGTGACCACCGTGGCTTCCTTCGGTGATTCCTCGAAAATCACGACCGCTGAGCCAGTGCTAGCGATCGGCTCACCTTTAGGCAGTGAATACGCGACTTCCGTAACGGAAGGGATCGTCTCCGCCAAGAGCCGGACCATTGATGTGACCGATGAAACGACCGGCCAAGTGACCGGCCAAGCCAGCGTTATTCAAACAGACGCGGCAATCAACCCAGGGAATTCCGGCGGCGCTTTGATCAATATGTCTGGTCAAGTCATCGGGATCAACTCCTTGAAGTACGCCGAGAGCACCGATGGCACCTCCGTTGAAGGGATGGGCTTCGCGTATCCAAGTAACGAAGTCGTTTCGATCATCAATCAGCTGGTCAAAAACGGCAAAGTTATTCGTCCAGCTTTAGGCGTGTCCGTGGTTGATTTGACCAACATCTCCTCTGATCAACAATCGTCAACTTTGAAATTACCATCCTCCGTTACAGGTGGCGTGGTGATCGCATCGGTTGAATCCAACTCACCAGCGTCGAAAGCTGGCTTGAAGAAGTATGACACCATCGTTGGGATCGACGACAAAAAAGTAACCAGCATCGCCGAGATCCACACAGCGATCTACGCCCACGCCATCGGTGACACGGTGACCGTCAAGTACTACCGTGATGGCAAACTCAGCTCGACCAAGGTTACTTTGACCAAGGAAGCCTCCTCAAGTTCAAGTAGCTCCAGCAGCAGTTCCAATTAAGGTAAATTAAGTTAAGCCAATAAACGCGTCTCAGATTCATTATTGGCGCGGGTATGAATGAGCGCGAGCAAGCGGTGATTGACCGATTCAGGTCAGTCGCCGCTTTTTGTGTGCCGGGAATCAGATATTAGTCACACTGGTAAAAAAGTTATCCCCAAGTCTAGCTTAGCCGAGCTGAGCGAAAATTTCCCGCGGTGGGGGCTTCAGGGCACCGATGGGGTAATTAGTGGTTAGACGCTGGGCCGATCCAGCGCAAACGGGCGTAGGGCTGATGGGAGTTACGCACAGGCAAGGGAAAACCTGGCGCTAATATCCCCAGAGTTGTCCAAACTTGTGAATTAACTGGTGGAAAAGTCCGGGGAACAGTGGTCTAGGCCCACATAGCCGTTATAACGGTTGTTTAGTGGTAATAACGGCGTAATGGACCGGCAACCAGCATTTGGGAATGGAGGTAAATTATGAACAGTTTCTCATCATTGTTCGTATATTTAGCCGTTATATCGTTCAAACCGAAAAGATGTTCGGATATTTTTTGGCCAAAAAATTTGTCAAGGGAACGCGGATGTTGATTTGTTATCCACAGCCTGTTGATAACCCTGTGGATTACTGATAAGAACAAGGGTTAGCATCATCGCAAGAGTTATCCACAAAGTTATCGACAGTTGGGGATAACTTTTATGACAGTGAGGCTGACCGCGTGCTGATCGTTGCCACAACAGCGTTTCACGTCAGTCGTCCAAGGATGACGAACAATCAAAATCGGTGGAAAACTAAAAAAAATAATTTTATTCTTGACTTTTGCTAATCGTTTATTTGGTGTTATGCACAGGCCGGACCCCTATATTTCGTGGCGAACATGTGTACAAGTGGATAACTCTGTGGATAACTTGGGGAAAACTTTTACCTGACCGGGGGCAGCGCCGTGCAGGGGACTAAAACGGTCCTGACGACGGGCGGATAACTGGTTGATCAGCCTGATATGATTAAATACGCAAAAGAAATGACTTTTCTTCTCGATAAGTGAAAAAATTATATTTTTATGCGCTTGTCCGTTCGGGCAGATCCTGCTAAGCAGTCAACAGGAAACCTGCCTGCGACGGGCGGGAGACTGATCATCCCGCGAATGGGAGATTGGCGCATTTTTGGCAACAAAAAACCGCCTGGCATTAACCAGACGGTAAACGGTTCACATTAGATTTTCAATGGTGGTGGGGGCTACGACACAAGATCGACGCGCTTGCTAATATAGTAGAAGAGGATCGCCCCGACTAACAATGAGGCGAATTCGCCCGCGGCAACGGTGCCATAAGTCAACCAGAACGGTGCTTTGGTCAAGACGACTAATTCCCAGGCGATCAGGAACATCATCGCCGTCCCGATGATCACCACGCTGGTTAGCTTGCTGATCAGGTTCGGCAACTTCTTGCTGACGAAGTAGATGATCGTCAAGGTGATCAGCGTTTGCGCGGAACCCCAGAGGATATCGACCACGCCTAGGGTGCTGGATAGGTTGGCAATCACGCAACCCACGGTGATTCCCCAAATGTAGCGCTTGTTAAAAATTACCAGGCAGTTCAGCATTTCGGAAAGCCGCAACTGGACGGCGCCGTAACCCAGGCCAAACATTTGGCTCAAATAGGTCAGCGCCACGTATAACGCCGCGATGATCGCCGAGATGACGATGTCACGCAGGTGGTTCTGTTCTTTTGTCATGTGATTCACTCCTTTATAACCCATGACGGTTATTAATAACTGTGGCCAAAGGAGATACCCGTTTTGGGATCAGAAGTGCCACAGTGGATCAAGTCCGTGTACCAATATACCCCAAAGCGGCGGTGTTTTTCAAGCTGTTTTTTCATTGAAGAAAATAGATTCGCTCGAACTGACCGGCAATTTACGGTCAAGTTGCCGACAGAACGGGTCGCGGACTGGTAGTTAGACCTAGCGAAGCACTGGTCTAACCGGGCTTGGTAGTTCCTGGCGTCTTCGAAGTTTGCAGCGTGGTGGCGGCAATCACAATTAGACCCGTTGGAAAAGTGTTTGTCAAAAAGTGGTCCGGTGGTAAGATTGAATTATGAACGCAACCGTGCGCAGGGGTGGATTGTGCCGCCGCTGCGATTATGGCCTGGGAAATAATCCTGACGATCAGCAATCAGCGTTTTGCCGTTCGTAACGCGGTGCTGCCATGAGCGCAACGCCGGTGCCGGGATGGCTTTTACGATAATAGTGACAAGGATTGGCGCTGGATCAGGTGGTAACGCGGGCCGCGCCGGACGCAAGGAGAAAATTCAGATGACGATCAAAATCGTATGTGTGGGCAAATTGAAAGAGAAATATTTCAAAGCGGCGATCGCCGAATACGCGAAACGCCTGAGTCGCTTCACCAAGTTCAGCATTGTGGAAGTGGCCGATGAGAAAGCGCCGGAGAAACTGTCCGCCGCGCAAATGGACCAAGTGATGGCCACTGAAGGCGACCGGATCCTTGCCAAAATCAAAGATAAAGAATACGTGATCGCCTTGGCCATCAAGGGCCGTGAACGGGCCTCGGAAGTTTTCGCGCAAGAGTTAAAGGACCTGGCTACCTATGGGCACAGCGACGTCACCTTTGTGATCGGCGGTTCCTTAGGACTCAGCCCGGCGGTGTTGCAGCGGGCCAACGACCAACTGAGCTTCGGCCGCTTGACCTTACCCCACCAATTGATGCGGGTGGTCCTGTCCGAGCAGATCTATCGCGCGTTTATGATCAACGAGGGTAGCCCGTATCATAAGTGAAGGCGGTTATGATTCTTAATTGTTGTCTTTTAGTCGTATGGTTGGAGAAAATGACAATTTTGATCCGGACAATGGAGGTTCTTTAGATGACCACAGACCCAGCACTGTTTGCATTGATGACATTTGGCGCTAAGCTTGAAGATATACCCAAGTTCGCTGAAAGTGGTATGACGCTAAGCGATATTCAAAATCCTTTTTTGAGTCAGGATGAGGTGCTTCAACTCGTCTTAACTAGACGTCAATCAAGGATAATTTCAGTAATCAGCGCTGCTCGAGCGCAGCGAGAGCTTATGGACTGGAACCACTGCCTTTCATTGCTGTATGCCTTTGGTTTGACCAAATATGGTTATGGGGCTATTTTGAAATATTATTCACGTAATAGCAATCAAGATATATTGATCGACACGGTCGCTGACACTTTATTAGTAGACGCTGACGCCTTTAATCAGCGCCATACGGAGGTAGAACTAGCGGTTAAAGGGTGGCAAGCCTGGGTGCAAGATGCTACCTTGACGCGACTAATTGCTGAAGCCTCAATGAAAGATCGTGCAGCAGACTGGAGAAAGCATTTAAAGCCAAACGACTTACACTCAACTAAAACACGCCAGGCATTAAATTATTTTGGTATTGACCATTTCCCTGATAAACTAATGACTTTTCTGCAGATGGATTTCCGGTATCGCTCGATCCTCATCGCGCGTCTTGAGGGTCAGACACTGAGTCAGGTAGGTGAAAAGGCTTCAATTACGCGTGAACGCGTTCGTCAAATTGTCAAAAAGCAACTCACAACGCTACCTTTATTTGATGATGTGGAACCATACCGAGCAATCCTGGCCAATTATGATTTGAGCCAGGATGACTTTGTTTGGCTGACGCATTGTTCACCGTTGATTTGGACTTATATCACGCTTCTGAATGAGGACCATCCCTCGAGACCAGGATATGAATATGTTCTTGCATCAGAACAAGTTCCAGAGGCCAGCAAAGCCCAATATGCTAGCGAACATCAATTGCTCTTTTCCGAAGATGGCACGGTATTGCCTTTATCTCTGGGCGCGGTATTAGAGATGGTTCTGGCGCAGGCAAATGGGAGACTAATCAACGAAACCGAGTTCAGTCAGATGGTTGCCACCTATGTACAACAGTACCATCTGCCACGGCGTTATCTACCGGGAAATGCGCATGCGTTGAGTGCGGCGGTGGCCCGAATGACGGTTGTCCAGCGCGGTCACGGCGAATTCCGGTCATACCAATTGGACGATGCACGCGACTTTCTAGAAGAGTTAACCGCACTTTTTGATGTGGCTCCTGGAATTTATGGGATTCAATATTTCTTTGAGGCGGATCCTGAATTGATGGCGTTATTGGACATTCGGGTAGCAGCGGAGTTGGCCAATATTGTTCATCGAATTGGGATCAAACATATTCCGACGATTAATAAGTTGGTCCGACAGTCACAGGTTTGGATCAAGATAACTAATCGCGATGACTTCTTTCTTGACGCCATTTATCAAAATGAAGATCAGTCGATTGATTCACTCGTTGATTATTTGGCGCGCGAATATTCGCTTCATCCTGGAACAGCGCGGGGAACGTTGTCTAGAGATTATCCAGCCTATTTTGAGAATGGTCTGATTAAGCTTAAGCACTGGGAACCACAAAATGTTAATTTTTATTCACGGGCGCGGAGGCTATTAACTCAGCCACTATATAGTGGTGACCAGGTGACTAGAATCTTGAAATCAATTGATCCCGACTGTAAGACTAGTCATATTTTGGTTGCAAAACTTGGCTACGTTGAACGAGGCTCACTTTATATTAGAGATGTATTCACCGGAACCACAGCGGCGATTGATGCTTTGTTTAAGGGACCATTAATTACGGTGGCAGCAATTAACCAAATAGGAAACGTGAATGTTAATCGTCGCGTTCGCGAAGCGGTTCGCGGGCATGAATTGATGATGATCAATTCAGCAGAGTACGCGACGGCGGGTTATTTGGCCAAAAATGGAATTGATTTAGTGATGATCAACGCTTTCTTGGACCATGTTCGGATCATGGTACCAGATGATGAATTTTTTACTTGGACTTCGTTGCGGTTGACAGGTTTTGATGACCCTTTATGTGAGTACGGCATGGAAGCAAACTTTTTTCAACACTTGTTGTTCTCCACAGGCGAATACGCGCGGGTGATGACCCAGGAGCCTATCTTCATCCGTATTAGTCCAGAAAGTGCGATTCGTCCGCGAGTGAGTGATTTCTTGCGACAAATCGTGACAATGCCACAGATAGGATTACATGAGCTTGAGCGGCTTTTACATACCGAATACGGTGTGGTGCTCACAACGGGGCGTTTGATTGAGAAAATCAACGAGCCTGGTGGAACTGTTTATGCCTCACAAGCAGCAATGGTTTATCAAAATAGTCAAGCAATGGCTAGAGCCATTGGTCAGGCAAGCAATCGATAAGGGGCTGACCAATTTGAAATTCAGATAGGTCAAAGCGGTGAATTCGCTTAGATATTACCTGGCCAGATAAATTGCTTGGCATGTTAATCGGAAGTCAGACGTTGATGCTGTCTTCGAGATCGAGATAATGAACCAAGTGTTTGCTTGGTGGCCGCAAGAAGCCTGGATTGCTTACTTTCAACGAGGTTCAGTCCTTGAGTGCGAATCGTTTTCATGAGCTAGTTAGTTAAGGTGAAATCAAATGGGGGATACTGATGTTCAAAAACTTTCAACTCAACGGTCGGCGTTATGAGTATATTGCGACAGCCCTGGATCAAAGCCAACAACGGTTAGGCGATGTGGTGATTTATCGCGAAGAAGATGGTCAGCATTATCTTTCCATGCCATTGTCAGAACTTCAGGCACGATTACAAGCCCAGCGTCCAGTGGATTGGACCGCGCGGCTAAGACTGTATCGTCAACGCTTTGTCGGCCGTAGTGATCTTTACGCCGAGCGGTACTTCAACAAGAAAATGCAACGGAAGGCCTATTCGCCTGCGGGACCATGGGAAGATGGGCATAAGTCTGAAACTAAGCATTATCCACTGACCGACGACATTTTGCGCCGTCACTTTTCGACGCAGGATTCGTATGCGATTGGCCTCTACCCAATGACACCGGAGAACCAGACGCCGTTTCTAGCGATTGATATTGACGGCCATCATGCGGCTCAGCCATGGCAGGAGTTAACGGAATCTTTGCGCGAGGTGTGCACGACTTATCAGATACCCTATTTAGTTGAACTATCGCAATCAGGACAAGGCGTCCATTTTTGGGTCTTTTTTGCGACACCACTTTCCGCGAGTAAGGCAAGGCAATTAGGGGATGCTCTTTTGCAGGCGACTCAGGCTGTCAATCCGCAGTTACCATTTACGGCGTTTGACCGCATGTTTCCGGCCCAAGATTTTGTTGGTGGGAAACAGTTTGGCAATTTGATTGCCGCACCACTGGAGGGGCAGGCGCAACAACAGAGTAAAGGTGTTTTTGTTGATGAGCATTGGCAACCACTTAAGGATCAGTGGCAGGCGTTAGCTCAGGTGGGGCTGATCACGGATGGACAAGTTGCCGAGATGATCCAGAAAATTCGGGCTAAGGTAGACTTTCAGCTGTTTGATCCTAGTGAGCCGAGTGAGCCTGATTTATTTACCATGAAGAAAAAAATCGAGCAACCTTTGACAATCATCCGTGCCAATGGTCTTTACGTTCGTAAATCTATGCTCTCAAGCCAGCAAATTCTGCAATTGAAATGGTTAGCCTCATTCCATAACCCCAAGTTCTACGAAGCCCAAAATAATCGGATGTCCGTTTACAACATTCCCCGCATAATTACTTTGTTTCAAGAATCACCCAATTATTTGGTCTTACCTCGTGGCTTGGCGGACGAGGTGAGTCTGTTGGCCACTAAAATCGAATGGGTCGACAAGACGATGCTAGGAACATCGTTGGACGTGCACTTTAATGGCGTTTTACGTCCAAACCAGCAGGAGGCCTTTCGGGCGTTGACCCATGCCCAGAATGGTATTTTGGCTGCGCGCACTGGGTTTGGTAAAACCGTGATTGCTGCTGCTTTAATTGCCCAACGCAAGTGTAGTACCTTGATCTTGGTTAAAAATAAAACATTGGCGGAGCAGTGGCAGGATCGTTTGGCGACATTTCTGACCATTGATTCCCAACCAGTCGTCGCGGAATTGACGCCGACGGGGCGAAAACGCCGCAAAGCCAAGGTGGGTAGCTATTATGGGACTAAGAAAAATCTCAGCGGCTTGGTTGATATTGCCACGAGTCAGGCGGTCGGACAATTACCGATCGCTGAACTACGCGCGTTCTTAGATCGTTATGGGATGGTGATTTCTGATGAAGTACATCATGATTCGGCGCGCACCTTTGATGCGGTGATTCAGCAGGTGCGTAGTCGTTGCCTATATGGTTTGTCAGCAACACCCTATCGTCGTGACGGTCAAGAACCAATCATTATAATGCGTTTTGGTCCGATTCGTTTTCAGACTGAGGCAATCGATCCCGTCTTTGCTAACTCGATACGACGCCTGGTGATTCCTAGGTTTACCAATCTAGGAATGACCAGTCTGGAAATGCTGAATCACGGACGAACCGAAAATAATCAGGCTATCCTGGCTGATGCTCAACGCGATGGGATGATTTTGCGTGATTGTCAAATGACGCTTGAACAAGGGCGTCACGCGATTGTCTTGACTAATCTAGTGGCGCATGTTGATCAGCTCTATGCCCAGCTACCAGCTGAGTCAACTTTTCGGATTTATGGTGGGTTTAGTGCTAAACAACGCAATGCCGAGTTAGCACGCTTGGCGAAACATACAGGCAGCTACCTCATTTTAGCAACAGTCTCAACGGCCGGTGAGGGCTTAGATGTGCCCACGCTTGATACCTTGGTTTTGGCCATGCCCATCAGCTTTCATGGTAATGTTGAGCAAGTTGTTGGGAGATTGCATCGCGACCTCGAAAACAAATCGGAGTTGCGTATTTATGACTATGTCGATATGTTTGTGCCAATGCTGATGCGGATGTATCGCAAGCGCTGTAAGGCCTATCGATATTTAGATTATCAGGTTCAGGAAGATCAGTACTCGCGTCAACGAGGCTTGCAAGTCTACGATGGTAAATATCAAATAGCGTTGGCCGATAGTGTACGATCAAGCCAGACGCTCTTGGTCGTGGTGCCAAAGCTGACATCATATTTACGCCGTTTGGCAAATGACGTCATTGCTGGTGGTGGTGTGGTGCAAATCTGTACGCAAACGCCACGTGATCAGCTGGTGGCGGTACAAGCTGAATGGACTCAATATGATCATAACTTACCGAATTGTGTTATTGTGGATGAGCGCCAACTATGGTTAAGTGCTGATGGTGGATTTAGCTTCAATAAGGGAATGACCATGCGCCTAGATCACCAAGAATTGATTCGGCAGTTTAAGCGAATGTTGCTCGAGACAACGTCTGGTTTTACGGGGATATGATAGATATTAGCATTAATGAACTACCAACAGTTCTAACGTGCTGGACCACCAGCCTGCTTGAGGTCGGGTATTTAGATCAAGGTCAGCAAACAGCGTTGCGCGCAGGCAACGCTGTTTTTCTAGGGCAAAATGGCGCGGGATCGCGTTCTTTAACAAAATAAATTTTCTTTGAAACTTTTTCGGTCGGAAAGACCACTAATGGGTGAAAGGAGGCGTTGAGGAGATGGAGTTGACCTTGAAGGAGATCACGTGGGCCCAGCAGGCGGTGGCCGGTGATCGTGAGGCGCTGGGACAATTATTAAAAAGTCGTGGCGACTATCTTTATCGCACGGCTTACCTGTATGTGGGCAATCAGGCGGACGCGTTGGATGTGATCCAAGAAGCGACCACTCAAGCGGTCAAAACAGTAGCGCAATTGCGCGACCCCAATCATTTTTTCACGTGGTTCACACGGATCTTGATCAGGCAGGCCCAGGCGCTTTATCGCCGCCGGCAAAAAGAAATCGCCATGGCCACGCCGCCGGAACAAGTGGCGCCGCCGGGTGACGCGACGGCTCATCTTGATTTATTGGCGGCTTTGCAAGTTTTGGGGGCTGATTATCGGCAAGCGTTGCAATTATTCTATTATCAAGATATGTCGATCAGCGAGATCAGTCAATTGTTGGAGGTTCCTGAAGGCACCGTCAAAACGCGGTTGCGGCGAGGAAGGTCGGCTTTACAGGAGCAGTTAGGAGGAAACTATTATGGATGAACAGGAAACCCGGCAAGCAGTCCATGAGCAAATCGATCAACTGGAGGTGCCCCAAGACTTGGTCGCGGCGGCGATCCAGGCGGGCATTGAGCAAGCGGGCGATAAACAAGCCAAGCCGCGGCTGCGGCATTTTGGTCGCTGGATCTTAACCGCAGCCGCTGCTGTCTTGTTGGGCGTAGGCGGATTGGCCGCGGTCAATCCTAGCGTCAGTCAGGCGCTGAGCAATGTGGCGTGGTTGACGAATTTTTATGTTTTTCAAGGCGCTGCCAATCACTTCAGCACGCTGCACGTTGATGGCACGGCTAAGGCGCTGGATCAACGGGTCACCTCCAATGGGGTCACGGTCCAGCTGGTCGAGGCATATTACAATGGCCGCAAAGTCGGCGTCGCGGGGGAGGTGACCGGCCTGTTCGATCACGAAAAGGCTGATGAAACAATGGCGTTTGATCTGTCCGGAACTGAGCCGGCAAAATTACGTGGGGTGACTAGTGGTTTTCAAGCCACCAAGACCGGCTTCCGTTTTCGCACCGTTTATGAGGTCAAATCCGCGCAGCTGCCCGATCGCGTGGTCCTACCGCTCAACATTGACCACATCAATGGCATTGTGGGCCGTTGGAATTTCGAAATCACCTTGGATCAGAAGACGGGAACCCATGCTCTGGTTCAAAAGGCTTACGATCTAGATATTCCTGGCGGTGAGATCATCCCCATGAGCATGACGAGTTTCCATGAAGGCGCTGAATTGGTCTATCGCTCGACGACAACTGGGGACGCTGACGTTTTGGGCTTCAATTCAATCAAGAACGCGGCGGGGCAAGAATTGATCGATAGCTCGGATGGCTTCCGCGTGGGCCTGGGAGTGAACGATTTACCCCTGAAGGCGCCCTTGGTTCAAGGTCAGACCTATCAAGTTATCTGCGAGATCGATTCAAAGAACAGCGAAAAGCCGACACTGCTCACGCGAGAGGTCATACTGTGGCCGGCGAATACGTTGCAGTGATGACTGTGGCGTAGTTAAGCCCAGCAGTCAGTTGGGTGCAGCATGTTTAGATAGCGTGTGCAGCGCGTTTCAAAATAGGAGCCATCCAGAACGATAATCTGGATGGCTCCTATTTCAGCTTCGTTCATGCCAATAAATTTTGTCCCGGCACGAACTTATTCTTGTTGGTCTGGTGGCCGGCACAAGTGGTCAGCCCCACGTTGGTCGACTAAATTGAGATCCTGAAGTAAGTGGGCGTTGGAGCGCTCAAGCTTGGGCCCTGGCGCGGCGGCAGTTGGTGCAATGGGCGCTGCCTTTGCTGGGGGCGCGTCAACGTGGGTGGCATCACTGTGGGGTGTTTCAGGCGTTGCTGCTGCGGCAATCTCCGCTACCTTTCCGGCGGTCGTCGCTGGCGTACTTGCCAGGGGCAGGGAATGGTCCGCGCTGGCGGTCGCAGCTCCGTTGACGGCTGGGGTGTTCGCCGCAGCTGTTGGAGCTGTTGGAGCTACCGAAGCCACTGGGGCAGTTGAAGTCGTTTCGCTGACCGCTTCTGCCGGGGCACTGCGGTAGTGGCGTACGAAGGCTTTCAGGTGGCGCAAGGTCACGGGAGCGTCCAGCGTAGCCAGAATCAAGAAGCAAGGGAGGTACTGGATCAAGTAACGGCTGCGGCCCCCTTCAAAGAGGAGCAGGAAGATGAAACCGCCTAGCAGCGCCAGCCGGAGAATTTCGCGAAACCCCCGTTGTTTGCCCCAACTTAGGGCAATCAGGCCAAGCAGTAGTACCCACCAGACTTGGGCGAGGAAGCGGAAATCGGCGATGTGTTCACCGTAAAGGAAAATAAAGTTTTTCAATTTATTGGCGAAGCCTTTTTGGCTGGGCTTTTGATTCTCGCGGAAGAAGGTGCCTTCTTTGAGCCAACCAAAGGTGCCATCGGCGGTATTGTTGCGTTGCTTTTGGTAGAGGAAGCGGAGGTAACCCCAAGGCCCTAGCTGGCGCAAGCGTTTGAGCAATTTATCTTTTGAATAGGCGGTTTTCTGAGCCTTGGTAGGTAGCACGGCCATGGCTTCGGCTTGTCGGGGGGCGTAACCGCCTTGACCGTAGATGCCCATGGCGGCGAAATGGATCGCCGGGATGTTGCGCGAGTAGTCAATGGCGATGTAATCTTGGTTTTTGACAGCGTGGTTGGCGACCGTGTACACGCCTGCACCACTGGCACCAGCGGCCAAACCGAGACACAGGGTCAAGGTCACCCCGGCGCGGGTCCAATGGTGAGCTTGTTCCAGCCAGGTCAGGATAACGACAATGATCATGGCGATCAGGGGAATAATGGCGGAAGGCTTGATGAAATAAGTGATCGCGCCACTGACGCCGACTAGGGCCGCGCCGAGACTACGGTGACCCAGGGAGAAGTGGCGTTGACTGATCACGGCGGCGCCCAACAGACTCAAGGAAACAAACGGGATTGACCAGGCATCGGTATAAGGCATCAGGATGCTGGGGAAGACCGCTAACCAGCCAGCCTGAAGGTACAAGGCAGTGCCCAGTGACTGGCGCCGTAAAATCACCACGGTCCGCAGATTGAGCAAAGCCGATAGATCCACCAGCGCTAAGGTCAAGAAATCAAAAAATTGCCAGGAGGTTTGACCGGTGAGCACCACGATTTGGCGCATCAGCAGCATGATCGGCAAGTTGTTCTGGTTCAGGCTGTAATAAGCGACGATATTCGGCTCTTGAACGTGTTTAGCGCTGACGGCGGCGTAATTGAGCATTCCAGAATCGAAGCCGCTGACCGGATGCACGAAGCTGACGAAGACGATCTGCCCGATGACCACCAACGCGAAGATCAGGCTAGCGGTGCGGACTTGGTGCGTGATGAACGTCGCATCAGCCCAGCGCCGCACCCGTGGATAGGTCTGTAACGCCAACACGAATAAAACCACGCCTAAAATGAAAAAGGTGGTGACATAAGTGGTGCTCGTTCCGAAAGTGTGGTTATCGCCAATAATCAAATTGACAGAGGTCGCCGCGAAAAAGAACGTCAGCGCGAACAAAAGACGCCAAAGTACAGTAATAACGCGGTGACCGAATTGCGCCAGTGCGTGCACGCCTAAGCCCCCTCGATCTCGTTGACAACGAGATCCATTAATCGATGCGCTTGCTTGATAGTGCTGGTGATCATTCAAATTGTCAGCAAAGTACTTTCATTATACACCATCCCGTCAGCGGGCTTGTGGTCAAGCGTCACGAATTTGCCCTGATTGTGCCGGAATTCCTGCGCCGATACCAGCTCAAAGCATCGATCAAGATCAGGGCCTAAAACGAGCTGAAAACCGTTGCTTGATTGGATTGAACGAACGTTAGCGCTGTCATGGACAAACAATCTAAACAAAAGGGACTTTTTGTTTAATTACGTTGCTGTAATAGGCAACAGCTATTGTAAAAATAGTTTTTTTAAACTAGAATAAGCAGTAGATAATATGGTTAAACAGTAGAAGATAATTAGGTGAACACATGACAAAACGGTACTCATATAAAATCAAATCATATGTGAACGCCAGTCATGCTATCCGCTGGGCCACGGGTTCCGGACAAAAACACACCCACACCTGGGAAATTGTTTGTGAATTGCATACAACGGACAAGATGGTGGCGTTCTACGACATCGAGAAAATTCTGCATCAGGCCTTGGATCAATTATCGGGAAAGTTTCTCAACGATTTACCGGAATTCGCGACGGTCAATCCAACCGTGGAGAATGTGACTGAATTTCTCTTCGTCAAGCTTGAGCGCGTTTTGCGGGAGAATGGCGCTAAGTTGTTGCGCATCGAAGTGAGTGACTCGCCGACGCGTTCCTATTGTATTGATGTAACCGATCTGTGAGCGTTCTTTTGAGGCGCATCAGAATCGGCAACGCTGGGGTAGTTCGGCTTCGGCAGTTGGCAAGAGACTAAGTAGTCGTAATTAGGTTAAGGATAGCAGTTATTGCCGTTTTTCAAGGAGGCAGGCAAGATGAGACGCAAATTAAATTTAGTTTTCGCGGCCTTGGCGCTGGCTTTAGGCATTGCCTGGGCTAGTCATGGGAGCACGGCGCAAGCGGCCACGCCGATTTCAATCGATGGTGAGTTCTCTGATTGGAACGCGGTGCCGAAAACAACGACCAGTTCCAAGGCGGAAGTAGCGCTGGTGGTCAGCAATCAAACGCTATATTATTATATGGCGATGAATCCTAGTGGCATAGAGTCTGCGCTAAGTAACGGCTGGGCCTCTGGCGCGGATGTTTCGGCGGAAGCCCTGATGTTGCGCGCTGGTAATCAAACATTTCAGTTGCCTTTAGTCGCCGACATGGGAACCTATGCGCCACCAACAAAGGTGGGAACCAAGGAGAAAGTCTGGGTCAATGTGGATTGGGGCACTAGTCAATCCGCGGGAACTGAGGGCTATGTCGTGGCGGTCAAGAGCGACTCCGCGGCGGGCTATCAAGATGTTTTCGAAGGATCAGTTGATTTATCCGTGCTTGGTTTAAGTGATAACGTGACGAAATTCAAACTAAGCGGCGGCTCGTACAATTTGGGCCAATATGAAGTGACCGCGACCAAGGGTGATTTCACTGAGGCGAGCAGTTCTTCAAGTAGTTCCTCCAGCACGGACGCTGGCCATAGGTATGACGGTCATCCTGAGATTGTCATCGATGGCGCTTTCCATGACTGGGATGATGTCACCAAGACAACCGGAGCAGTGTATGGCGGTACTGGGGCGATGGCGATGCTCCAATTCGACGGAAATCTTTATATTTATATGCAAATGCCAAAAGCGCAGTTGAATCAATTAGCGTGGGCGAACCGAATCCAACCCTATGGCTATCGATTAACAATTGGGACTAAGAAGTACGACTTGACCCTTAGAGCCGCTGACGCCAGCACTTATCGCGACCTGACTCAACTGAATGAGACCGAAAAAGTCGTGATGGGTTTTTGGCCGACTGGCGCCTCCTATACTGAGGAACAAAAATTGCCTGCTGGGGCTACGGGCTATGCGACGGTTGTGCCCACGGCGTCAGGTGACGGCGCGAACCAGACTTTTGAGGTCAAAATCCCTCTGAAAGCTTTCGGAGTTAGTGAGGACAGTCAGGTGATCAGTTTATCTAATTCCAACCTGCCAGGCTTATCCACGACGATCACTGGCGCGGGCACGAATCCTGTTTTGTTAGCCAGTGTGGGCCTGGGGATCGCGCTATTTGGGTTGTGGCAATTCAAACGGCGGCAACGACGGCACGAGGTTGATCTGTGAATCCATTATTGATCGGTGGCATTTTAATTTTTCTCTATCTTTTATCATTAATGCGTAGAGCTCAATTGCCCGCTTTTTCTTTCATTCTGGGGAGCATTGGGCTCTTCTTTATTCTAATCGCGTATAGTGACCCTTATTGGATCTGGTTCTTTACCCATGCGGTGGTCAAGGCGGTGCAGGGGTTCGGAAACTTGACCGGCTTGTGCGGCGTGATGAGTCAATATGGCATCGTGCATATTCTGACCGAGCAGGGGTCCGTCTTGATGTCGGTGGATTATGAATGCTCGGGGATCATTGAAACCATGGCGTTTGTCGCCTTGTTGACGTTCTTCCCGGCGTATCGTCCGGCGGAGCGGCTTTTCTATGGGGCCATTGGGGTGCTGTGGATCTATCTGGCCAACGTGTTGCGCCTGTGTTTAGTGGTGGTGATCGTCCATTTCTTCGGGCCAAGCAGCTTCTATTTGGCGCACACGATTTTAGGACGCTTGCTTTTCTACGCGTTGGTGATTATCCTTTATTATAACGTCTTTACCTACTCACAAATGGCGCGGGGTCTGTACTATCGGATTCGGCCGGACAAGGAGGATGAGTCCAAGTGATCCAGTATTGGCTCCAACTCACTTTTTTTAAAATGGGTTTCTGGATCACGTGGGCGATCATTCCGGTCTTGGTTGAAATTCTCCCGGCGATCATTTCGTCGCTGCGGGTACTCTACCGCGGGCTGCATCCGCGGAACTTGACGGCGCCGGACAAATTACCGGTTATTTCGGTGCTGGTGCCGGTGTACAATTCTGAGGATACGTTGTTCGCCTGTTTGGATTCAATTGCCCAATCCACCTATCCCCAGGAGCTGATCCAGGTGATCGTGGCGGACAATCAAAGTACGGACAATAGTTTCGGCGTGTTCAACGAGGCGCAAAACCACTTCCAAACGTTGCGTTTGTTTTTGATCCACACGCCTAAGGGGAAAGCTTTGGCGCTGAATGTGGCGATGTACAACGCGATCGGCACGTATATCATCAATATTGATAGCGATGGGCGCTTGGAACGGCACGCGCTGATGAACATGGTCTTGCGCTTTGAAAACGATCCCCATATCGCCGCGATGACCGGCACCGTGCTCTCCGACAAAAAGCAGATCAAACAAACGCGGCGGCATTCGTTGCGGTTGTTACAACGAAATGAGTACTTTGAATACGCCCAGGCGTTTCTTTCCGGGCGGACGATCGAATCCGATCGCAATCAATTGTTTACCATGTCCGGGGCGTTTTCCGCGTTTCGCCGCAATGTGTTGTTTGATACTTTTATGTATGACACAGAAACCGTTGGTGAGGACACCGATATGACTTTCCAGATTCGGCAGCGGTTGGGTGACCACGTGGTTCTTTGTGAGAACGCGATTTTCTACGTGGGGCCGATCAGTGGCTTGGGTCAGCTGTATACCCAGCGTCAGCGTTGGCAACGGGGCGAACTGGAATCGGCGCACAAATATACCGATGACCGAGTGGGGCTGAATAAGTTTTTCGGGAATTTCATGGTGCGCCGGTTAATGATCGACCACACCTTCATGTTTCCGAAAATGATTTGGTTTTTCGCCAGCATTGCCTTGTTATTTTTCCGGTTCTCGCCGGTGGTCTTGATCGCGTCCTATTTGCTGATTTATTTCCTGTACGTGATTGTTTCGTTCTTTAATTTCATTTCGGTGCGGGCGATGCTCAAGGCGTTTCCGGAGGAACTGGCTTTCTATGACCGGCAATGGGTCTTGATGTTGACCTTGCCGTTGTATAACCTGTTTTGTTTCTGGTTTCGCCTGATTGGCACGATCAATATGATGGTGCGGCCGGCCGATTGGGATAGCCGCAACGCTAAAGCGGAGACTCGGGGCGTTTGGCGGCAAGTCAAGGCTGATTGGAAGCGGGCCTGGGCCTATGTCAAAGCCAAAATCAGTGATTAGTGACCGCCATTAGGTCCAGTCCACAACAAAGGAGGCGCGGGCATGATCTATTTAGAGGGATTCAATGTAGCCACCGAGGATCAGGAGTGGCATTTCTTTACGGATCAGTTGAAAAGTCGCGCGTACAGCGATTTCTATCCGTTTCAGGTTTTTCCGCAAAAGCAACTGCCGCGGCTGACCTTTGAGCCGATCACGATTTTCTACGGCGATAACGGTTCGGGCAAGTCCACGTTGCTCAACGTGATCGCCGAGAAATTGCAATTGCAGCGCGGCGCGTTATACAATCGCTCCAGCTTCTTCGAGGCGTATTTAGCGCTCTGTACGGCAACGCATCACTTGCCGCTGCCGCCGGATTCGGCGATCATGACCAGTGATGAGATTTTCAATTATATGTTGGATCTGCGGGCGCTGAATCAGGGGATTGATTTGCAGCGGGAGGAAGTTTTCAAGGATTATTTGGATCATAAGTTCGGCGATTTTCATTACCGAAATTTGGCGGATTACGATGAATTGAAGAAGACCTTGGAAACGCGGCGGAAAACCCAGTCCCGCTATGCCCGCGAGCACACCCATGAGCAGGTACGGGAGCGTTCCAATGGGGAAAGCGCGATGGCTTTCTTCAGCGAACGGATCCAAGATGATCGGCTGTATTTGTTGGATGAACCGGAAAATTCGCTATCGCCTTCGCGCCAATTGGAACTGGTGCGGCTGCTGGGTGACAGCGCGCGGTTCTTTGGCTGCCAGTTCATTATCGCCACTCATTCACCCTTCGTCCTGGCCTTACCCGGCGCCAAAATCTACGACCTGGATACCACCCCGGTTAGCGTGAAGGCTTGGTATGATTTACCAGAAGTTAAAGTTTACGCCGACTTTTTCGCGGCGCAACGGCAACATTTCGCTTAACCTGGTTAACCCAGAAATCAATTAAAGGAAGCTTTTGTAATGAAAATCGTTGAAGGTTACATGCCGTTTCGCGGCTATCAAACATATTATCGGATTGTTGGCGAGGCCGATCCGACCAAGGCGCCGCTGTTGTTATTGCACGGCGGTCCCGGCTCGTCTCACAATTACTTCGAATTACTGGACGACTACGCCGCGACTGGGCGGCAGTTGATCATGTACGACCAAGTGGGTTGCGGCAAATCGACCTTGCCTGAAGACCCGGCCGTTTACGTGAAGGAAACCTGGGTGGCGGAATTGATTGCTTTGCGCGAGTACCTTCATTTGGAAAAAGTCCATTTGTTGGGCCAATCTTGGGGCGGCATGTTGGCGATGTATTACTTGACCGCCTTCGATCCCCAAGGCGTGCAAAGTTTGATGATCGATGGCTCGCCTGCTTCCGTCAAATTATGGACCCAAGAGCAACACCGCCTGATTTCTTATTTGAGTTACGAAGATCGCGCCGCCATTGCCCAAGCTGAACGCACCGGCGACTTTACCGGCGCCCAATACTTAGCCGCCAATGAACGCTACATGGCGCGCTATTGTTGGGACGCACCAGATGAAAATTCGCCCGAGCCACTCCGCCGCCCAACCAATGGCCAGCGCGCCAGCCGCATCGCTGAAGGCCCCAATGAATTTACAGAAAATGGGACGATCAGCGATTTCGAGATCACGGATCAGCTCAATAAAATCCATGTTCCTGCCTTGGTGACCAGTGGCACGGATGACCTGTGTACCCCATTGATCGCGAAATCAGTCGCTGACCATATTCCCGGCGCGCGGTGGCATTTGTTTGCCAACAGTCGGCATTTAGCGTTGCTGGATCAGCACGACGAATTTATTTCGGTGTTGGACAACTGGCTGAACGCGCACGACTGATTCTGTTTGCCTGCCAAAAGTGTTGATGCCGTTTTTTGGTGTCGACGCTTTTTTCTTGTGGCTTTGCGTATTTACAGGTAGCGGCGCTGGATTGCAGGTTGTGGTGGGTTTTGGTGGTGACGCAACCGCCTCAGGACGTTTGTCGTGGCTGGAACGCGGTGGGCATCGTTTGAAGCCAATCCGCAAGCCCAGCGGCTTGTCTTCAAATCGAGCCTTATTCTAAGCGATAAATCGCTAAGAATAATCTCACCGCTGAGCCACACGTCCTGAGGCGGTTGCTAGGCAGAATTGAGCTTATCTGCAATCGAAGTGGGGTATCTGACGAAGTGCTTTTGCGAGCGAGAGGTCAAAACGAGCGCCAACTTTTTTGGTGGTACTGCAACATCAACAGATTCAGATTCGTAGGTTGTTACATTACAGATGGCGGCGCTGGATTGCAGGTTGTGGTGGGTTTGGATGGGGACGCAACCGCCTCAGGACGTTTGTCGTGGCTGGAACGCGGTGGGCATCGTTTGAAGCCAATCCGCAAGCCCAGCGGCTTGTCTTCAAATCGAGCCTTATTCTAAGCGATAAATCGCTAAGAATAATCTCACCGCTGAAACGTGTTCGCCGACCTAGCTTCTTCCGCTTAGCTACGCAAGGCTTCTGGAAGCAAAGTTCAGCTTCCAAAATCCTTGCTAGGCTAATGCTCAGAAGCTACCCAGGTCGGCTCTCACTCTGAATAGAGCCACACGTCCTGAGGCGGTTGCTAGGCAGAATTAAACCTATCTGCAATCGAAGTTGGGCATCTAACGAAGTGCTTTTGCGAGCGAGAGGTCAAAACAATCGCCATTTTTTGGTGGTACTGCAACATCAACGAATTTGGGGACGTAAGTGGGTACATTTCGGATAGTGCCGACAGCTTTATCTCACTTGCTTAAACCAATTCTGGTTGGAAACCGGCTAATTCAGTTAGTTCACTGAGAACTAGCGTTGTTTATCAGAAAGACTGCACTGGTGTCACCAATGCAAAAATGATGACTACTAACCATGGTCGTCAATGGCGTGGCTCCCCATCAATTGACGATAGCTTGCCAAATGGCGTGAGCGCTCAAACGACTGTTAAAACGTTGAGCGGCTGGAGCGGAGAAATTCGGGGTGAGATCGCCGTGAAATTGGTCTTAGTGGCTATGCCACTTAGACCAAGGCTCAGCTTTGAGATTTTCGGTGCCCTTCCGAAAAGCTCAAAGTGACGCCCACAGCGAGCTCACCCCGAATTTCGCAGCGCAAGCCGCGGACAAGCTGGCTTCTTGCGCATAGCTACGCAACTATTCCGGAGGTATAAATTTGCCACCAAAATAGTTGCTAGGCTGAACATCTCTACTTGTTTTCTGAACAATCCACGGGTGAAAATCGACTGATTTAGTTGATGCACCGAAATCCTGGTCTGTTCATCAGACAGACTGCTCTGGTGTCACCAAATCAAAGCTTGCAATCACTAACCACGGTCGTTGATTCCGTGGCTCCCCATCAATTGGCGATAGCTTGCAAAATGGCGTGAGTGCTCAAACGGCTGTTAAAACGTTGAGCGGCTGGAGCGGAGCGTGGCGTTGAAACGTGTTCGCCGACCCAGCTCCTTCCGCTTAGCTACGCAATTGTTCCGGAAGCAAAGTGCGGCTTCCATAACAATTGCTAGGCTAATGCTCAGGAGCTACCCGGGTCGGCTCGCACTCTGGTGTTGGTGGGCTGTTTGCTCGTTGGCGGAAGGTCGGGCTGGGGGTGAGTCAGCTGCGATATTATTCTTGGCGGCTTTGCCGCCTAGAATAAGGCCGAGTTTTGAGATTTTCGGCGGGTTTCCGAAAAGCTCAAAATCGTGCCCGCCGCGTTCCACCACCCCCAGCCCGACCTGGAGCCCCACTACACTTGCCTACCACCAACGCCACGCGCAGCGCAAGCTGCGGCCAATCTACTTTTGCCAGCAATCGAAACAATCCCAACCAGTCGGAAACTTATTGGAGTTTACTGAGAAATCGCCAGCAAACTCTGCTAAAATTAAAATGATGACGTACAGAAAAAGTGACGTCGTGAGTAAAGGAGTTTGCGTAATCAATGGTGAATTTAGCGGCACAAAAAATATTAGAGGAAAAATTCGGGTATGATCAGTTTCGCCCCGGCCAGGCCAAGGCGATCGACAAAGTCCTGGCTGGCGAAAACGTCTTAGCGCTGATGCCCACTGGTGGCGGCAAGTCCCTGTGCTACCAGATCCCCGCTTTACTTTTGCCGGGAATTACATTGGTGGTGTCGCCGTTGATTTCATTGATGAAAGATCAAGTTGACGCGCTCCGTGAAAATGATATCGCCGCGACTTTCATCAATAGTAGCTTGAGCTTTTCCGAGATTCAAGAGCGGATGCAGTTGGCCGCCAGTGGCGCGATCAAGGTGCTTTACTTAGCTCCGGAACGATTGGACAGTGATGGGTTCCGCCATCAATTGGCGCGGCTGCAGATCAGTTTGATCGCGGTGGATGAGGCCCACTGTATTTCTCAATGGGGGCATGATTTCCGGCCGAGTTATTTAAGCTTGGCGCCAGCCTTGGCGGAGTTGCCGAGTCAACCGCCAGTGATTGCGCTAACGGCCACGGCGACGGAACAAGTCGCGGCGGATATTTGCCAGCGCTTGCGGATTCCAGCGGCCAACGAGGTCAAGACCGGGTTTGCCCGGGATAATTTGGCCTTTCAAGTGGTGCGGGATCAAGATCAGGATCGGTTCTTGCTGGATTATTTGAAATTGAATCCGGATCAGGCCGGGATCATTTACGCCAGTACCCGCAAGGAAACGGAGCGGTTGACGCAATTATTGCAGCGCCACAAGATCTCGGCGGCGTGTTACCATGGTGGCTTGAGCGACCAGGCCCGGCGGCAGGCTCAGGAAGATTTCTTGTACGATCGGGTCAATGTGATGGTGGCGACCAACGCGTTTGGCATGGGCATCGACAAAAGTAACGTGCGTTTCGTGATCCACGCTCAGATTCCCGGGAGTCTGGAGGCTTACTATCAGGAAGCGGGTCGGGCGGGCCGTGACGGTCTGCCTAGTGACGCGATTTTGCTCTTCAAATCTCAGGATATTCAGGTGCAGCACTTCTTCATTGATTCGTCCGAACTGGATGAGCATTTCAAACAGACTGAATATGTGAAGCTCCAGGAAATGACCCAATACGCCAATACACCGTTATGCTTGCAGCGCTACATCCTGCGCTATTTCGGTGAGATAACCGATCAAGACTGTGGGCGTTGCAGCAATTGCTTGGATCAGCGGGAATTGCAGGACATCACGGTGGACGCGCAAAAAGTGCTTTCCTGTGTGAAACGGATGCATGAGCGTTTCGGGAAATCTGTGGTCGCCCAAGTGCTGACCGGCGCGAACACGCAACGGATTCGGGAACAACATTGGCAAGAGTTGTCCACTTATGGACTTCTCAGCCATCAAAAGCAAAAAGAAGTGACCGGGCTGATCGATTTTCTGACGGCGGCCGGTTATTTGCAGGCGACGACGGGGCAATATCCGGTTTTGCAAGTCAGTCCCAGCGGCATTGCGGTGTTGCGGGGGCAAGCGAAGGTTCAGCGCAAGCAAGCGGCCCAGGCCCAGCGTTCGCTGCCAGTCAACGATGCGCTCTTCCAGAAACTGCGAACGTTACGGTTGGAATTGGCCACCGAACAAGGGGTGCCGCCTTTCGTCATCTTCTCCGACAAAACTCTGCGCGACATGGTGCGGCTGCAACCGCAGACCGACGTTGATTTCTTGGCGGTCAAAGGTGTGGGTCAAAGCAAATTGGACAAATACGGACAGTTGTTCATGGCGGCGATCGGCGCTGAAGCTGGCGCGCCAGTTGATGAGGCGGCAGCCGCGCCTACCGACACCACAACGGACCCAGCGAAATCGGTGGAAATTTAGCGGCTGGATCGAAGTCGATCTGGCGGTCAGACAGTGACGGCTGGCTCAGGTAAAGGGGGCGTTCGTAATGGCGTTACGGCGAAAAAGATTGTTTTTGATTGGCGGGGTCGTGGCGCTCGCGTTGGTCCTACTGCTGTTGGGCTGGCGTTATCAGGCCGAGCTGACACGCTTCCTCGCGGAGATCAAATCATATCGGCGTTATATCATACGAATCCGCCATTTGGGGCCGTACGCGTTCTTGGGGTTCGGGGTGGTCGTGGCGCTGATGACCTTGATTCCTGGCGCGCCAGCTTCCGCCGTTGCCTTGATTGCCGGCGGCTTCTTGGGCCATTGGTTGGGATTTGCGGTCAATAGTGTGGGGCTGATCGTTGGCAATTTGGCGCAGGCCCAGCTGTTTACCGTGATCGATCGTCGTCATGGCGCTCGGGTCAATTCGCGAGTCTATCAATTCCTGATCAAGATGCGGCGGCCGGCGTTGGGCATGGTGATTGGCTACGCGGTACCCATGATCCCAACGGCCTTTGTCAATGCGGCGGCCAGCGCGACCCATGTCCCCCAGCGAACACGGGTGGGCGCCTGTGTGTTAGGGTCAACCATCGTGGCGTTCATTTACGCGTTCGCCGGCGATCTGTTGGTAGTGGCCAGCGCTTGGCCAGGCATTCTGGCCCTGTTGACGCTGGCAATCGTGGTGGCCGTCTTCGAATACGAAGTTCACCTACGTCGCAAAAAAATTTCGCAGAAATAGCCAGGGCATCGCTGCCGGTGTTCACGGATATCAATTATTTTGGCTCAGTAAAGAAGGATTGGAATATGACACAAATCGTTGCCGGGATCGTGGCCCACGTGGACGCGGGCAAAACTACCTTATCAGAAGCGTTGTTGTACCAAGCGGGGGCGTTGCGCCAGTTGGGTCGCGTCGACAAGGGCGATGCTTTTTTGGACTCGGACGCCTTAGAGAAACAACGGGGGATCACAATTTTTTCCCATCAGGCGCTGTTGCAGTATCAAGACTTGGCCTTGACCTTGGTCGACACGCCGGGACACGTGGATTTCGCCACCCAAACGGAGCAAGTCCTCAGTATTCTGGATTACGCGATCTTGGTGGTTTCCGCCACGGAAGGCATTCAAGGCCATACGCGAACGTTGTGGCGGTTGTTGGCCCGTTACCAAGTTCCCACTTTCATCTTCGTGAACAAAAGTGATCTGACCGGCGCCGATCCAGCCGGGGTTTTGCAGCAGCTACAAACGGAATTGGCGGAGGGTTGTTTGGACTTTCGTTTGACGGCGCAGGGTGAATTATCCTCCAGCACGCAAGAGGCGCTGGCGTTAGCGAACGAGACCCTGTTGGATGACTTTCTGGCGACGGGGCGCGTGCCTGACGCCGCGGTGCGTGGGTTGATCAAGCAGCGGCAAGTGATCCCCTGCTATTTTGGCGCGGCCTTGAAAATGACCGGGGTTGCCGGCTTGTTGGCGGGTTTGGCGCGCTGGACCGACACGAAATATGCCGCCGCCAAAACGGCAGACACTGCGGCCACACCGGCGGATTTTGGCGCGCGCGTCTTCAAGATCTCCCACGATGACAACGGCGAACGCTTAACCTGGGTGCGGGTGCTTAGCGGCAGTTTGCCTGCGAAAACGGTGCTCCTTGGAACCGAAAAGGCCAACCAATTACGCCGTTATAACGGGGCGAAATACACGGTCGTAGCGGCGTTACAAACTGGTGAAGTTGGCGCGATCGCTGGCTTGACCACGACTTTTCCTGGACAGGGACTGGGCGGCGTGACCACCCAGATCAGGCCAGCGTTACGCCCGGTTTTGACTTATGCGGTCCAGCCGCAAGCGGCGGATCCCCACGCTTGCTTGGTGGCGTTGCGGCAGTTGGAGGATGAAGATCCCCAGCTCCATGTGACCTGGTCGCCGCAACTGCAAGAGATCCGCGTGCGGTTGATGGGCGCGGTCCAGCTGGAAGTGCTGCAACAGTTATTGGCCGAACGTTATCAATTGGCGGTCAGCTTTGACGCGGGTCAGATTTTGTACCAAGAAACGATCACGGCTGCGGTGGAAGGGGTCGGCCATTTCGAGCCGTTACGCCATTACGCCGAGGTGCACTTATTGTTGCAACCTGGCGCGCGGGGTAGTGGGTTGACCTTTAAGAGTACTTGCCCTTTGGATGTTTTGGGCCGCAATTGGCAACATCAAGTGGCGACGAATTTGTTTGCCAAGGAACAATTAGGCGTGTTGTCAGGCGCGCCCTTGACTGATGTGCAGATCACCTTGGTAGCAGGTCGGGCCAGCAATGTTCATTCCGTGGGCGGCGATTTCCGTGAAGCGACTTGGCGGGCCTTGCGTCAGGGGCTGATGATGCTCAAGCAACAGGGCGCCTGCCAAATTTTGGAGCCATGGTATCAGTTTCGCTTGGAATTGGCGGGGGCGCAGATCGGGCGCGCGTTGAACGATCTGCAACAAATGCACGCCGAAGTTGACCCGTTAACGACCGCTAAGATAACGGCTGCCGACGCCCGAACGATCCTGACTGGAGCCGCGCCGGTGGCCACGATGCAAAATTACGCGCAAGCCGTCAATGCATACACCCACGGTCAGGGGCAGTTGAGTTGCACCTTGGCCGGTTATCGACCTTGTCATGATTCCGCCGCGGTGCTGGCGGCCCAGTCCTATGAGCCAGTCGCTGATTTGGATAACACGCCGGATTCGGTTTTTTGTGCCCATGGCGCGGGTTACCCGGTGGCCTGGGATCAAGTGCCCGCCGCTGCGCATTTGGCCTATCAGACGGATTTGTTGCAATAAAACGGCGGTGCCAAGCGCGGTTTACCAGTGAGAATTTTTTGCGGGACGGTCGCAATGGCAGCGTGGTCGGCGTCGGCCACGGGAGTAAGGAAGATCGAGGGCAAAGTTTTGCAGAAGAAATTGAAGCAAAGTACCAAAATTTGGCTGGCAGTGATCGTCGGCTTGGTCAGCTTGGTGTTGATCGGGGTTGCCGTACTCAAAACGCAGAGCTACCAACCAACACCGCAGGCGGAAACGGTGGCGCAGCAATCCGGGCAGTCCCGCGATGAGGGTCTGTTTTTTGCCGCCAAAAAGCCACAAGGGCCCACGGTGATCTTCTATCCCGGCGCGCTAGTGGCACCGGCCAGTTACAGCCTGTGGGCCCAAAAATTGGCGGAAAATGGCCACAATGTTTATATTGCCCGCTTTCCCTTGGATTTGGCGGTTTTGTCAGGGAAACGAGCCGATCGTTATTTGCGGCAACACCCGAACGAAAATTATGTGATCGGGGGCCATTCCCTAGGTGGGGTGATGGCCAGTCGCTACGCCAGCCAGCATTTGAGCCCGCAGTTGAAGGGCGTTTTCTTCTTTGCCAGTTATCCTGACCAGAAAGGCGATCTTCACGGGACGGATCTGCCGGTGTTGTCCTTGATTGCCGGCCAAGATGGCGTTTTGAACCAGAAGCGCTGGCGTGAGGCGCAGGCATACTTATCCGCTCAAACCACGATCGCCCAACTGATTGCTGGCAACCACGCCGGCTTCGGCAGTTACGGCGCGCAAAAAGGCGATCGCCCGGCCAAAGTCAGCAACGCCGCGCAACAACGCTGGATCGTGACCGAAATGTCGGAATGGCTGGCCGAGTTGCAATGAGGCGGCTGTCCTAGCCACGAAATCAGCGCCGCCGCTGATTTTACGTGAGTGCAGTCGCTACTATTTTAGAAAAATAAAACAAAAAAACTCGTGATGACCAACACAATTTAGGCTCTGTGTGCTGGCTTCACGAGTTTTTTTAGTGCCCAATAGTCTGGAATCTTGGTCTAAGCATTGAGGCAGCTTCAACCGATTTCCGGATGATGGGTTTCTTGACCAGCTCCCGTATGAACCACGATCAAACGCACGATCTCGTCCGTCTGATTACCCCAATTGTGGAGTCGCTGAGAACTGAAATGAGTCGCGTCAGTTGGATACATTTTGAAGGTTTGATCGTTGATCACCAAAGTCAAAACGCCGCTGAGAACATAAATGAACTCCTCGCCTTCGTGAGTATAAGGCTCGGGGAGCTCTTTGTTTTCCCGCGGCAACAGCTCGATCAGCTCCGGCTCCATGGCCAGCTCACTGCTGTCGGGACTTAAAGTTTTGTAGATGGCCTTGTTGAACTTCTTGGTGATCTTCGGTTCATAACCGCGCATGATTACTTGCGCCTCATTGGCATCGTCATCAAAGAAGTACTGGATCGAAACATTGAAGATCGCGGCGATGGTCGCCAAGTGAGTGACGTCGATCGTCGTCAGCCCCCGCTCAAATTGTGATAGAAAACCGATCGAGATCCCGGTTTGTTCGGCCAAAGCTTTGAGAGTCATTTTATTTTGGGTCCGTAAGAGTTTAAGTTTGCCACCAATATTCATGAGTGTGAACCTCTTTCATTCGAATTTCTTGTTAATACTGATTATTGTTGAGTTTGCTTGAAAAAGCAAGTGGGTCGCGGCTGGAAACGTGCTCACCGCCCCAGCTCCCTGAGCTTAATTGCAGGTATGGTGGGGCGTTGCGCGTGAGCGCAACCGGGTCGGGCCATTTGTGCGGCTGGAACGCAGTGGGCGTCGTTTTGAGCCAATCCGCAAAGTACGCGGCTTGTCTCAAAATCGAGCCTTATTCTAAGCGGCAAAGCCGCAAAGAATAATTTCACTGCTGAGCCGCATGGCCCGACCCGGTTGCTGAACAGAATTGAGCCTATCTGCAATCGAGGCGAAGGATTTGACGAAGTATTTTTGCAAGCGAGAGGTCAAAACGATCGCCAATTTTTTTGTGGTACTGCAACATCAACGAATTCGGGGACGTAAGGTTGGCACATTTCGGATAGTGCCGACAGCATTATCTCACTTACTTAAACGGATTCGGGTTGGAAACCAATCAATTCAGTTAGTTCACTGAAAACTAGCTTTGTTTATCAGACAGACTGCGCTGGTGTCACCAATTTAAAGCTTGCACCCACTAACCACGGCCGTCAATTGCGTAGCACCCCATCAATTGGTGATAGCTTGCCCGATCGGCGTGAGCGCTCAAACGGCTGCTAAAACGTTGAGCGGCTGGAGCGGAGCGTGGCGTTGAGACGTGCTTCACACAACTGACTTCTGCGCTTAACTACGCTAGGCTTCTGGAGGCTAAGACCAGCCTTCAAAATCCTAGCTAGGTTAATGCTCAAAGTCAACCCGTTGTGTTCCGCACTCTGGCGTTGGTGGATCGTTTACTAGTTGGCGGAAGGCCGGGCTGGGGGTGAGTCAGGCGCGATATTATTGTTGGCGATTTATCGTCTACAATAAGGCCGAGCTTGAAGATTTTCGGTGCACTTCCGAAAAGCTTCAAGTCGTGCCCGCCGCGTTCCACCACCCCCAGCCCGACCTGGAGCCCCACTACATCTGCCAACCACCAACGCCACGCGCAGCGCAAGCTGCGGCCAACCTACTTTCAACCAGCGCCAACCACTTCGTCCAAGTCAAACTGAAAATTTGACACCAAAATGAAATTATCGACGATTAGACCTTGATAGTTTCATGAGAATGAATTATACTGTGGTTGCTTGTTAAAATAATTATATCACAATAACCACAAACATTCAGTTAAATCAAGTGGCTTACGAATAGAAAACGTTTTATCGAATCAGCAAGCTTGATTTCATGATTTTGAAAAAAGGAGGCTGTTTCATGCAGCAACCATTGATCTTCAATGTGCAGAAGTTTTCGACCCACGATGGTCCGGGAATCAGGACGACGATTTTCTTCAAGGGCTGCCCGATTCGGTGCCAGTGGTGTCACAATGCGGAAAGTCAGAAATTTACCGCGGAACGAATGCTGGATAAGAATGGCGTACCCCAATTGATTGGACGAACTTACGAGATCGATGAATTGGTGAAATTGGTGGCGCAAGACCAACTTTTCTATGATCAGTCTGGCGGGGGCGTGACGTTCTCCGGAGGTGAGGTCATGGCGCAGCCGTTGCCGTATTTGCTGGCTTTGGCTCAGGGAATCAAGCGCCGCGGGATCCATTTGGCGATCGATACCTGTGGGGTGGTGCCCCAGAAGAATTTGGCGGCGATCTTGCCTTATGCGGATCTGTTCCTTTACGATTTGAAGTTCATTGATTCCCAGTTGCATCAGCGTTACACCGGCGCGGGCAACGAGAAAGTTCTCGACAATTTGAAATTTTTGAGTGATCAAGGTGCGGTGATCGATCTGCGGTTGATTTTGTTGAAGGATCTGAATGATACCGAAGAAATGTTGCAGCGAACCCTGGCTTGGGTCCAGGAAAACCAGATTCGGATCGCCCGAGTTAGTTTGTTGCCATATCACGATTTCGGTCGGGATAAGTATCGCAAATTAGGGCGTGAATGCACGCAAAACTTCGCCGTGCCCACCGATGAACGTTTGGCGGCGATCAAGGCAGCCTGGGAGCAGCGTGGCGTGCCGGTGAAAATCGGCGGTTGATTGGCTGCCATTGGATAATTTGTTTGCACCAGCTTGACGATGACCTGTTTCAGGACAATTTTAAGGAGGAATTACCATGACGTTATCAGCAGTTGCCCCAACGTATCGCCGCGGTTCCACGGAGCGGATCAAGAATCTACGTGAAATCAGTGAGAAACAGTATCAACCGAGTATTTCAATGGAACGGGCGGTTCTGTTGACCGAGGCTTATCAGAAATGGGAAGGCAAGGTTTCGGCTCCGGTGCTTCGCGGTTTGTCTTTCAAATATATGATGGAACGCCGGACGCTTTATTTGGAGCGGCATGGCATTATTGTTGGCGAGAAGGGTGAACGTCCATGGGCGGCGCCGACTTTCCCAGAGCTGTGCTGTCACACCATGGCGGATTTTGCCAACATGAATGATCGCGAACATGTCTTTTTCAAGGTTTCGGCGGAAGATCGGCGGATCCAAGAAGAAACGATCATTCCTTATTGGCATGATCGGGCCTTGATGACACGGATGAATCAGTTATTGCCCGAGGAATGGCACAAGTTGTTTGACGCTGGCCTCTATACCGAATTCTTGATGCAACGGGGACCAGGGCACACGGTGGCTGATGGCAAGATCTATCAAACCGGTTATTTGGATTTCATGGCTCGCATTGATGCGGAATTGGCACAAATCGATTATCTTGGCGATCAGCGCGCCTTGCAACGGCGGGATGAATTACAAGGGATGCGCTTGGTCTGTGAGGGAATGATTATCCTAGGCCAACGTTACGCAGAAAAGGCGCGGACTTTGGCGGCGACCGAAACGGATCCGCAATGGCGGCAAGAGTTGCTGGAGCTGGCTGAAGTTTGTGATCAGGTCCCAGCCCACGCGCCGCAAACGTTCCGGCAGGCGGTGCAAATGTATTGGTTCACTCATATTGGGGTCACCAGTGAAATGAACAACTGGGACGCTTACTCACCAGGCAAATTGGATCAACATTTGGAGCCGTTTTACGATGCAGATCTGGCTGCGGGGCGGTTGACGCGAGCTGAAGCCAAGGAAATCTTAGAGGATTTGTGGATCCAATTCAATAATCAACCGGCACCACCAAAAGTTGGCATCACTTTGAAGGAAAGCGCGACTTATACTGATTTTTGTAATTTGAATACCGGGGCGTTGCGGCCGGATGGAACGTCGGGTGTTAGCGAAGTGTCCTATTTGATCTTGGAAGTTATGGATGAAATGAAGTTGTTGCAACCTTCCTCCAACGTTCAGATCTCTAAGAAATCGCCGGAGCATTTCTTGAAAGAAGCCTTGAAAGTTTCACGTAAAGGCTGGGGGCAACCCGCGTTTTACAGTTCCGAAGCAATCATTCAAGAGTTGATGAATTTAGGTAAAAGTCTGGATGACGCTCGTGATTCCGGGATCGCCAGTGGCTGTGTCGAGACGGGCTGTGCCGGCAAAGAAGCCTATGTCCTGACGGGCTACCTGAACATTCCTAAGATTTTCGAATTGGTGTTGAACCGCGGTTTTGACGCCTATACGCAACAACAAGTGGGCTTAGACTTGGGCGATCCGACCACTTTTACCAGTTATCAAGAGTTGTATGACGCCTTTCAAAAACAGATGAAATATGTGGTCGATGTCAAAGTTGCCGGGAATAACTTGATTGAACGGATGTATATGGATCAAATGCCAGTGCCACTGTTGTCTGTGATCACCGACGATTGCATCAAGCAGGGGATCGACTATAACGCTGGTGGCGCGCGGTACAACACGAGCTATATCCAGTGCGTCGGGGTGGCCACGATTACTGACTCGTTGGTTGCCATCAAGAAGAATGTGTTTGAGGATCAGACCGTCACCATGGCAGAAATCTTGGCGGCTTGCCAGGCAGACTTCGCTGGACATGAGGCGACTTTCGACTTGGTTTATAACCAGACGCCGAAATACGGCAATGATGATGATTACGCTGATCGGGTCTTGGTCACGGTCAGTCATACCTTGCAAGACGTGATTGCCGGACGGAAAACGCCGAAAGGTTCGCGGACGGTGGTGGAATTCTTGCCAACAACTTGCCACGTTTATTTCGGGCAAGTGATGCAAGCAAGTCCAAACGGGCGTCATGCGGGGATCCCGTTGCCCGATGGCATTTCTCCGGAAAAAGGCGCGGATCGTCAAGGCCCAACCGCGGTGGTCAAATCAGCGGCGAAATTGGATCAGCTGAAGACTGGTGGAGCGCTGCTGAACCAGAAATTTACGCCAGCGGTGGTTGCCGGTGAACAAGGTCTGGCCAATCTCGCCAGCCTGATCCGGGGTTATTTCGCCATGGATGGTCACCATATCCAGTTCAATGTGATCGACAAGGCGACGTTGTTGGATGCCCAGGCACACCCGGAAGATTACGAGGATTTGATCGTGCGGGTCGCCGGGTATAGTGATTACTTCAATAATCTGGATCGCGCCTTGCAAGACGAGATCATTCAACGAACGTCACAAGAATTTGCGTAAATCGAGAAGGTAGAGGGAACAACGATGGAGCTCAGCAAAAATAAACCAATCGATGATCTGGGCGTCGACGGTAGTAAATATCGCAAAGAGGTCAGTCGCGGGACATTTTATTGTCTGGCCTTCGTCGCCGTTTTGGGAACTTATTTCTCCAGTGTCATGGGATTTGGCACGATGTTCAGTGTGCTGATGAAGACGGCTCATGATCTGATTTTGAATACGGCGTTCTATATTATGGGTGTGGCGGTTTTGGCCGGGACTTTATCCAGCGTCTTCTCTGAATTCGGGGTCACGGCGCTCCTGAACAAATTGTTAGCGCCGATCATGAAACCCTTATTCAATTTGCCTGGTGCGGCTGCGCTAGGCGCGATCACCACATATTTCTCAGACAATGCCGCGATCGTTATGGTCGCGCAGGATCCGGCCTATGCCAAATATTTCAAGAAGTATCAATGGATGACCATGATCAACTTCGGGACGACTTTCGGGATGGGCATCATTATTTCTGGTGGGATCTTGGGCATTCAAGCGGGCAAATACGCGGCCGCTGTGGCGCTGGGAACACTGTGCGCGATCATCGGCGGGATCGTCGGCAACCGCATCATGATGCACAAAACTAAGAAAATGTTCGGCGTCGAAGCTGACGTGGACGCGAAGTACTTGAATCAAGCCATCAGTAGTGAGGCGCCTAAAGGCTATCGGCGTGTGCGTGAAGGCACGCCAATGCAGCGCGCGTTGAACGCTGCCTTTGATGGTGGCAAGGCGGGAGTCGATCTAGGCTTGTCAATTATTCCAGGGATTCTGATTTTTACCACCTTGGTGATGATGCTGACCAATGGCCCCTCGATTGTTGATGGTCAGGCGGTGTATAAAGGTGTTGCCTATGAGGGCACAGGCTTATTGACCATGCTCGGTGAGAAATTGTCGTTTATTTTGACCCCGATGTTCGGGTTCGCTAACGGGGAGATGTTGAGTCTGCCGTTGACTTCGTTGGGGGCATGCGGTGCCTCAATCGCCGGCGCCAAGCAAATGGCCGAAGCTGGGTTGATCAACTTGCATGATATGACGGTTTATTTCGCCATCGCGTTGTGCTGGGCCGGGTTCATGTCTTCGACCCCGTCGATCGCCGACACCTTGAAGATCCGGAAATTGACCACATCATCATTGGTGGCCCAATTGATCGCCGGCATTGTTGCGGGCATCGTCGCCAATTATTTAGCGTTACTGATTCTTTGATTTTATTGAAAAGAGGAAGCGGAAATTATGAGTAAAACCATTGGCATCATCGGAGGCGGCAATATGGGCCGGGCGATCATGGCCGGCTTGATCAAGGCACAACTTTATCCAGCAGATGCTGTCTTGGTCTATGACCTGAACCCAGCCGCCTTGACCACCTTACAAACAGAATTGGGTGTGCAACCCATGAATTCGGCGGCCGAGTTGGTCGCGACCGCGGATGTCGTGGTGATCGCCGTCAAACCACAAGTAATTGATCGTGTTTTGACCCCACTGCGCGCGTCGTTTCGCGCTGAGCAACTGCTGATCTCGATTGCGGCCGGCGTCACGTTAGCTCATTTAGGAACGGTTTTGGATCCGAAATTGAAGCTGGTTCGGGTCATGCCCAACACACCAGCGTTAGTCGGCGCCGGGATGGCCGGGGTCGCTGTCAATTCGCAGGTGACCGCGGCAGAACAGGCGACAGTGTTGGCGATCTTCAACAGTTTCGGGCGCGCGCAATTGGTGCCTGAAGACTTGATCGACGCTGTAGTGGGGCTGTCCGGCTCGGGTCCGGCCTACGTCTATCTGTTCTTGGAGGCGTTGGCGGATGGCGCGGTCGCCGAGGGCATGCCGCGGCAGTTAGCCTATGAATTCGCCGCTCAAACCGTCTATGGCGCCGCCAAAATGGTGTTGAGTACTGAGGAACATCCCGGTGTTTTGAAGGATATGGTTTGCTCGCCCGGAGGCACCACGATTGCTGCCGTCGAAGTGTTGGAAGAGCATGCCTTCCGCGGAATCGTGATGGCGGCTGTCCACGCTGCCACCGAGAAGAATCGTCAATTAGGTTAATATGATCAGGTCCGAATGAATTCAGTCAACTTTGAAACTAGCACAGGCAAAATTGTGCTAGTTTTTTTGGCGTAAATCGTTATGATTGAGATAGGGACTGCCGCCGAGTCGAATTGCGCTGGCGCTCGAGCCCGAGTTTCAGCTAGGTAGGAGGTGCTGGTGATGGCCAGCGAAATGGATCCGCGAACCGCGCGGTTATTGACCCAATTGAAGCAAACGAGTTTGACTTTGTTCGGCGCGAATCTGGTCGGCGTTTATTTGCACGGCTCGCTGGTGTTGGGGTCATATCAGCCGGCGGTCAGCGACTTGGATTACTTGATTGTGGTCCGGCGACCGTTGACCTTGGCGGAAAAGCAGGCCTTGATGACGGTCACTTTGCAACAGTTGTGGCCGTTGGCGCCAGCAAAAGGGTTGGAGTTCCATGTTTTGGTAGCCGGCGCGGTCCGCCATTTTCAGGACCCCTGTCCCTTTGATTTTCACTTCTCGCCGGCGCATTGGCAGGCTTACCATGCGGATCCGCAGCGTTATTTGACCACGATGCAGGGGACAGATCCTGATTTGGCGGCGCATTTGACGATCTTGCAATCTTACGGCCAAGTTTTGGTCGGGGCGCCGATCGCCACGGTGTTCGGCCGCGTGCCGGTTGCGGCCTATTGGGCCAGCATCGTCGCTGATGTGGCGGCCGCCTCCGCAGAGATCCAGCAAGCACCGCTGTACTTGACCTTGAACCTTTGCCGGGTCCTGGCTTATCAGCAACAGCGGTTGATCTTGTCCAAGGCTGGCGGCGGTCGCTGGGGCTTACAACACTGCGCGCCGGAATTTCGGCCGTTGATCGCCGCTGCGTTGCAAGCCTACCAAACGCAAGGGCAGCTGCTGTGGACCGCGACTGTGACGCCGAATTTGGCCCAGCGCTTTGCGACGCGGTGCTTACAGCAACTCGCCGGCGGACTGCCTGTTCAGCGCGGCACGGTTGACTGAGGCGACTGATGATCAGTAGGTGTTCCACTGGGGCGCTCACGCATCTAGGTTGAGGCGGTAAGTTTTACGCGCGTTTTGCCGTGAGATTTTCTCGGCCCCATTTTTCTGAAAAGTTCCGGAAAAAAAGTTGGTCAAAAACTGGTATGATTGAGTTTGGTGACATTTTGCATGAGGAGGTGGCCGGTATCGCCGTTCAAATCGAACCAGCGTTAAAGGCGCTGTTATTAGCGAGTAATCTAGGCCTGAGTCAAAATCATCGTTTGGCGGGCTGGCATATCCTGACGATTCTTTATCATGATGGCGGTCGCAGTAATCAGGCGACTACTTTGGATTTGCTGATCCAGAAATATAATGACGCTTATTTGGATGAGGCCGCCGGTGAAACACCGGTCACTGAGGCTGTTTTGAAGAAAGTCCTCGTCGTGTTGGAGCAACAGGCTCATTTGATTGAATCCGCGCCCCGCAAAGTTCGGCGCTATCTTTCTGAGGGCACCGCGCACACTGCCCAATCTTGGGTTTATCGCATCACCAGCAGTGGCATCGAGTATTTGACGATGATGCAGCGGGTGGTGGAGGCAGAGAACACAGTCACTGCAAACATTACCCGGATCGATGAGTATTGTGATTTGGTCAAACGACTCAGCCAGCCGGTGTTGGAAACGGGCAATACCCAACTATACAATGATTTCAGCAATATGCTGGTGGCCTACGCCGATGTGATGAAGGGGATGCACAAGTTAGATGAGGATCTAGATGAGGTGACCAACGACTTGGCCTTCAATCATGGCAGTGAGTTGGCGGCCCATTTACAGGAAATGTTGCAGCGACAAGCGGTGCCCGCCTTCAAGAAATTGATTGACCAGGGTCCGCGGTTGCGGTTATTGGTCCATTCGACGACGTTTGCCCAGCAAGTGGCGTTGAGCCAACAAGGTCGCGATAATTTAGATGTGAGCCACGCGTTGCGGCAAAGTGAGGCGCTGGTGTTGAAGTCGCAACAAATGCAGGCCTATGTGCGCCGCGAATTGCAGCGGTTGGTTTTGAGTTTTGACTTTAGTAGTAGCGCGATCGATACCAGTTTGGACACGGTCTATTTCCTGTTTCAAACCATCATGGGCGCAGGTGAGATCTTGAGTCAGGAATATGAGCATATCCAACGGCAGACCGTTGATGTGAAGCAGTTGACCAGTCAGCTGGATCAATTAATGCGGCAGTATCAAACGGTGAGCATCAGTGCGCCCCTGCCCCGACATCTGGCTTTGGATCGCGCCGTGGAAGACGAAGCCGATCTGTTGAACGCCACTACCATGGGACCAGTCCGTTATCAGGCGCAGACCAAAACGCGGGCGGTCGCCACGGAGGCGGATAATCCGCAGGTGGTTTTGCCAGCGGCGGTGGTCTCGGACAGTGTTCGGGGTTTGGCCGAGTTCAAGCGGTTAGTCTTGCAAACGGCGGACTATGGTCGGGTTGATCATGATTTGGTTTTCAGCACCCAGTTGGCGCGAGATGTGGTGATCCATTTGTATGAAGCCACCGGTTATCAACATTATGAGAGCTTCACTCCCTTTGGCCGCGCCGTGAAAAAGGTGCAGGCCTTGCCTAAGACGGGTGTGATCCGGTTGCAAGTCAGCGGTGAAAGTTATAGCGCCTTCTTGCCCGCGGGCTTCGCGCTTTGGTTGGCGGAGTGAGCGCGGCTGACGGAACTTGGACTGGGAACGATTTGGTGAAATAAAGGAGGACGACAAATGGTTCAGATCCATCAAAACCAGCGCATGATCATCAACACCTTGTTTGATCAAGGGGTTTTCACCAATGGCACTACCCCCAAAATGCCTCAGCGCCAAATCGACGCCGCTAATGCCAGCAAAAAGCCGTTGACTCAACAACGGATCAGTTCGTTTTTGCAAGAGTTGTTAGGCGTGATCCCGACGCAATATCAAGGTAATTTCGCTTTCTTATTCGGAGCTGATAGTCTGGAGCCAGCGGCCGTCCATGTCTTGTTGGCGACGCTCAAAGCCGTGATCAATTTGCCGGAATTACAAAATAATCTTGAAGATCGGGCGGTAGCTACTCGGACGATCATTCGCCAGGTCCATAGCGAGGTGGTGGAACTCAGTGAGTGGCAGATTCGCGGGGTGATCAGTCAACTGTTCGTGGACCAAATGGGCTTGTTCGTTGCTGGTGTGCCTGAAATGGTGGATCCAGCCACCAGCGATCCCCAGGAAGTTGATGATTATTGGATCGTTGACGTGAATTTCAATCAGGTAGCCCAATGCTTGGTGGATCGGCTCGTGAACCCATCTGTGGCGTCAAAACTAAGTCTAGGGCAGCGAGTCAATCAAGCCTTGTTATTACGACAATTCTTAAGTCCCCGGACTGCGCCGGAATTGTGGCCGTTTTTGCGGGAACATCAGGCCGAGATCGCGGCGCAATGGGCGCAGTTAGGCCGTTTTGAGCTGGAAATGGGTCAGGACTATGCCTTGTTGCTGGATCGTCAGCGCCAACCGAGCACGGCACAACCGTTTATTTTAGCGATTGCGGTGGCCCAATCTTTAGGCGCCGGAATTCCCGTGGCGGCGCTGAGTTCGCGAATCAACGCGGTGGCTGCCCGGGTGTTGCCTCATTATCAAGGGGGCACGACGCCAGTTAAGCAGGCGTTGTTGACCAACGGCCTGGCCCAAGAACACGCTGGTTTTGTGGTGCCAACGATTTTGGCCAGTCGCTTTGCGGTGACAGACCAGAGTGCGAGCGACCCCGGTTAGCGCTTGAGCATTAGCCTAGCAACTATTTTGGAGGCTGGTTTATGCCTCCGGAATAGTTGTGTAGCTAAGCGGAAGAAGCTAGGTTGGCGAACACATTTTGAGCCAGAGTGCGGAACACAACGGGTTGACTTTGAGCATTAACCTAGCTAGGATTTTGGAGGCAGGGCTTAGCCTCCGGAAGCCTGGCGTAGCGAACACGTTTTTAAGGAGGAGTCCCGATGAGTTTAGCGGAACATTTAGTGCCGATCAGTTTCCATTTACGTCAATTTAATTTGTATCCCAGTCTCGACTTACAAGCCGCGGCTAATGGTAATTTGACCCTGGTTGGGGAGAACGCGGTGGGCAAGACGACCTTGGCGAATTGTTTCTTCCCCATGCTGGTCAACGGGTCCATCGCGACACCTTCCTTTAATCCAGAGAAGAATTTCGATCGGCTAGAGAAGCAAAGCGCGCCCCGGAGTAGTCAACAAGACGCGCGAACTTTTGAAAGTATGTTACTGGGTTGGGGTCCGGGGGCGATGAAAGTTCGGACTGGTTATGTCTATCAAGTGTTGCGCTCCCGCTATCGCCAAGTGATTTTGGGGTTAGGCGCGCATCGAGCGGTGGGGGATCCGCGCAAGCCGACTTGGTGGTTTGTGGTGTTGAGTTCCGACCCTCACGCCCACTTGAATTTGGTGACGACGGATGAACAGGGTCAGGGCTTGGATCAGACCGAGTTTGTTGCGGCCAATCACGAATTGGGCGAGCAACTGCACGTTTTCGAGCAGAACAGTGAGTACCAACGCTTTGTTGCAGCTAAAATCTACGGCTTTACTGACAGCCAGGATCTGACCCGGTTGGCGGCGGATTATCGCATTTTAGCCTCGCCGATCCTCACCGCGGGTAACGGCCGGTTCGCGCCGATTTTGACCGCTTTGAAAAACGCCCAAGAAGGCATTGATCCCAACTTCATTAATACAGTTGCTGAAACTCAGCGGGAAGTTAACCAAACTAAGCGTAAATTGGCCCGGATCAAGTTTGCGGAGAGCCGGTTGAACCGACTGAAGAAGCAATTGTTTTGGCGTAATTTGAACCGGATCAACGAACTTTACTTGCAGCCCTTCAGCCAGTTGCGTGAAGAGTTGGATCAGTGGCGAGGACAGGCCGCCACAGCGGACCAGAAAATCACCAAGTTGACGAAGCAACGGACGATTTTGCAACCGCAATTAGTCCAGTTGGAAGCGAAGATCGCGGCGTTACAGGAAGCATTGGCCCAGCAAAACAATTTGCAAAAACAACGGCGAAATTGTCAGCAGACAATCAAGACGACCCAAGCACTATTAGCGAGCGCCCAGCGGCAAGCGGTTTTGATTGAGAAATATCAGCAACGGCAGGCGGAATTGGCCCAGCAGTTGATCACGGAGGCTGAGGTGGGTCAAGTCGCGACCACGGCCTTGAAGCAAGTTTTAGCGCGAATCAATGGTCGGGCGCTTAATCTGCCGGAGCTCACGGAGATCTTGACCAACAATACCGATGATATCGCCTTGGCGCCGCGTTTAGCGGAATATTTGGTGCAACAACGGCGGCGCCAGCAGGAATATCAAGCGCTGGAACAAAGCGCGAACCGGGCCAATCAAGATGTGACCTTGGTTCACGGGATGAGTCAAGAAATGGATCAAGCCATCGACAATCGGGCCCAATCCCCGCTGTATACGCGAGTTCGCGAAGGCCTGCACCAAGATAATCAGCGGATCCATCAGCATGGCGCCCGGCGCATTGATCAGGCGGCCCAGGGCTTGCGCGATCAACAGCTGGCGTTGGCGCAGGAGTCAGCGGATTTTGACTATCTCTGGCAGCATGCCACCATTTTCGAACAACTCCAAGCGCAACAAAGCGACTTGCAACAAGCGGCGGACCAGCTGGCCAAAAGTCAACGGGCGCAAGCACAACTGCAACGGGAACAAGCTAGTGTTAACCAAAGGCTGGCGGAAACCCGCGCTGGTTTGTCGGCTGATTATGACGTGCCCAAGTTGCAAGCGGCGTTGGCCGACCTCCAGCAACAATTAGCTGGACTGGTCCTCGATCAGACAGTGGCGCCGAAGTTAGACAAAGCGCTGGATCAACGGCGTAAGTTACAGCAACAACTGCAAGCGTTAAGCAATCAAATCAGCCAGCAAGAAGAGAAAGTCGCCAATGCCCAACGTGAAGTCCAACGGTTGACGGCGCGAACGCAAGCTTTGACTGCTACCGGGCAGGAAGCGTTACAAACGATTGCGCCTTTTGATCCGATGGAGGTGACCTTACCTGATTTGTTGGCGGCCGTTGCCTTTGTCCAACAACACCGTAGTGAGGTGCGGACCCATCCTTTTGGTAAATTGAGTGAGCAGATCCGTCAACTATTGGACGCGCCCACGCGTCAAGGTCAAGATCAGGCCAACAATGACCAAGCCTTGGATGTGATTTTTACTGAATTGGGCTATGAAACGGTGGCCGCGGCTATGCGTACCCACGGCATCAGCGCGGGGGAAATGACCGTGGTGGCGTTTGACTTGAATGAAGCCTTGGCAAAACTGGCAACGGATATGGTCCATGTGCAGCGCGCGTTGGATCAGCGAACGAGTAATAATGACTTGGCGAAGCGAACTTATTTGGCCGGCGCCACCACTAAAATCGAGGATCAGTATCGTTTGATCGCCACTTATAATCAGATGCTGGCCCAAGGGTTTACCCATGAGCAAAGCATTAAACTCAAGGTCGCTTTGACTCCCGTGACGGTCAGCCAAGCACTGATCGATGAGGTGTTGAGCCCACAAACTGGCGCGACTAGTCCGCTTTTGCAACAAGAAGTGGCGCAACGCTTGAATCAATTGGCCAATGATACCGAGGGCGCCGCCGATCCTGAGGCTTTCACGGCGAGGGCCCAAGAATTATTGGATACCCGGGAATGGTCGGCTTTCAAGGTGCTGATCAAACGCCGCCAAAGCGCTGAAGGCGACTATGAAGAAGTCGACAACAAGTTCGTTCAATCAGGTGGTTCCGGCGCGGAAAAAGCCCAGGCCATGGTGTTGCCGCTGCTGTTGGTTCCGAAAATGATCTTGCGCCGCGCCCGCCAGCAAGACGCGCCCTACTTGGTGATGTTTGATGAATTTGCGGACAAGTTAGACCCGGAAACCGCGAAATCCTTCGCGAAAACCATCGCGAATTTCGGCTTCAATTTCATCGCCACCATGCCCAGCGGCGGTCAAAACAAAATTCTGGCGGATGGGGTCGATAATTTGGTTTATGAAGTGATTGCGCCGCCGCGGCGTAATGATGGGAATTACTATGCCAATATCGTTCAGCCAGCGTTGATCTGGCGCAAAAGCGAGGCTGACTAATGGATCCCTACCAAATGTTTTATACGGCGCAGACGGGCCAGGACGCGCCAGCTGAATCCGGCCAGTTAGCGCCGTTGTTTGACCAATTGGCGGCTGGCAAAGTGTTGCCGCCCCGTGGCCAACAAGCGGTGGAGGCCGGCTTGACCGCCCATGAACTGAATGATCCCCAAAGCAATCCGCCCCTGTATCGGTATTACCAATGGATCCTGACCCATTATTTTCAACCAGAGCAGGTCCGAGAAATGTCGGCGAAGTTGATTGGAATGGCTTTTGTTTGCGCCAACCTGTTCGCAACGGACTTGCCCCAACCTTTGTCGCTGAACCCCTGGCAATTACCGGCGCTGTTGACCTTCCCACTGCGCCAGCAAAAAGCGGTGATCATTGAAAATAACGGCGTTTTCGTCTGGCTTCATGCCCATCACCCCACTTGGCCGTTGATCGATCAGCAGGGCAATGACTTCAACGCGACCTATTTGCGCCTAATGCGGAACTTAGAGGTGCGGGGCGTGCAGTTCGCCTATTTAGGTGACTTGGATCAGGCGGGAATCAGAATGGCTGATCATCTTTTCGGTGAACTCCAGCAAACGCCGATCACCACGTTCTTAGCGCTGCAAAGTGTCAGTAATGTGGCCCGCTGGCTGGCGCTCTATGGCAAAACTGATTCCCGGCGCAGTCGCGATTGCCCCATCAAGCAGCCTTTACTACGTCAACAATTGGATTCGATCCATCTGTTCGGCAAATTTGTTGAACAGGAACAGCTTCTAAATGAATATGAAACCTTGATCCAATCATGGCTGGATCGCAAAACATGAGCCAGACGGCCGGTTTGAGCGGAAAGGTCTTAAGTGGAGTCTATTTAAACAAAAGTAGATTGGCCGCAGCTTGAGCTGCGCGTGGCGTTGGTGGTGGGCAGATGTGGTAAGGCTCCAGGTCGGGCTGGGGGTGGTGGAACGCGGCGGGCACGACTTGAAGCTTTTCGGAAGTGCACCGAAAATCTTCAAGCTCGGCCTTATTCTAGGCGGCAAAGCCGCCAAGAATAATATCGCGGCTGACTCACCCCCAGCCCGACCTTCCGCCAAACGAACAAACGAACCACCAACGCCAGAGTGTGAACCGACCTTCATTACTTCTGAGCATTAGCCTAGCCAGAATTTTGGAGGCTGGGCTTTGCCTCCGGAAGCCTGGCGTAGTTAAGCGCAGAAGTCAGTTGTGTGGAGCACGTTTCAACGACACGCTCCGCTCCAGCGGCTCAACGTTTTAACAGTCGTTTGAGCAGTCCCGCCGATTGGCAAGCTATTGCCAAGTGATGAGGAACCCCGCAAATGACGACCGTGGTTAGAGGTTACAAGCTTTAAATTGGCGATACCAGTGCAGTCTGTTTGATGAATAGACCTAGTTCTCAGTGAATCAGCTGAATTGATCGGTTTTTATCCACGGATTGTTCAGGGGACAGGTAAAGATGTTCAACCAACGCAAACTGTACCAACCAACTAATCCAAACCGGTTGGCATTGCTGTACCACCAAAAGTGTGATGGGTTTGACCTCTAGCTTGCAAAAGCACTACGTCAAATCCTTCGCTTCGATTGCAGATAGGCTCAATTCTGCCTAGCAACCGGGTTGGGCCATGTGGCTCAGCAGTGACGTTATTCTTTGCGGCTTTGCCGCTTAGAATAAGGCTCGATTTTGAGACAGGCCGTGGGTCTCGGATTGGCTCAAAACGATGCCCACTGCGTTCCAGCCGCACAAATGGCCCGACCCGGTTGCGTTCACGCACTCCCACCTGCAATCAAAGCAATTCAAAAAATTCGCCGAAAAATTCAAGTAGCGATTTTAGAAGAATGATTTTGAGAATAATTTTGAAAGAAGTCTGATGAATTTGGCAATATCTAGAACTGCTTTGACCGAACCTAGACAAAAATGGACGGCCCAGCAGGAACGCGGCTGGTTCCAAACGGCCGCCACCAGCGCGAATCGAGCATCACGCCGTCAGCGCCAACAGCGGCAACCACAACGCCAGCGCCGCCAGCATCCTAGCCCTTGGGCCGCGGAAGCGCCGGGCAATGCGGCCGGCTTCGCTCCGGCGACCTTGCCGCTAGACGTTGCGTCGCCACTAGTGGGTCGGCGGATCGCTTTCTTAGGCTCGTCAATCACCTATGGCGCCGCATCGTTGGGCGTTTCCTTCGTAGATTACTTGCAAACTGGCGCCGGCGTGATCACCACTAAATTGGCGGTCAGCGGCACTACCTTGGCCGGACCCAGCGCCGATAGCTACTGGGCTCGCCTGCAACGCGAATTACCCCTGGAGCAACCCTTGGATCTGTTTGTTTGCCAGTTGTCGACCAATGATCTGGGTCAGGGCAAAGCGCTGGGGCAGATCACCCCGGCTAGTCAACGGGATGATTTTGCGACAGCGACGACTTTGGGCGCAATTGAGGCCATTTGCGCGTATGTTGAGAAGCACTGGCATTGTCCGTTGGTTTTTTACACCTGTGTCATCATGGGAACTGAACCGCGTTATCAGCAATTGATCAGCGAATTGTATCATCTGCAAGCCAAATGGCGGTTCGCCGTGATCGATTTGAACAGCGACCCCACGGTGACGGCCTGGACGCAAGCCCAGCCACTGGCGATGTATGACGGCATTCATCCAACCCAATTGGGGTACCGCCAGTTGTGGACGCCGATTTTCCAAGCGGATCTGGCGGCGATTTTAGCGACGACTCCGGCGAATGGTGAAGCGGCCACGGGCGGTATTTCCGCATTCCCCGCGTCCGCGCCATCTTTGCCGCCGGCTCCACAAGCACAATTGCCACAAGCAACACGGCCAACACTGGCGTTGCATTGGCCCCAACAGGCAAAGCCCCGATGAGCAAAATTCGTCGCGTTAAATGGGTGCTGTTGTCGTTGCTCGTTAGCGGCAGTTGGCTGCTAGGCTTGAGCGGATGCGGCGCGCCGACCAAAATGCCGACCGACACTGATCAGTCCGACACAGATTGCTCCGACACCAATCGCCCACGCCAGCGTCAAGCCCAAGCGAATCGCTCAAATCAAAGTCGGTCTGGCACAGATCGTTCAAGTCAAACTCAAGCCAGCGCCAATCCGACTACGCCGCCGACGATTGCCAGCGGCCGCTTGCGCAAGATCACCTTCGCCTTGGTCGCCAGCGCCGAAAACTCGACGACCGCTTATCAGTCTGCCTACCGCTACATCGAAGACATCGGCGATGGCCGCGGCTACACTGCAGGTATCATCGGCTTCACCAGCGGCACCGGCGATCTGCTCCAAGTGGTTCAGCGCTACCAAAAATTGGCCCCTAAGAATAAGCTGACCCAATACCTGTCAGCGCTGCGCCGGGTCAATGGTACGGCATCACATCGTGGTTTGGGAAAACCTTTTGTCCGCGCTTGGCGGCAAGCCAGCCAAGATTCCAAAATGATCCAGGCACAAAACGAGATCGTCCGCGAAGAATATCTGGATCCCGCCGTAACTTACGCCCAGCGCGACGGCCTGTCCCCCTTAGGTCAGTACCTTTATTACGACGCGTTGGTGGTCCATGGCCCCGGAACCAAGGCGGAGACCGACAGCTTCCAAGGCATTCGCGCCGCCGCGTTGAGAAAGGCCCCAACACCTGCCCAAGGTGGCAAGCAAGCCACCTATCTCAAAGCCTTTCTAGCCGCGCGCCAACCGGTCATGTTGGCGGAAACGGCCCATCAGGATCTGTCGCGGCTGCAGGTCCAGCGGCAGTTGATCAAGGCCGGCAACTTCCAATTGAAATTACCGTTACAATGGCGCATGTATGGTGATCAGTACCACCTGACCGCCGCCATGGTCAAGCAGTTGCCCTGATAACGTTCTTTGAATAAAAAAATCGTCGATCTTAATTGATCGGCGAATTTTTTTGAGTTGCATGGATTGCAGGCGGAGGGTGTTGCGCGTGAGCGCAACTGGGTTCTATTCATGATTTTTCGCTTGATGGCAGAGGAGTTGGGTTTGGATGGGGACGCAACCGGGTCGGGCCATTTGTGCGGCTGGAACGCAGTGGGCATCGTTTTGAGCCAATCCGCAAAACCCGCGGCTTGTCTCAAAATCGAGCCTTATTCTAAGCGGCAAAGCCGCAAAGAATAATTTCACTGCTGAGCCGCATGGCCCGACCCGGTTGCTAGGCAGCTATCTGCTTATCTGCAATCGAAGCTGGATATCTGACAAAGTGCTTTTGCAAGCTAGAGGTCAAACAATCGCCCATTTTTGAGGTGGCACGGCAATGCCAACGGATTTAGATTTGTTGGTTGGTACAGTTTGCATTGGTTGAACATCTCTACTTGTTTCTTTGACTATTCGTGGGTGGAAACCGACCAATCAAACTGATTCGCTGAGAACTAGGCCAGTTCATCAGACAGACTGTACTGGTGTCACCAATTTAAAGCTGGTAACCACTAACCACGACCGTCAATGGCGTGGTTCACCATCAATTAGCAATAGCCTGCTGGTCGGCGTGAGTGCTCAAACGGCTGTTAAAACGTTGAGCGGCTGGAGCGGAGAAATTCGGGGTGAGATCGCCGTGAAATGGTTGAGAGTGCGAGCCGACCTGGTCAGCTTCTGAGCATTAGCCTAGCAACTATTTTGGAGGCTGGGCCTTGCCTCCGGAATAGTTGCGTAGCTAAGCGGAGGAAGCTAGGTCGGTGAACACGTTTAGCGGTTTACCGCTTAGGTCAAGGCCTGATTTTGAGACAAGCCGCGCACTTTGCGGATTGGCTCAAAACAGCGCCCACAGCGAGCTCACCCCGAATTTCGCAGCGCAAGCTACGGCCAATCTACTTTTACTAGGTTAATGCTCAGAAGCTACCCAGGTCGGTTCGCACTCTGTTTTGAAACGTGCTCCACACAACTGACTTCTGCGCTTAACTACGCTAGGCTTCTGGAGGCTAAGACCAGCCTCCAAAATCCTAGCTAGGTTAATGCTCAAAGTCAACTCGTTGTGTTCCGCACTCTGGTTAATCGTGCAATGTGAACTGTAATTTCATTTGTGGTTCGCCGAGCGCCAACATTTGGCCCAGCAACTTGTTGCTGTTGGCCATGGCGATCGCGGCCATTTTTTCATTAACGGCGGTCAGGTAGGCGGGTAGATCGGATTGCGCTGTGGCTTGGGCGTCGGTTTCGTGTTGCAAATGCCGGCAAGCGGCGACGGTGTTTTCTTCGAAGAGGTTCTCTTGGTCTTCGTAAAGGCCGAAGTTGCTATCGCCGATCAGCGCCAGGACATTGCTGAGCCAGTAAGCCTTGGACGGATCGCATTCGCCGGTGCCGCGGTAGCTAGCTGGGGTGTCGGTCACGTTGGCGTAAAATGGCACCACCGCATTGAAGGTGTTGGGACCAAACGCCAGCCAGTGGATCCCGGCGATGCTGGCGGGCACATCATTGCGGATTTGCAAAATGTGTAATTCCTGATTACGGTTGATCCCGATCGGCCGAAACTGCTTCCGTTGGGCGTCAGTGCCGGTGCCATAAGCGTCGTAGGGGGTATTTTGATAGTGGGAGCTGAGGACGAACTTTAGGTCTTCAATGGTGATCTTGTGGTTGGTGTGACAAATGAAGGGCAGGTCTTGATCGATCGGGTCCTGCACGCGTTCAGGGTTGAAATACTTTTGGCCGTACCACGCGCGGGCGTTGTTGTAGCGGGTATCCTTAATGGTGCTGCTACCAAAAATATGGCGCAGGTTGACTTGGTCGGGATCGGGGTTCAGGTGATAAGTCGCGATCAAATCGGGCAGGTCGTGGGCAAACAAGGTGTTGTCGGCGGCGAAGTCGAATTGATCGATGTTCAGGCGATTAGGCGCGATCACGTAGGCGTCATCGGGAATGCGGATGGCGGCCCAGTGATGTCCGCCGATGGTTTCGAAGTACCAGACTTCATCCTTGTCGGAAAAAGCGATCGCGTTCATTTCGTAGGTGCCATATTTTTCCAAAAGGCTGCCTAAGCGCAGAACGCCTTCCCGCGCGCTGTGAATGTAGGGCAGGGTGATCGTGGTCATGTCTTCTTCGCCCAAACCAGCGTCAACCAGTGGGTCCACGCCCAAAATCCGCGAATTTGAGGTGATCGTTTCGGTGGCGGTCATTGCCACATTGGCGCTGTTGATCCCTGCCGCGGCCCAAGTGCCGTGCCCCGAAACCGCGTCCGGCGTGGAGGTATAGGCCAAAGGATCGTTCGGCAAATCTAGATTGAATTTGCTCAAGACCGCTTGATAATGCCGGGGTTGGTCCGCCGCCTTGACGAAGACGAATTTTTCCGGATTTAGCGGCGCGGCGCCGTCTTCGTTTCGCGCGATGATCGTTGAGCCATCGATCGATGCTTTCTTGCCAACCAGAACTGTGGTACATGAACCTTTAATACGTTTTGTCATTAAGCACACCTTCTCAAAAAGTTTACTAGACCATTGTAAGCCTCTGCCGGCAGAAATGCACGGCGCGGTCGGGGTGGGTGGTATAATATAAATATTAGTTTCTGCTTGCTTGTCAATCAAGAGTGGGCAGTTAAAAAAAGAAAGTGGGCGGTTTTTTATGGAAATCACGATCGCGCCTGAATTGACTCAGGTCGTCCCCAAGGCCAGCTTGTTGGTGCTGGATTATCAAGCTGAAGTCACCTTCAGCTCACCAGCGTTACAAGCCAAGTTCATCAAATTGGGCGCGAAGCAAGCGGCGCGCTTGGATCTACCAGTGATCGCCCAGATGCCCCAGATCGCCGCGACCCGCGCGGCTTATCGGGCTTTAGGCAAAGCGCAGGCCAGTTACCGCAATACCGCCGAGGCGATGTTGCGCCGGTTGGTCAAGGGCCAAGAAGTTTATCAGATCAATAATGTGGTCGAGATCAATAATCTGATGTCGATCTTCAGCGGTTTTTCCATCGGCTCGTATAATCTGAATGCCTTATCTGGATCGATCACGTGGCGCCCGGCGCCAGCGGGGGCTCAACCTACGCCGGGATCGGCAAAGGTCAGATCAACATTGCTGCGTTGCCCACGCTGTTCGATTCGGTCGGCCCTTTCGGCAATCCCACCATTGACAGCCGCCGCGCCGCGGTCAATTTTGACACTGCGATCCAGCCGCTGATGAGCGTGGTTTATTCCTTTAGCGGCGCCGAACCGTTGCCGGCCATGGCCACGATCTATGCCCGTTTATTGCGGGAAAATATCGGGGTGACCAGCGTGAAAGCGCGGGTGATCACCGCCGCCGGAAGCACGCCGGTGTAGCGGGTGTGGTGGGTTTGGATGGGGACGCAACCGCCTCAGGACGTTTGTCGTGGCTGGAACGCGGTGGGCATCGTTTGAAGCCAATTCCAAAAGCGGGAATTGTCTTCAAATCGAGCCTTATTCTAAGCGATAAATCGCTAAGAATAATCTCACCGCTGAGCCACACGTCCTGAGGCGGTTGCTAGGCAGAATTGAGCCTATCTGCAATCGAAGTTGAGTATTTGACGAACTGCATTTGCAAGTAAGCGGTCAAACAATCGCCCTTTTTGAGTGGTACGGCAAGGCCAACGGATTTGGATTAGGAGACCGGTATACTTTGCGTAGGCTGAACATCTCCACTCGTTTTTTTAACAATCCACGAGTGGAAAACCGATCTATTCAGTTGATTCGTCAAGATTCTGCTCGAGTTCATCAAACAGACTGCACTGGTGTCACCAATTTAAAGCTTGTAACCACTAACCACGGTCGTCAATTGCGTGACTCCCCCATTAATTGGCGATAGCTTGCCAGTCGGCGTGAGTGCTCAAACGGCTGTTAAAACGTTGAGCGGCTGGAGCGGAGAAATTCGGGGTGAGATCGCCGTGTCGTTATTCTTAGCGGCTTTGCCGCTTAGAATAAGGCTCAGCTTTGAGATTCGCGGGCTTTGCGAAGCTCAAAGTGACGCCCACAGCGAGCTCGCCCCGAATTTCGCAGCGCAAGCTGCGGCCAATCTACTTTTAGCGTAGCCCTCATACTTTTCGAACAAGTAAAAAACAGCCCGTTACCCCGATAGACGCCATGGCGTGAAGTCGAAAGGTAATGGGCTATTTTGATATTGCTGGGCATTAACGATCAGCGGAAAATTTGATCGATCTGTTGATACTCAGCGGCGCTCAAATTGATTTTAAGCGCGTGGGCATTGCTGACGACCTGCTTGACCCGTTTAGCGCCGGGGATAACCACGGCGATGGCGGGATTCTGGATGTACCAAGCCAGCACAACTTGGGCAATCGTCGCTTGGTGCGCCGCCGCGATCGGCGTCAATTGGTAGATCTGCGCGATGATCTGCGCAAAACGAGCGCCCTGAAAATCAGGATTATCATGGCGAATATCATCGGCGGGGAAACTAACGGCCTCGTGATACTTGCCGGTCAGTAATCCTGACGCTAGTGGGAAGAAAGGCACAAACGAAATTTGGTGAGCTTGCAAGTAAGCGAAGCGCTCCGTTTCTTGGTCGCGGTGGAGCAGGCTATATTGCTCTTCATCCACATCGACTAGGCCATCCTGATTGGCCTCTTTTAATTGAGCCAGCGAGAAGTTGGACACCCCGATCGCTCGGATCTTGCCTGCTTGTTTCAGTTCGTTCAGGGCTTGGACCGCTTCATCCTTCGGGGTATGCTCATCGGGAAAATGAATGTAGAACAAATCGATGTAATCTGTTTGGAGCCGTTGCAAACTTTCCGCCACCGCTTGCTTCAGAAAAGCGGGTGAATTGTCGATGGTCATCGTCCCATCGGCGTGGACATGCTGGGCTGCCTTGGTGGCGATGACGATTTTGCTGCGGTCATAACCCTTGATTGCCTCGCCGATCAGGGTTTCCGAAGCGCCGAGCCCGTACGCGAAGGCCGTGTCCAATAAATTGATGCCATTATCCAGGCCGGCGCGGACAATCGCCCGGCCCGTTTCATCGTCTAATCCTGGGAAAAGATTGTGACCGCCCACCGCATTGGTGCCTAAGCCTAATGGGGTAGCGTTGACCGTCGATTGACCTAATTTGATTGTTGCTACCATGAAACATCCTCCTAACTTTTTCCAAGTGTAACTGCCTTTAGTATAACCTTTTCTGACGCTAAACTTGCGGAATTTGCTTGTTTTTGTAAAAGTATGATGGCCGCAGCTTGCGCTGCGAAATTCGGGGTGAGCTCGCTGTGGGCGCTGTTTTGAGCCAATCCGCAAAGTGCGCGGCTTGTCTCAAAATCAGGCCTTGTCCTAAGCGGCAAAGCCGCCAAGGACAATTTCACGGCGATCTCACCCCGAATTTCTCCGCTCCAGCCGCTCAACGTTATAACAGCCGGTTGAGCACTCTCGCCAATTGGCAAGCTATGGTCAATTGATGGGGAGTCACGCAATTGACGACCGTGGCTTGTGGTTACCAGCCTCAAATTGGTGACACCGGCGCAGTCTGTCAGATGAACCAAGGTAAGTTCTTGATGACTCAGCTGAATCGGTCGATTTCCACCCGTGAATTGTCTAGGGAACAGGTAAAGATGTCCAATCAATGCAAACTGTACCGACCTACTAATCCCAATCCGTTGGCATTGCTGTACCACCAAAAAAATGGGCAACTGTTTGACCTCTAGCTTGCAAAACCACTTCGTTAAATCCTTCGCTTCGATTGCAGATAAGCTCAATTCTGCCTAGCAACCGCCTCAGGACGTGTGGCTCAGCGGTGAAATTGTCCTTTGCGGCTTTGCCGCTTAGGACAAGGCTCGATTTGAAGACAATTCCCGCTTTTGGAATTGGCTTCAAACGATGCCCACCGCGTTCGAAACAGAGTGTGAACCGACCCGGGTAGCTCCTGAGCATTAGCCTAGCAATTGTTTTGGAAGCCGTACTTTGCTTCCGGAACAATTGCGTAGCTAAGCGCAGGGAGCTGGGTCGGTGAACACGTTTCCAGCCACGACAAACGTCCTGAGGCGGTTGCGTCCACACCCAAACCCATCACAACTGCAATCAAAGCTATTTTTTTCGCCATTGGACTCAAATGTTGCCAATGCCACACCAAACTAGTGCCTAAGTACAACAATAGGCCCACGCTAAAACCAATGATCTGAGTGATCGTGCTAAGTTGGTAGGGGTGGTGAAACAGCGGGGCCGCTAGCAACGCGGGCAACAAATTAACCAAAAGCAGCCCGCCGATCAAGCCCTTGATCAGCCCGCTCAGCTTACCTAGCCGTTGCGGGGGAAGATTTTGAAAGCTCCACATGAGCAGCAGGAAGAGGCATAAGGCGCAAATCACGGGGGTGGCGCCAACTTGAAGCGTGCGGAGGCTGGCGTAGTCGAAATAAGGATCGTTCAGGGGATGCCGCCGTGGCCGTAGCGCGTCCTGTAAGGCGAAGCGCAAACCGGCCAATCCAAGGCTGGAGAGGATGCCGGTGACGGGAACCAGCCAGGCGATGGTGCGGTGACCTAAATAATCTTCGCCGATCAACACTAACAGACCGCACACCAATAATTTCCACCAGCCCCAATGCCCGGTGTAAAGCCAAGTCGCGGTGATCAAACGATAAAATTGATGTTGTCCTAATTCATTGATCGTCCCTCCGAGTATGCGGTTGATTTGGCTCGAACCAAGACCGCTGACCAGTGGCGCTAAAATTGCCAGCAAGCCGACAACCACGTAGATTAGAGTGACCGGAAAATGTTGCCAGCAAGCTTTGAGAGTTTTCACTTTGCTCATCTCCAGTGGGTTGATTCTTGGATTCAAGCAAAGTATCGCATGATTCAAGTCGATGAGTTAGTGAAATAAACCGATAGGCCTTAATTTCTTGTCTAGCCAGGCGGTCAGCCTTCAATCCCATAAGAAACAGTTAGCCTTGTGATATTCTCAGGCAATTTTTGCCGCCTGTTTTCCGGAAAATGACGATCGAGGCGCCAACAAAAAAAGCCAGTTCCCAGTAACAATTGGGGACTGACGCTGATGATTGTTTAGTGATGTCGCCTAGATCGAACTGAGCCCCACTAGCCAAGGTCATTAGTTGTGCGCTATTGAAACGTGTTCCACACAACTGACTTTTCCGCTTAACTACGCCAGGCTTCTGGAAGCAAAGCCCAGCCGCCAAAATAGTTGCTAGGCAGAATTGAGCTGATCTGCAATCAAGGTGAAGGATTTGACGAAGTGCTTTTGCAAGGTAGAGGTCAAAACAATCGTCCCTTTTTTGGTGGTACGGCAATACCAACTGATCCGTGCTTGATTGCCGGTGTGGTAGGGTTTGGATGGGAACGCAACCGCCTCAGGACGTTTGTCGTGGCTGGAACGCGGTGGGCACTGTTTTGAGCCAATCCGCAAGCCCGGCGGCTTGTCTCAAAATCAGGCCTTATTCTAAGCGATAAATCGCTAAGAATAATCTCACCGCTGAGCCACACGTCCTGAGGCGGTTGCTAGGCAGAATCGAGCTCATCTACAATCGAAGTTGGGTATCTGACGAAGTGGTTTTGCAAGCGAGAGGTCAAAACAATTACCAATTTTGGAGTGGTACAGCAATGCCAACGGATTTGGATTAGGAGATCGGGACACATTGTGTGAGCTGAACATCATTATCGCACTTGAACGGATTCTGGTTGGAAACCGACCGATGTGGCAGATTCATCGAGAATCTGGTCTGTTCATCAGACAGACTGCACTGGTGTCACCAATTTAAAGCTGGTACCCACTAACCACGGCCATCAATTGCGGGGATCCCCATCAATTGGCAATAGATTGCCAATTGGCGTGAGTGCTCAAACGACTGTTAAAACGTTGAGCGGCTGGAGCGGAGAAATTCGGGGTGAGATCGCCGTGAAATTGTCCGGTTCTTTCTAACGTTTGGCGAATGGCCTGAAAATTTCTCGATAATCGAGAGGCTTGCTTCCGGAATTTGAGAAATTGCAACACGCAACATTAGATAATAGGTTGGCTTGATGTGGCCATTTATTTCCTATCGCTCCAATTAATTTAGTTGGCGTATTTATTCGTCGTCATGAAAGCTGCTATATCAGTGTTGATCGCGTCTTCGCCAAAGTTTAGAAAGAACCAATTGTCCTTGGCGGCTTTGCCGCTTAGGACAAGGCCTGATTTTGAGACAAGCCGCGCACTTTGCGGATTGGCTCAAAACAGCGCCCACAGCGAGCTCACCCCGAATTTCGCAGCGCAAGCTGCGGCCAACATAGAACCACACACACCGCCCAGCCACCTAAGCTTAGCTACGAAGCTGGTCGTTGGTCAGGTCGTCCTCGCGCAGCTTGAATAGATGGGGCTTGCCGTAGAAATAGCCTTGGCGGATCGCGATGCCATAGTCGTCGGCCATTTCATCTTCGGCGTCATTTTCCACGCCTTCCAAAATCAGGCGGAGTTGGTATTCCTTGGCGATGGCGATCCATTGTTGCAACTGGGCGCTGATTTCGTTCTCGCGGTGTTCGGCCCGGAAGTTCTGCATCGCGACTTTGATCTCGGCGGCAAAGGGCAGTAGCGGCTCGATGTGATCCAACGTGTTGACCCCAGTGGCCACGTCGTCCAAGCTGATCTCGATGCCGTGGTCATTATATTCGACGATTTTCGGCAGGAGTTGGGCCACCCCCACGCGGTCAGTGGGTTCCTCGGTCACTTCGACGGTGAGCACGATCGGATAGATTTGATGCTGGGTCGCGATCAAGGCAGCGCTGATGTCATCATTAATAAACTGAGTGCGGTTCAAATTAAAGGAGATCGATTCCACCTTGAGCGCTAACTCCTGCCCGACTTTGCGCAACAGATCGGTTTGGATCGCGATCGGGATCGAGGCGAAGTCCTTGGGCAATTGCCAGCGGTCGCCGCCCCATTTGCGAATCAGCATTTCATAGCCGAAAACAGAATTGGCGAATTTGTTGAATTGCGGTTGGATAAAATAGCGATACATAATAGCTCCCCCAATCGTCAACCCTGTTGATAGGGTATAATAAGTCTATCCACGTTTGCGCGGAATGCGGTATACTAAAGATAATTGTACTACAAAAAGTAAGAACGGGGAATTGATTGACCCAAGTTTGGCCAAAACGCGGCAAGAATTAGGGCCGCTACGCGCAAGCCGGTTAGACCAATTCGCCAGAGGGGGATCCAAAATGAAAGTTGTAATTGTCGGCTGCACGCATGCGGGAACGATCGCAGCGGCGCAGATTTTGAAAACACATCCAGAAACAGAAGTGACGATCTATGAGCGAAATGATGATATTTCGTTTCTTTCCTGTGGGATTTACCTATACCTGGGGGGTAAGGTTAAGAACTTGGAAGACATGTTCTATTCGTCGCTGGAAGAATTGCAGCAACAAGGCGCGGATATCCGGACCCATCATAATGTTCTCAGCATCAACACCGTCAGCAAACGCCTGCGCGCCGTCAACATCAAGACGGGGGAAATGATCGATGACTCTTATGATAAGTTGATTATGTGTACCGGTTCAACCGCGGCGGTTCCGCCACTTTCCGGGATCGACGAATCCAAGGTACTTTTGTGCAAAAATTTCCAACAGGCACAAGAAATCTACGAAACTGCCCAGCATAATCATCGGATCGCCGTGATTGGCGCTGGTTATTCGGGCACCGAGATTACCGAAAGCTACGCCCAGACCAACCATGAAGTGTTGTTACTGACCTCAGGCGCGCAGGTGATGCACCACTACATCGGCCCAGAAATTTCCGCTAAGGTCACGGAATTGTTGGAGGCGCACCAAGTGGAGATCCACTTGAACCAGCGCGTTTCAGAATTCACCAGCGACGAAAAGGGCGACCTGTTGATCAAGACTATGTCAGGTGAGGCTTTCAGCGCTGATTTGGCGATTGTTTGTACGGGTTTTGTGCCGAGCACGACGTTGTTGCGCAATCAAGTGCAGATGGATCGGCATGGCGCGCTTTTGACCAATAAATTCATGCAGACGTCCAACCCAGATATTTACGCGGCGGGAGACAGTTGCGCCGTCCGCTTCAATCCCACCGGTCGGCCGGCGTACACGCCATTAGCCACCAACGCGATTCGGCAAGCGGTCTTAGCGGCGACGAACATCTTCGGCAACACCATGCCTTACATGGGCACGCAAGCCACATCGGCGCTGCAACTGTTCGATTACAGCATCGCCACCACTGGCCTGACTTACAAATACGCGCTGCGCAACGGCTTCAAAGCGCAACAAATCATTTATGAAGACACGTGGCGCCCAACTTACATGCCCACCACCGACAAAATCAAGATCGTCCTGATCTATGACCAAGAAACCCGCCGCATCCTCGGCTGTCAATTGATCAGTAAACACGAGATCGCCCAATCCGCCAATACCATCTCCTTGGCGATCCAAAACGACAACACCATTGATGATTTGGCCTACGTGGACATGCTGTTCCAACCCAACTTCGACTATCCGTTCAATTACCTCAACCTCGCCGCCCAAAAGGCCATCGACCAAGAACGCGAAGCCGGCCGCGACAACCCACGCTTCACTGCCTTGGGTAATGACGTGCCGCGTCCATAACGGGGTTTGCGGTTCGCGTTCAGTGACAAAAATCGCGACCACTCAATCAGAACCATCCTCCTCGCTGGCCAGATAAGCAAATAATCAAAGCTTATCTGGCTGGAGAGGAGTTTTTGCATGGGCGGAAATGTGGGGAGCGGGGCGTTTTCGTTATCAGCCGGTCTTGTCGCGCTTCTTGGATTTGCGGGCGTGGGTTGACTATTATGAGGACGGCGATCCATTCGTGATAGAAAAATGGCAAGTCAAATGAAGATAGCAAAAAAGCTGAATCGTTGGTGACAATTCAGCTTGGAACCAATTCTGAAATTTGTGTCCGAAACTAGTCGCGACAGTGAACCACACACTTCTTAGTGTGTACGGTACAACTGGTCGTTTTGACTTTAGCGACGTTCTCATATTCTTTCCGCATCGGTAAATGATACAGGTAGGTCACTGTATCGCTGCTACAATCCGTCGTGTTCATTCGTCGTTACCTCCTTATTGTCCTGCATCCGCGGTTCTAAGTGGGTGAATCCCAAGTACTTATTGATTTCTATTATAATTGTTATGAGATTAATGTCAATATCAACGTTATTCTAATGATGACGTTGCTTTGAACGGCGAGATCATTGATCCAAGCCTAGTCGATCAGGATTAACAAGCTGATCGCGATTCTAATTTTGGCAAGAATCACGGAGCGCAATCACGCGACGGAGATTAATTATTCAGATATTGACCACCCAATTGTGGGATTATCTCGACTGGATCGCCCATAAACGCTAAAATTATTTTTTAATTACTGGGGCTTGAAGCGTACTAGGACACCGTTTTCACCGAATTCTTCCAGATTCACCAAGAACTTGCCTCAGTTCATCAGACTGACTGTCCTGGTGTCACCAATTTAAAGCTGGTAACCACTAACCACGGCCGTCAATTGCGTGGCTCCCCATCAATTGACAATAGCTTGCCAAATGGCGTGAGTGCTCAAACGGCTGTTATAACGTTGAGCGGCTGGAGCGGAGAAATTCGGGGTGAGATCGCCGTGAAATTGTCCTTGGCGGCTTTGCCGCTTAGGACAAGGCCTGATTTTGAGACAAGCCGCGCATTTTGCGGATTGGCTCAAAACAGCGCCCACAGCGAGCTCACCCCGAATTTCGCAGCGCAAGCTGCGGCCAATCTACTTTAAACCAGAATAAGCAGTCCCAACCACACCAGTTTTTTTGCAAAAGGCGGAAAATTCGGGTACGCTTAGCGCAGTATTCAAGAGAAGTGGGGCAGCAGAAAATGAGTAAGACACAAGCAACCGTAGCAAGAGCAACCATAGAAAGTTTGGCCGACCATTATTTGACCTGGTCACCCGAAAAAATCGCCGCGTTCCGCCAGACATTGTTGCGCTGGTACGACACCGAGGGCCGCGACCTGCCTTGGCGCCAAGATCAAGAGCCGTATCATATCCTCTTGAGTGAAATCATGTTGCAACAAACCCAAGTACAAACCGTGATCCCATACTACCAACGCTTTTTGGCGGCGCTACCGACGATTCAAGATTTGGCGACGGTGCCGGAAGAACAATTGTTGCAATTATGGTCAGGGTTGGGCTACTATTCCCGGGCCCGTAACTTGCAAAAGGCGGCGCAACAATTGGTGCATGACTACGCCGGTGTTTGGCCGCGCACAGCCGCCGAATTGGTCGATCTGGCTGGCGTTGGGCCCTATACTGCCGGCGCGATCGCAAGTATTGCTTTCGGTGAGGCAGTGCCGGCAGTGGATGGCAATGCTTTTCGCGTCTTTGCCCGTTTGTTGGAAATCGACTTGGATATCACCAAGCCGCAGACGCGCTTGGTATTCAGCGCGATCATCGCCCGCTTGATCGACCCGGCGCGCCCGGGCGATTTCAATCAGGCGATCATGGACATCGGCACCCGTTACATGACCGCCAAGAATCCAGATGAGGCCCAGTCACCTTTGCGCCGTTTTGATGCCAGCGCGGCGGCAGGGACGAGTTTGCAATATCCCGTGCGCCAGAAAAAAGCCCGGCCGGTGGTCCAGCATTATTTCGCCTTGGCGATCCATAGTCCGGCGGGGTGGCTCTTGTTGCAGCGGCCGACCACGGGGATGTTGGCGCGGTTGTGGCTGTTCCCCTTGTTGGATCAAGATGAGCTGTTGAGCACAAATCAAGGAGACCAGTCCGGACAAAGTCAGCTGTCGCAAACCCAATCAGAAAAAACTGTTGCTAGCGAACAGGCGTTATTGGCGGCGGTGACGACGGCGTGGCAGGCGGTGAGTGGGTGGCCGACACCACTCCCGCTGCGTGATCCGCGTTTGCCGCTGGTCAAGCACACCTTTACCCACCGGCAGTGGCAATTGCACTTATTGACGGCGGAGTTGCCGCAGGTGCCCGATTTGGCCAATTTGCCCGGCCGTTGGTTCGCGGCGGCAGATTTCCCCACGGCGGCCTTGCCCACGGTCCAGCGGAAAATGTTGCAAGCGCTGGCCTTGCCTAATTAGGGTTGGCCGTGAGTGGCTAACACCAAGGTTGTAAAAAACGACCGCCCAAGAAATCGAATGGCGGCGTTCAAAGTCGGATCATTCAAAATTTTAGGCGAGCGTCAGTGCTGCGCCGCAACGCAAAAGTCTGGGTCAAAGCTGTTCTCCCTAGAAAAACCTCCCAGCATACTAAAATGTGCTTTAGTATGCTGGGAGGTTTTTTGCCAAGGCGACAATTACTGCAGTCGCTTAAGCGGCTGTGTTCTCCTAATATTCGTGTAAAACATCGCGGATCTCGTTGATCAATTCGTGGGGCCGCCGGGTTGCCCGGGCGACGGTTTTGATATTCAACAAATCGAAGTCGGTCAAATTGTGGGAGATCGAGTTTTTGCCGTAGGAACCGGTGCCTAAAGTCAGGGAAGGGGTCAGCTTGTTGAAGAGACCGCCGATGCCGCCTAGGGAGCCAGGGGTGTTGACCAGGATCCGGCAAGCGGGCATCATGGCGCCAAAGCGTTCGATCAAATCGTTGTCTTGGGAGTGGACGACGGCAGTGTGGCCTAAGCCGCCGTAATTCAACAGTCCCAGGCAAATACTGAAGGCGGCTTGCTGATTATTGGCCACATACATGGACAAAACCGGGGACAACTTTTCTCCGGAAAGGGGATAGTTGGGGCCGATGCCGGCGATTTCGCCAATCAACAATTTGGTGTTCGCGGGGACTTTGATACCGGCCAAGTCAGCGATACGGGTGGCGCTTTGTCCGGCGATCGGGCCGCGGACGGTGTGGCGCGCCGGATCGATCACGGTGGCGCTTAACTTGGCCACGTCGGCTGGCGCCACGAAAAAGGCGCCTTGCCGCTGAAATTCTTGTTTGACCGCTTCGAGAACGTCGCGATCGACGACAATGCTGTTTTCCGAGGCGCAGATCATGCCATTGTCGAAAGTCTTCGACATGATGATGTCAGCGACGGCGTTGGCGATGTTGGCGGTTTTCTCAATGTAGGCCGGCGCGTTGCCGGGGCCGACACCCATCGCTGGTTTGCCGGTGGAATAGGCGGCTTTGACCATGCTGGGGCCGCCGGTGGCCAAGACCAAGTTGACTTGCGGATGGTTCATCAACGCGGATGTGGCCGCAATGCTTGGTTGCTGAATCCACTGGATCAAATTCGCCGGCGCTCCCGCGTTGACCGCCGCCGTGGCCAAAAGTTGACAGGTGGCGCTGCCGCATTCTTGAGCTTGGGGATGCAAGCCGAAAATAATCGCGTTCCGCGTTTTCAAAGCCAGCAAAATCTTGAAAATCACTGTGGAAGTGGGATTGGTCACCGGCGTTACCCCGGCAATCACCCCTAGTGGTTCTGCGATTTTCTCCAAACCATTGTGGCCGTCGCGACTGATCACGCCTACGGTTTGGTCGTCTTTGATCTCATTCCAAATGTATTGACTGGCATAAATATTCTTGATCGCTTTATCCTCAGCGTTGCCTCGCCCGGTCTCCTTGTAGGCGAGAAAGGCCAATTCCTTGGCGTGCCGGATCGCGGTGCGCACGATCGCGGCGCAGATCGCGTCCACTTGCGTCTGATCGTAATTCTGATATTGCTTGAAGGCCACCACCCCACGGCTGACCAATTGGTTGATCGCGTCGTCGACACTGGGCGCGCTGATTGCTGTCGTCGCTAACTTAGCCATTTTCAACATCTCTTTCAAATTTGTTCAGGTTCTGACAACTTCATCCTAGAACGAATGAAAACAGATGTAAAGCGTTTGAAATCCACTGGTACAGGGGAAAATCAGCGCTTTTAGAATGCTGACCCAGCCGAATGATCACGACTATTTCTGTAAATAGGCTGGCAACAAGCCGCATATTTCAGAAAGATAGTCGCGTGTGGCACCTTTGAAAAGTTGCGAGAAAATATTTTTGGTACAGAAAACAGAACAGTTCGGGCTATTAGGCCAGACTGTTCTATATCAGAAAATTCGATTAGATCGGCTTTGGATCAGGTAGATCGGCTCAGGATTGGGAGCGGTGGTCGGTACATTGGCCCCGTCCGCCGCGCTAGGATTGCGGGCGAAGCTGGATGACTTGGTCGGTGACGTGGGCGATGAAGTCCTGGTCATGTTCGATCAACAATAAGGTGGGCTGAAAATCGGCGATCAGTTGTTCCAATTGTTCCTGATTGAAAACGTCCAAATAATTCAGCGGCTCATCCCATAAATACAGTTCCGCCGGTTGCGCTAGGGATTTGGCCAACTCGACTTTCTTCTGCTGGCCCATGCTCAACTGCTCGATTCGACTGGAAAAGGCGTTGCGCGGCAAGCCCAGCTTATGCAGGTTATTCAAGAACAGCTGGTAATCCAAGCGCTGCGATTCAGCGAAGTCGGCCAGCGAACCGCGGTTATCTTGATAATCCTGCCGCACCCGACTGATCTTGAGCTGATTTGACATTTGGAATTCACCGCTACGGATACCGCGGAACTCGCCTAAAAGTGTGCGGATCAATGACGATTTACCCACGCCGTTGGGACCGACCAGCGCCAATTGTTGGCCGCGCTCCAATTGGAAACTGACCGGTTGAAATAAAGGCTGATCCTTTTCATAGCTCAATTGGAAATTTTTCACTGTCAACAAGTTCTTGCGAAAAGTCGGTTGAAAATTAATGCCCAAGGGATCAATATATTCGATATTTTTCAGGAGCGTCTCTTTTTCGCTGATCTCTGTTTCCATCCGATGTTGGAGATTCTTCGACCGTTTCATCGTCCGGGCGGCGCGGGCGCCGATAAAGCCGGTATCGCCGATCGCGCCACTGTTTTTGACGTGTTGTTGCCCGTATTTGTCTTTCTCACGGGAATGGGACCAGGCCGCCTTTTCCGCCGCGGTTTGGCGCAAGCGTCCGATATCCTTTTTAAGTTTGCTATTTTGCGCCTGTTCGTAATCATCTTGTTGCCGCTTTTGCTGCTCGTAACTGCTGAAATTCCCTTGCATCAAGGTCAACTTGGCCTTATCAATGGCCAAAATATGGTCGGTCGTTTCATCAATGAAATGACGATCGTGACTGACCACAATGAACCCCTGCTGTTTCTGGCGCAAATAGCGGGCGACTTGTTGGCGACTTTGCAGATCCAAGTGATTGGTCGGTTCGTCGATCAGCGGGTAGTTGGTCGTATCCGTGAACAACAACGCCAACAAAACCTTCGTCTGCTCGCCGCCAGACAGGTCAGCAAAAGGCCGCCACAGCACGCCTTCATCCACTTGCAACAAGTTCAATTCCCGCTGGACCTCCCACAATTCGCTGGGCGACAGGCTCTCAATCAATTGGTAAGTCAAATGTGTTGGGTCGGCGATCGTTTGCGGAAAGTAAACGAAATTCAGCGGTTGGTTGATTTGCCCAGAAAAAGGGAGCTGATGTTGCAACAACTTCAGCAGGGTCGTTTTCCCCCGGCCGTTGCGTCCGATCAGGCCTAGTTTCCAGGTCGATTCTAAATTTAAGTCGGCGTGGTCAAACAAGAGCGTGCCTTGTTGATCGTAGCCGAAGGTTAGGTCTTTGATTTCAATTTTGGACATAGATTGATCACCTCGGGATACTTTTTGAAAAATGCGATTCTATTTATTAATGTTCGTTTGATTGCAGTTGTGATGGGTGTCGCGCGTGAGCGCAACCGGCTGGGACTGCTGTTGCGGACTGGAACGTGGTGGGCATCGTTTGAAGCCAATCCGCAAAGTACGCGGCTTGTCTTCAAATCGAGCCTTGTCCTAAGCGGCAAAGCCGCCAAGGACAATTTCACCACTGAGCCGCGCAGTCCCAGCCGGTTGCTGAACAGAATTGAGCCTATCTGCAATCAAAGTTGGGTATTAGGCAAAGTGGTTTTGCAAGCTAGAGGTCAAACAATCACCCTTTTAGGGTGGTACGGCAATGCCAACGAATTCGGATTTGTTGGTTGGGACAGTTTGCATTGGTTGAATATCTTTACCTGTTTCCTAAACAATCCTTGAGTGACGACCAATTCAACTGATTCATCAAGATCATGTCCTAGTTCATCAAGCAGGTTGTACTGGTGTCGCCAATTTAAAGCTGGTGACCACTAACCACGGCCGTCAATTGCGTGGTTCCCCATCAATTAGCAATAGCTTGCCAGTCGGCGTGAGTGCTCAACCGGCTGTTAAAACGTTGAGCGGCTGGAGCGGAGAAATTCGGGGTGAGATCGCCGTGAAATTGTCCTTGGCGGCTTTGCCGCTTAGGACAAGGCCTGATTTTGAGACAAGCCGCGCACTTTGCGGATTGGCTCAAAACAGCGCCCACAGCGAGCTCGCCCCGAATTTCGCAGCGTAAGCTGCGGCCAATCTCCCTACAGGCAGTAATCACCAATCAGTCTGCGCAGGGATCATGCTAGCAAGGTTTTATTGTGGCAAATTGGACACAAAAAGAGACCACACCCTTGAGCACTAAATCGATCCAAAAACGCACAGAGAACCCCCTTGTTGTTCAACAAGACTGTTTAGCTCAACTGTTGTTTTGAATTAATTTAGATTCTCAACGGCATGATCCCTCATTTCGACATTTATAATACGCCCAGTTTAGCGCATCAACTGACTAATTGTCAACACTAAGTTTCCCGCAATTAATCCTGTGCTGCGGTTCGTTATAAGGACTTGAAATAAAACCACTAAAAAAGAGAGCACCGGGCAAGCCGATACTCTCTAAGGAATCACCCATTAATGGGGTTCCACGGAATCACCCTCGAAAGGGGTTCCAATATATATAGTATAATACCAATCAACCAGTTTGGCTAGGATTAAGACACTTTTTCGCCAGATGTGCAAAAAGCTGATAAATTTGATATGGTTAGTTCGACCAAATAATCAGCGAAAAGAGAGTCCCATGGAAATATACACCCAGCGCTGCCTGATTCGTCGCTTTCAGGAAAGTGAGCTCGCTAGTTTTATGGCTTATCACAATGATTTGGAGTGGATGCGTTATCAAGGCCTGAAAGGGTTGACGAAACAGGCTTACGCGGACATTTTGCTGAGCGGCGAAGATTTGCCCAATGGCGTCCAGCTGGCGATTATTAACCGCGAGACCGGCGAGACCGGCGCGTTGTTGGGCGACATTTATCTCAAACAAGCGGATGATAGCTGTTGGCTCGGCTATTCGATCCGCCGAACCGAAGCGCGGCACGGCTACGCTTTTGAAGCGGTCAGCGCGGTAATCCAGTGGCTCAAGGAGCAAGGCATCACGACAATCAAAGCCGAAGTCGCTCGAGCTAACTTGCCCTCGCTAGGGCTGCTCAAGAAACTAAATTTCATCGATCAAGCATCCACGGGCACGGAATTACTCTTGACATTGCACCTTTAGAAAAAAACGTGAAGGCGTTGGCAACGAACCCATCACCGGCGCCTGATCCAGGGTTAGCTATCGCCATTCATTCACGTCCAAACGCCGACAAAAAACGCCAAGCAACTAGTCTTGACGTTTTTTTAAATGCTGGAGTAATCTTAGCGCGTGTTAAATGCTTGCTTGGATTTTCAGCGTTTGCTTAAATGCTTGCTTGATTTTGGCACTTTTTAAATGCTGACTAACATAGCACTTTTTCAAGCGTTAATTGGTCTGAACGCTATTTGCCGCCGCTAAGATAGTGGTCGATCCGAGCGTTGGCGGCAGCTTGGTTGACATCCTTGGCAGTTGTCAGTGGAATGCCGTTTTCACCGCTGAGGGCGATCAAAATTTGCAGGAAAGGCGGCTTGATGCCCAATTCGTCTAAATCATCTGGCGAGATCGCGTAGCGGATCGCTTGCTCGTCATGATGTTCGACTTTTTGGACCCATTGTGGTTCGCGCAAGCTCTGGCGGCCGATCGCGACCAAATCGAAAGCTGTAGCGGCTTTTTCCACATCGGCAGGCGTTTGCAGGTCGCCGACCACGATCAGCGGCATTTTCCCAGCCAAGTGCGCCTTGATCGTCTCGTTCAGTGGGGTGGTGATGCTTGGATCGTTCAGCGATTTGCGCCAAACACTGCCCATGGAAACGTGGAGATAATCCAGAGGTTGATCCTTGAGCACATCGATAAACTTCAAGGTGTCCTCAAACGTGATCCCTGGCTTCTCGATTTCTTCAGGCGAGATCCGATAACCGATAATGAACGGCTTGGTCGCATATTCGTCCACGACCCGATTGACTTCGCGAATAATATCCAAGGCGAAAGTCATCCGTTTCTCCACAGAACCCCCGAATTCGTCGGTCCGTTGGTTGGAATGGGGAGAGAAAAATTGCTGGATCAAGTAAGTGTTGGCGCCGTGAATCTCCACCCCGTCAAAACCGGCCAGAATCGCCCGGCGCACAGCCTGACCGAAATCGGCAATCGTCGCGTAAACTTCTTCTGTGGACAACGCGCGGGGCGTTTCCGAGCCTGCCCGCAACGCTGCGACCGCGCTGGCGCTAACCGGTTGTTGACCGCGGAGCACCTGGCTATTGGTCATCCGCCCAGCGCTAAAAATCTGCAAAACAGCCTTGGTGCCATTCTGCTGAATCGCATGGGCCAACTTGCGCAGACCGGGGATAAAGCGATCATCGGCGACACTGAGCTCACCTTCAAATCCCTTGCCTAAATCGTTAACGTTGGCCACGGCGGTGATGAACATGCCGACACCGCCAGTGTGAGTGCCGTAATAACTCAATTCGGCGTCGCTGACGCTACCATCATGGAAGCCCATCGTTTCCGTCATTGGCGGAATGACGACGCGGTTCTTCAGGGTAATGTCCTTATGCAAAAACTTGTATGGTTCGAGAAACTTGTATTCTGTCATGTCAAAGCCTTCTCTTTCCTTGGTTTTTTTTGGTAAAGCGTATTGCTGTGATTGATTGGAAAAATATGTGGTTCGATTCTTTATTCTGCGCTTGATTGCAGGTTTTTTGGTGGGTGTTGCGCGTGAGCGCAACCGGGTCGGGCCATTTGTGCGGCTGGAACGCAGTGGGCGTCGTTTGAAGCCAATCCGCAAAGTGCGCGGCTTGTCTTCAAATCGAGCCTTATTCTAAGCGGCAAAGCCGCAAAGAATAATTTCACTGCTGAGCCGCATGGCCCGACCCGGTTGCTAGGCAGAATTGAGCCTATCTGCAATATAGGCGAAGGATTTGACGAAGTGCATTTGCAAGTGTCGTGGTCAAACAATTCCAACTTTTTTGGGGTGGTACGGCAATGTCAACGGATTTGGATTAGAAGGCTGAGACATTTTGCATAGGCCGAACATCTCTGCTTGTTTCCTTAACAAGCCTTGGATGGAAAGCCAACCGATTCAGTTGATTCACTGAGAAGTAGGTTCGTTCATCAGGCGAATTGTACTGGTGTCACCAATTTAAAACTGGTGACCACTAACCATGGCCGTAAATTGCGTGGCTCCTCATCAATTTGCCATAGCTTGCCAGCTGGCGTGAGTGCTCAAACGACTGTTAAAACGTTGAGCGGCTGGAGCGGAGAAATTCGGGGTGAGATCGCCGTGTCGTTATTCTTAGCGGCTTGCCGCTTAGAATAAGGCTCAGCTTTGAGATTCGCGGGTTTTGCGAAGCTCAAAGTGACGCCCACAGCGAGCTCACCCCGAATTTCGCAGCGCAAGCTGCGGGCATCATACTTTTAATACCAAGCCGGCTTGTCGCCATCGGTGTTGGGCTTGTTGATGCCCACAGAGTGCCGCAGATTCTCCGTCGGATCATCGATCAGCCGCTTAACAAAGGCGGCCACACTCTTCCGTGACACTTCAGTCCCTTTGAAGTCCTCACCCTTTTGCGTCAATTCATAATCGATTTCATCTTTGTTGTCCAACCAAGCTGGCCGCACGATCGTATAATCCAAGTCGGACTTCTCAACTTGTTCGGCCGCCGCCGCGTAAAGTGGTAGGTAACCTTCATCCAGCTGTTCATGATTCCATTCACCGAACTTACCGGGAACTTCGTCGTAAATCCCCAAAGTTGAGATCCAGATCAACCGTTTCACGCCTAATTTGTCCATGACATTCACAACTTTGCGCGCTTGCACTTCGATCGTCCCGCCAGCCAAGTTGGCGTAGACCACATCAGCGCCGGTGATTGCTTTGGTCAGATCGGCTTCTTTGGTGGCGTCGCCTTCGATGATTTCCGCGTTGCCTGTGGCTTCATTCTTTAAACGGCCAGCGTTCCGTAAAAATAAGGTCAGGTCAACTTTTTTGTCAGCCAGTAATTGGGCTGTTGCTAAACGGGCGATTTGACCATTAGCGCCCAAAATAACGACTTTTGTCATAAAAATTACCTCCACTTTCAGTTTACACCACTAATTTTAAGTAAGTGGTCAAGCGAATGCAAGCAAATACACCTGTGTAGCGTTGATCATTTTGAGCAATTTATTTGTGGATGCGCTGGCGTGAAGAAGCGGCATTTGTGCATTTAGTTGGCGCGATCTCCTTGCCAAAAATAGTTAAACGTTGATCAACCCTTGATATTAGTGACATTTCGTCGCTCGGCCGGCTTACTTTTTTTAAGCAGTTCCATTGCAATCGCTGCACAAGACCGTTACAATGAAATAGTAAGAGTTGTGCACAACCCTTTTTGAAAGGACAAGGTGATTTAGGATGGAAATCAAAATCAAAGAGGCGGCTCAAACCTATTTGGCGAATAAAATTACCAAGGATGAGCTGGTGCTGCTAGCATTGGATGATGGCTCAAACAAGTTCTCAAACATGGGTGGCTCCTGTACGATCGGCGCTAAATTCCAGTTGGTTCTGGTGGATCAACCTGAAAATGGCTATGATCAAGCGTTGACCAATGAGCAGGGTCTCCATTTCTTTACGGGCAAGCCTGAGTTGATGTACTTGACGGATGGTTTGGCGTTAGATTTTCATAACGGTTTCTTGATTCTGCGCGACAACAGCGGCATCTTGGATAGCGCCGTTTCCATTACGCGTTATCAAGCGCCGACAACTGCCGAACTCAAAGAGAAAATGATGACTGACGGCGTGAAGAACTGCTAAACACCGCTGCTTAACGTCGTTTCATGATTTCAACATATTTTACATTTTACCAAACGCGGCCACAAATCGCGATTTCAGTCCCCCCCGACTGCTACGCGCTTCTTATTACCTGTTAGACACTTCCTCCCCCCCTGTGTTAACAATCTGTCGGCCGCGCTTTAAAAAGGAAAAAACTGATTCGAACCATTTCTGTTGTTAAACCAACGGAAATGGCGAATCAGTTTTTTTGTGGGCGTGATTTGAATGTGATCACGTTGGTGTGACGATGTGAGCGTGATCAGCTGGTGGTATCATGCGGGTGGGATCACAGGCGTGGATCCAAGCTCGCCAGCGATCCGGCCAGTTATCCAATCGGTAATTCGGTCAGCAATCCAATCAGTAATTCGATCAGTAAGTCGATCGGTAATTCGATCAGAAAATTGACCGCTCAGTGGGCCAAGACCGCGTTTAGTTGCGTCATCAACATTTTGGTGATCGTCGCTTCGGTCAGGTCAACTGAGGGCGCCTCACCAAGTAAGGCGCGCAAGGTCAATAGCGGTTGCTCACCCTCCGCCAGATCCCAAGCCGACCGGAGATCCAACCGCTGGGTATTTTGGTTCAAAACAATGGTGTACCGCCGCACCTTCAGGGCATAAGGATCATGAAACTCACCTGGTTGCAGATAAGTGTTGATCAAAATTCCGATCCGATGGGCCAATTGAGGACAATCCCTTTGTAACTGCGCCGCCGAGAAATTTGTTGAAATCGTTTTTAACATTTCTTCAGTCCTCCTAACTTTTATTTTAACCGACTCTATTATAACGCTTTTTTCGAAAAATAATAGCGAAAACGCTAGGCAATTTGACCTTTTTAAGCGCAGCCGAACTTGAAGTCGCTTGTTGGTGGCTGGGCCGTTGCTGGGGCGGGCTATTGAGCCAATTAAGTTGGTCGATTTATTCAAAAAAATGGGTCTAGAATTTTTGGTGTTGGAAAATGATTCTTCGCCAGGGATTCTAGACTTTTTTGATGCCAAAAAAAGCATCTACGCCTCGCATACAGGGAAAGATGGACAAAGGCAGCAGTTATCAGTCACTTTAGAAACATCAATTCACGCGGTGCTAGACTTCTGGTTTGACATGACGATCAGCATGCTGTTAAATTCAGCAATCGTTGTTGTGACGGAGCTGGGCTTAACGGAAAAGCGACGCACCATTTGCTTAACATTAAGAGATAATGAGCCAGAATTTGAATAGTGGAAAAATATTTTTAATTCTATTAGAAAAACTCATAGACATTATTTGTGATTTAGAATATAATTGGCTGTGAAATCGATTTCGGGAATGCCTTTGAAAGTAATGATCATGCTAGTGGTGTCGGTATTTCGATTCGGGTTAACCGTCCGAACAAGCATGAGCACCAGTCAGCTGATCTTGGGAAAATCAGTCGGGGAGAATAGCGGCGATTTTGACGAAACTTTACTCGTCTTGACTTCTTGAAATAAGGTTTTACTAGAATAAAGGTTTTTATCCGTGTGCGACACCCAGTGTTTATATCTTTTTAGTGGTTTATCAAGGTGCGGTCAGCCGCTCTGGCTGCGGCCGAAAGCGAAAGGGAAAGAAGGTGGCAATTATGAAGCTATTTAAGGACAACTTTGAACGTCGCCTCAACACCTACCACTGCTTTGATAAAGGCTAGTTAACAAGCCCCTTATCACTCAGAATAAAATGGTTATTGAGGCTACTGCAAACGCAACGCTGTGTTTACGATGGCCTTTTTGTGTTGTCCAACGACTTTTTTGAAATTCCGGTTTCGCATGCTGGGAGCTACTAACTTCGGACTGATTGATGATAATTACGTTGAACTCCGTCACAGGTTGCACCAGTCTTTTTGCGAGTCGTGAGATCGGTCGGCCTAAAGCACTAGCCGTCAAAGCGCCATGGCAGAGTTGAGTAGGCATCACAACTACGCTCTTGCAATGGCACCGGGAGGAACATAATGGGTAAAAATAAAATTTTGTTAATGGGCTCTGTTTTATTTGCGGAGCTTGGCAGCAGCATCTTTACATTTGCATTATCACTAAGCATTTTAGCAAAAACAAACAGCGCCACCGCGTATAGCACGGTGTTGGTCGTTGGCGCGGTCACCTCGATCATTCTCACGCCACTGATTGGTTATATTGTTGACCGCTTTCCTAAACGGAGGCTACTCATTGGGTCGCAGCTGGTCAGTATTGTGTCCTTGCTTGTTTTTGGTCTTTTTCTCCAGTGGGGTGGGCAAGTCAGTGTGATCTCTGTTTCCATTCTGACCGTTTTCCTCAACATCAGCGACATTAGTTATGGCAGCACGTTGATGACCTCTGCTGTTTATATTGTGTCCTCGGAAGAACAACTGATCGATTACAATAGTACACAACAGTCAATGAGCTCATTCGCGTCGATGATGGGGCCACTCCTAGCGGGCGCCGCGTACTCGTTTATCAACCTCAAACTCTTCTTGGGTTTCGAGGTGTTCTGCGAAGTCATCGCAATTATCTTTTTCCTAAAACTACCGTACTCTAAACGTCCAAGTATCCGTTCAACCGACTTAGATTCAGATTCAATATCGACCAATAACGCCACATTTGTGGAGACAATCAAATATTTGCTGAAAGAACACGTCGTCCTGCTCTTGATGCTGGGGATGCTCTTGATCAATTTCTTGATGTCTAGCCTGACAGTGGGGCTGCCCTATGTCGTCTTCACGAAACTGTCGGGTAATTCGCTCTCGATCGGACTAATTGAGATCGCCGTTCCGGTGGGGATGATCATCGCTTCGCTGGTAATGCCCTATCTAAAGTTCAAGCGGAGAGAGCTCTCCTTGATTGTTCTGAGCTGGATCGTGTGCGGTATCTTAATTGCCAGCAACGGGGTAGTTATCCAGGCGTTCGCGTCACCACTAGTTGTTTTTACGGCTCTTATTTTTCTGATCAGTCTTTTGATCGGGATGGTTCTGGTCACCGGGAAGATCCCCCTAGTCACCTATATGCAAAAACAAATTCAGCCCAAGCAACAAGGCAAGGTGTTCTCACTTCTTGATGCCTTTGTGCAAGTAGCGGTTCCATTGGGAACGGCAGTCTTTGGCTTCCTGTTTGACCGGCTGGCGGCACCCGCGATCTTTATCATCGCGGGGACGCTGATCGCCCTTTTCTCCGTGATTATTGTTCCGTTAGGCCTTCGCGATGTGCCAGGTGACGAGCAAGATTGAAGCGGCCTGAATCCAGGCTGAACTGGCGCTCAACGTTGCTTATTCAGCGCCAGCACCCAGTCAAATGACGCTTGGTAAAAAAACACTAGGCAATTTGGCCGTTTTATGATAAATTACTTAATAAGTGTAAATTAATGGAGAAAGAAGGAAGCGACATGTTGTTAAATCGAAAAAATAATCGCACAGTAAGTCACAGCATGGCCACTTCTTTTCGGGGTAACGTCAAACTTCCATTTTGATCGGTGAGAGTTCAGACGGACAAAGATTAGACTGCCCAATGCTGTTGGTCATTGGTGCAGTCTTTTTTTACGGTTTTTTCTACACTTAATTGCGGGTATGGTGGGTGTTGCGCGTGAGCGCAACCGGCTGGGACTGCTGTTGCGGACTGGAACGTGGTGGGCGTCGTTTTGAGCCAATCCGCAAAAACCGCGGCTTGTCTCAAAATCGAGCCTTGTCCTAAGCGGCAAAGCCGCCAAGGACAATTTCACCACTGAGCCGCGCAGTCCCAGCCGGTTGCTGGGCAGAATTGAGCCTATCTGCAATCGAAGTTGGGTATCAGACGAAGTGATTTTGCAAGATTGAGGTCAAAACAATCGCCCATTTTTTGGTGGTACGGCAATATCAACGGATTTAGGTTAATTGGTCAGACTAGTTCGTGTCGTGCAATAGGATTGTCCGCGGCCAACATTGAATAGTCCACGAATACTGTTCAGCCGATTTATCCAGAACTTGCCCGAGTTCATTAGACCGACTGTGCCGGTGTCACCAATTTAAAAATTTTGATTACTAACCACGGTCGTCAATGGCGTGTCACCCCATCAATTGGCAATAGCTTGTCGGATGGCGTGAGTGCTCAAACGGCTGTTATAACGTTGAGCGGCTGGAGCGGAGAAATTCGGGGTGAGATCGCCGTGAAATTGGTCTTAGTGGCTCTGCCACTTAGACCAAGGCTCAGCTTTGAGATTTTCGGCGCCCTTCCGAAAAGCTCAAAGTGACGCCCACAGCGAGCTCACCCCGAATTTCGCAGCGCAAGCTGCGGACAAACTATTTTTATCAAGCCCAGTCCCAACCACACTTTATGAAGAGACAAACTTTCTGGGGAAAGTTTTTGGAGGAATTATGACAGATTCAACAAATTATCAACCAAATAAGGCCAAGAATTGGCGCCAACAAATCTCGATCCTACTGATCAGCCAAACCATCTCCATGTTCGGCTCGATGGTCAGCGGCTTCGCGGTGGTCTGGTACATCACTTTGAAAACCGGCTCGGGCATGTGGGTCACTTACGCCACGCTGGCCAACACCGTCCCCTCGGTGATCATTTCCTTGTGGGCCGGCGTCTGGGCCGATCGGTACAGCCGACGAAAATTGGCGATGATGGCCGATGGCGGGATCGCTTTGGTCACATTATTAATGGCGATTTTGTTCGCGTTTGATATCGACGCCTTGTGGCTGCTGCTGATTTTGCTGGCGGCGCGCTCGGCGGGCAATGGCATTCAGTCGCCTAGCGTTAACGCGCTGGTCGCCGATATTACGCCGACTTCGGATCTTTCGCGGATCAACGGCATCTACAACACCTTGGCGTCGTTCTCGCAATTGATGGCGCCGGCAATCGGGGGCGTGATCCTGGCCAACTTCGATTTGAACTTCGCTTTCTGGCTGGATGTGATCACAGCGACGATCGGGATCAGTATGATCGGCACGCTGAAATTGAAACCACAAGCGCGGATCCGGGAGAAATTGGGGATTTTCCAGGAAATGGCCGCGGGGCTGAACTATGTCAAAATGCGGCCGCTGATTTTAGGCTTGATGATCGCTTATTTCGCCTTTTTCGTTTTATTGGCGCCGGCCAGCGTTTTGTCACCGGTGTTCGTTGAGCGAGCCTATGGCGAAAATGTGATGTATCTGACCTGGTCGGAGGTGGCCTGGTCGATCGGCAGCGTGGTCGGCGGGGTCTTGGTGTCCCTACACAAGGTCATCAAGGACAAAATCGGCGCGATTTCCTTAGTCATGATCGTCTGTGGCGTGGTTTTTGGCGTGATCGGTTTTGCCAGCAATATCGTTTGGTACTGCGTGATCATGGCCATCGGTGGGCTGGTGTTCCCGTTGTTGCCTACCGCGGACACGACCTTGATCCAAGAAAACGTTGAGCCAGAATTTATGGGCCGCGTCTTCTCGGTCTTCGGGATCTTCGTCGGTGCCACTACCCCAATCGGAACTCTGATGTTCGGGCCGCTGGCGGACGTGATCGATATTAAATGGATTTTCTTGGGCACCGGTATCTTGAATATCGTGGTCGGCTGGCTCTTCTTGAAGAAAATGGCGACCTACCGCCGACAAGAACTGGCTAAACATGGGGTGATCGGCTCAAAATCAACCGCTTTAAGCGATCACAGCGATGAAAGCGAGGCTGAGTGATTACCGGAGCTCTGTTTGATTTGGCTGATTATGGTGGTTGTTGCGCGTGAGCGCAACCGGCTGGGACTGCTGTTGCGGACTGGAACGTGGTGGGCGTCGTTTGAAGCCAATCCGCAAAGTGCGCGGCTTGTCTTCAAATCGAGCCTTGTCCTAAGCGGCAAAGCCGCCAAGGACAATTTCACCACTGAGCCGCGCAGTCCCAGCCGGTTGCTAGGCAGAATTGAGCTTATCTGCAATCGTGGCGAAGGATTTGACGAAGTGCTTTTGCAAGTGTAGTGGTCAAACAATCGCCATTTTTTTGGTGTTACTGCAACATCAACGAATTTTGGGACGTAAGGTTGGTACATTTCGGATAGTGCCGACAGCTTTATCTCACTTGCTTAAACGGATTCTGGTTAGAAACCGACCAATTCAGTTAGTTCACTGAGAACTAGCTTTGTTTATCAGACAGACTCTAATGGTGTCACCAATTCAAGGATTGTGACCACTAACCACGGTCGTTGATTGCGTGGCTCCCCATCAATTGGCGATAGCTTGCAAAATGGCTTGAGTGCTCAAACGGCTGTTATAACGTTGAGCGGCTGGAGCGGAGAAATTCGGGGTGAGATCGCCGTGACGCCCACAGCGAGCTCACCCCGAATTTCGCAGCGCAAGCCGTGGACAAACAAATGCCCTTTTGGGGTGGTACGGCAATGCAAACTGATTTAGATCAGGAGGTCGGGCTATTTTGCGTAGACTGAACAGCTCTGCTTGTTCCTGTAACCAATCATTGGAGGAAACTCGACCGATTCAACTTACTGATCAAGAACTTGCTTAAGTTTATCAGGCAGACTGTAATGGTGTCACCAACTTAAAGCTCGTGACCACTAACCATGGTCGTTGATTGCGTGGCTCCTCATCAATTAACGATAGCTTGCAAAATGGCGTGAGTGCTCAGACGGCTGTTAGAACGTTGAGCGGCTGGAGCGGAGAGAATCGGGGTGAGATCGCCGTGAAATTGACCTTAGCGGTTTACCGCTTAGGTCAAGGCTCAGCTTTGAGATTCGCGGGTTTTGCGAAGCTCAAAGTGACGCCCACAGCGAGCTCACCCCGATTCTCGCAGCGCAAGCTGCGGGCAACATTGAAACGTGCTCACCGACCCAGCTCCCTGCGCTTAGCTACGCAATTGTTCCGGAAGCAAAGTGCGGCTTCCAAAACAATTGCTAGGCTAATGCTCAGGAGCTACCCGGGTCGGTTCGCACTCTGGACCCAAGCAATCGTCGCAAAAATGTCGGGAATCATCTTGCAAAATGTAGCCATTTTCGTTAAAGTAAAAGGGAGTGTGTGAAACACAAAACTGTTTCACGAGAGATGAGGAAAACCATGTCACCAGAAGCCTTTCAGCAACAACTCGCAGATGACGGCATTACCATCACTGCCCCCCAAATGACCCAGTTCGCGACATACTACCGCTTACTGGTCCAAACCAACGAGCAAGTCAACTTGACGGCGATCACTGCCGAACCCGAGGTTTATTTGAAGCACTTTTATGATTCGTTGACCTTGGCGTTGGCGTTGCCAGAACTGCAGACGCAGCCCTGGTCCTTGCTGGATGTGGGCGCTGGCGCGGGTTTTCCCTCGTTACCTGTTAAAATCGTTTTCCCGCAGTTGCAGGTGAGTATCGTGGATTCGTTGAATAAGCGGATCAAATTTCTGCAGGAGTTGGCTGGGGAGCTGGATCTGGAGCAGGTGGCGTTTTATCATGATCGCGCCGAGGATTTCGGGAGTAAGCGTTCGAGTCATCGCCAAAGTTACGATGTGGTGACGGCGCGGGCGGTGGCGAATTTGCCGGTGTTGGCTGAGTTGTGCTTGCCGTTGGTCAAGAAGGGCGGCTATTTCGTGGCAATGAAGAGCGCGAAAGGCGACGAGGAATTAGCGGCGGCGGATTATGCCATTAAGATTCTCGGCGGCAAAGTGGTGGCGACCAAGACGTTGACGTTGCCAGAAACGGCCGATTTACGTAAAATCATCATTATCCAAAAAACCAAAGAAACACCGAAAACATACCCACGGAAGCCGGGGACTATTGCCAAGGCACCACTGGTTGATCGCGTGTGATTCAGCGTCAACAGGGCATGACCGAGAATATTAAGGGGGATCACCATGGCTTTCTTTAATCGTCAGAAAAAATCAAACACAACAACAGCTAAGCCCAGCGCGACGTCAGACGTTGCGGGCACGACCGCTGGTAGCACGTCAGCCAAAGCAGCAGCGACTAGCACCCAGTCTAACGGGAATGCGGCGCCGGGTCAGGAGTTGGCAACGCCAGCGTTAACGGCACCAACCGCCGCGCCGGATACCACCGCTGCGACTGCGGCGAAACGGGTCCAAGAGGTCGCGTTGAAACAGATCGTGCCCAACCGGCACCAACCGCGGAAGCAGTTTGGTGATGAGTCGATCAGCGAATTGGCGGAAACAATCGCGGCGCACGGCCTTTTGCAGCCAATTATTTTACGCGAATATGAACCGCGACATTATGAGATCATTGCCGGTGAGCGGCGCTTTCGGGCGGTCCAGGCCTTGGCTTGGCGCCAGATCCCAGCAATCGTGACGCAAATGGACTCTCAGGAATCCGCGGAAATGGCGGTGATCGAGAACTTGCAGCGGGAAGATCTTAACGCGATCGACGAGGCCAGCGCCTATCAAGATTTGTTGGCCCACAATCAGCTGACCCAGGCCCAGCTGGCGCAACGCGTGGGCAAGAGTCAGTCGTACATCGCCAATAAGTTGCGGTTGTTGAAGCTGCCGATCGAGGCCCAAGAAGCCTTAGCCAGTGGCAAAATTTCACCGCGACATGGGCGGGCGCTTTTGCAACTGGACGCTACCGCGCAGGCGATTGTCTTGAAGCAGATTTTAACGGATAATTTAACGGTGACGCAAACCGATGCTTTGATCAAACGGCTGAGTCAACCGGAACCGGAACCAGCAGTGGCCGGCCCCGAGTTGCCATCGGCTGCGTCGACCGGCGCTAAATCCCCGGCCAAAGCGGCGGGACGGTTGACTGGTGGTCAGCGGCAACATGTGGGTAACGCTGATCTGCGGGTCGCCGTCAACACGGTCAAGCAATCGATCAAGTTGATCGAGGCCAGTGGCGCCCAAGTGTCCTATCAAGAGGCACTGGCAGGGCAGAGCTACCAAGTCACGATCAAGGTGACCGTACCCGAGGCGCCAGCAGCGCCAGATTCCAAGGCTAAAGAGGAGAACTAAATGGTTAAAATTATTTCGATCGCCAATCAAAAAGGCGGCGTGGGTAAAACAACAACAACGATCAATTTGGGCGCTTGCCTCAATGAAGCCGGTAAACGGGTCTTGATTGTGGATACAGATCCCCAAGGCAATGCCACCAGTGGGTTAGGCATCAAGAAATCTGATGTTTCTAAGGATGTTTACGATGTGCTGATCAACGAATTACCGATCAAAGCTGCGACGTATCATACCAAACGGGTCAATTTAGATGTGGTGCCAGCGACGATCCAACTGGCTGGCGCGGAAATCGAGCTCACCTCACAAATGGCGCGGGAACAGCGGCTGGAAGCTGGCTTGCGGGAAGTTCGAGATCAATATGACTATATTTTGATCGATTGTCCGCCGTCATTGGGGCAGCTGTCGATCAACGCTTTTACCGCCAGCGATTCGATCATGATTCCGGTCCAAAGTGAATATTATGCCTTGGAAGGCTTGAGCCAATTGTTGAATACGGTTCGCTTGGTTCAGAAGCATTTCAACGCCCATCTAGGAATCGAAGGCGTGCTCTTGACCATGTATGACGCTCGCACCAATTTGGGCGCCGAAGTGATCGATGAAGTGCGCAAAACGTTCCGCGAGCGGGTTTACAAAACCGTTATTCCGCGCATCACCAGGTTAGCGGAAGCGCCGAGTTACGGGTTGCCGATCATTGATTATGATCCCAAGTCACGCGGCGCCGAGGTCTACATTTCCTTAGCAAAGGAGGTCATGAAGGCGAATGGCGACCAATAAAAATTCTAAAGGTTTGGGTCGTGGGATCGACGCGATTTTCTCGGACTTTGAGGCAATCGATTCTGATAAAGAAGCGGTGGAAGAATTAGCCTTAGCGGAGATCCGCCCCAATCCTTACCAACCCCGGAAGACGTTTGATCAGGCGGCTTTGCAAGAGCTGGCCAATTCGATCAAGCAAAGCGGCGTTTTCCAACCGATCATTGTGCGCCAAAGTATCAATGGTTATGAGATCATCGCCGGCGAGCGGCGGTTTCGCGCCAGCAAGTTAGCTGGTAAAGAGACGATCCCGGCCATCATTCGCGACATCGATGAGACTCAAATGATGGAGATCGCGGTGTTGGAGAACCTGCAACGAGAAGATTTGACGCCTTTGGAGGAAGCCGAGGCGTACCAAACCTTGATCAAGAAGTTGGCGTTGACCCAGGAACAAGTTTCTGAGCGCATTGGCAAAAGCCGACCATACATCGCCAATTACTTGCGCTTGTTGACCTTGCCGGATCCGACCAAGAAGCTTTTGCAGGCGGGCCAATTGTCCATGGGGCAAGCGCGCACGCTATTAAGCTTGAAGAAGAAGGATCAGATCGATTTACTGGCGGTCAAAGCCGTCAAAGAGAACCTGACCGTCCGCCAATTGGAACAACTGGTGCTCCAATTGAATAGTGATAAGCCTGCTCGTAAAGCGAAGAAAGCGGCCAAATCACCGTTCATCGTGGCGACGGAGAACGCCTTGATCGATCAGCTGGGCACTAAGGTCAAAATCGACAGCACCAAGAAAGGCGCTGGCAAGATCGAGATCAGTTACGCGTCCACTGAAGATCTGAATCGGATCTTGGAAATGATGCAAATGCATTTAGATTAGAGGTGCGATATGTTTGAATTAGGCGATATTGTTCAAATGAAGAAACCCCACGCTTGCGGCGCGAACCGCTGGGAAGTGACCCGCGTTGGCGCCGACATCAAGATCAAATGCTTGGGGTGCGGCCACTTGGTGATGTTGACGCGGCGCGATTTCACCAAGAAGTTGAAGAAAGTGGTGACTCCCGCCGCGGAAGTTGACCTGAGCCAAGAGCCGCAATATGTGACGCCAGCCGCGCTCAAACGGCCCTAGGCTTGAACATGGCCCAGCGCGACCACGTCATCAAGCGCCAGAGCAGCGCGGTTCGTCGCAATAAATCAGAGAAAAAGGAAGTTTATTATGTCACTAACAGCTGGTATCGTTGGCTTGCCAAACGTTGGTAAATCAACATTATTTAACGCAATCACCAAGGCCGGTGCGGAAATGGCCAATTATCCATTCGCCACGATCGATCCCAATGTGGGCATGGTCGAAGTGCCGGATAGTCGGCTCAAGCGGATCGACGAATTGATCCCGGCCAAGAAAATCATTCATACTACCTTCGAATTCACCGATATTGCCGGCATTGTCAAAGGCGCCAGCAAGGGTGAAGGTTTGGGTAATAAATTCTTGGAGAACATTCGCCAAGTTGACGCGATCATTCACGTGGTGCGCGCGTTTGACGATGATAATATTACCAGCGTCACCGGCAAGGTCGATCCCCTAGACGACATTGAAACGATCAATCTGGAGTTGGTTTTGGCCGATTTGGAAAGCATCAATAAGCGCTACGAACGCGTGGAAAAGGTGGCGCGCACCAAAGATAAAGAAGCGGTGGCTGAATTTGCCGTTTTGAAGAAGATCAAACCGGTTTTGGAAGCTGGCGACAGCGTGCGGTCGATCGCGTTTGACGAAGACGAAGCCAAAATCGTCAAAGGCCTATTCTTATTGACGGCCAAACCGGTTCTGTACGTGGCAAATATTGCTGAAGACGCGATGGGCGCGCCGGAAGACGACAAGTATTTCCAAATCGTTCGCGACTATGCGGCCAGCGAAAATGCGGAAGCAATCGGCATCTCCGCGCGGGCCGAAGAAGAAATCGCCGAATTAGATGACGCCGACAAGGCTGACTTTTTGGCCGCGGAAGGCGCCAGCGAATCCGGCTTGGATCGCCTGATCAAGGCCTCGTATTCCTTGCTGGGCCTAGCCACCTTCTTCACCGCCGGCGGCAAAGAAACCCGCGCCTGGACCTTCCGCAAAGGCATGAAGGCGCCGCAAGTAGCCGGCGTCATCCATTCCGACTTCGAACGCGGCTTTATTCGCGCCGAAACCGTCTCCTTCACCGACTTGGATAAGTACGGCAGCATGCAAGCGGTGCGCGAAGCCGGCCGCTTACGGTCAGAAGGTAAAGAATATTTGGTTCAAGACGGCGATATCATCGAGTTCCGTTTCAACGTCTAAACCACCAGAGCACCACCTCAATTTAGTTTATCAGGGAGCGATATTTTAGTGAAAGCAAACGAAGAAAACAACCAGCAAACACCGCCAGACGAGGTGCAAGCAACGAGCGAACCCGTCAAGGACGAACCAGCTGCAGAATCTGCCAACGATTCAACCGATTCGACTGATGAGACCGACACGATCGACATCGTTAAAACGGATGTTAGCGCTGAGACCGCGCGACGTAATCAGGAGGCCAGCGCTAGACAGGCCAAGGTTCGTAGCGAACGGAAACGTCCTCAAGGTAAGGATCCGCAAGAGATGACCCCGGCCGAATTGCGGGCGGAATTAACCAATAAGAATGACGATTACGTCTTCAAAATGCATAAACTTTTCGTGGAAGCGGGTTACACCGAAGCCGACGCTGACCAAAAAATCGATGAATTCCTGCCAGAGATCATCGCCGGACAACGCACTGGCAAGCCTGCCGCGCAACTCTACGGCGCACCCACCGTCAAAGTTGACCACATCATTCATGCGCCTGCCAAGCCAATCGAAATCAAATATTGGATGCGGTCAGTTGACTGGTCCATGTTATACTTCGTGATCCTGGCCGCTGTCTTCGGCGTGATGGGCTTCTTCACCAAAGCCAACGCCGCCAACAACACCAGTTCTGGCTTCTTGACTTTGGTGACCATGTCACTGTCCTTTGGGTTCTTACTGACTTGGTTCACCGATGGCATGGCCGAATCCCAAGCTGCCAAAAAAGCTGGGCGCAAGCCAAAACGGCCATTGTGGCGGACTATCTTGCTCTCCGTGGTCGCCGTTTTTGTGGTGATGGCGTTGATCAGCATGATTTCTGTGATCTTGCCAGGTCTGAATGTGGTGCTACCAGCGATTGTCTATCTGCTAATGGCAGCCGCGGTTTACGGGCTCCGTTACTTATTCCGGCGGCATTATCACATCAAAGGCAACACGATGTTTTAAGCTCCGCCCACTTCATTTGAATTGAAAATGGTCCCGCTCAATTTCGGTTGAGCGGGATTTTTTTGCGTTTGTTTGTTTTGCGAGCGGTTCTGTTTTTTGCTGGCGATTTCATGGCAGAAGAGTTGGGTGTTGCGCGTGAGCGCAACCGGCTGGGACTGCTGATGCGGACTGGAACGTGGTGGGCATCGTTTGAAGCCAATTCCAAAGGCGGGAATTGTCTTCAAATCGAGCCTTGTCCTAAGCGGCAAAGCCGCCAAGGACAATTTCACCACTGAGCCGCGCAGTCCCAGCCGGTTGCTAGGCAGAATTGAGCCCATCTGCAATCGAAGCGAAGGATTCGACGAAGTGATTTTGCAAGCTAGAGGTCAAACAATCGTCCATTTTTTGGTGGTACGGCAACACCAACTGATTCGGATTAGAAGGTCGGGATATTTTGCGTAGGCTGAACGTGTCAACTGTTTCCTTAACAATCTGTGGGTGGAAACCGACCGATTCAGTTGATTCATTGAGAACCTGTCTGGGTTCATCAGGCAGACTGCTATGGTGTCGCCAATTTAAAGCTGGTAACCACTAACCACGGTCGTCATTTGCGTGGTCCTTCATCAATTGGTGACAGCTTGTCAGTCGGCGTGAGTGCTCAAACGGCTGTTATAACGTTGAGCGGCTGGAGCGGAGAAATTCGGGGTGAGATCGCCGTGAAATTGTCCTTGGCGGCTCTGCCGCTTAGGACAAGGCCTGATTTTGAGACAAGCCGCGCACTTTGCGGATTGGCTCAAAACAGCGCCCACAGCGAGCTCACCCCGAATTTCGCAGCGCAAGCTGCGGGCAATCTACTTTAGGAACACACGGATACAATCACAAAATTAGCTCAAACTAATCAGAATAACGCCGCGGTTTAATTGTATATTTAGGCTAGATTAACAAAGTTCTTGCAATTAACGAAACTTTCCAGTAGACTTCAAGAAGAGCGATATCAAAAAGGGGAGGCGCATTATGTTAACAATCAAGAATTTAACCGTGGCCTATGACGAAACCCCGGTTTTTGCAAACCTGGACGTGACATTCCAGGCCGGCAAGATCACGGGCATCATCGGACCAAACGGCGCAGGCAAGTCAACGCTGATCAAGGCGATCTTGGGACTGATCAAAACGCAGCAGGGCACTGTCGCTTACAATGATCAAACCATGAAACAAGTCCAAAAGCAGGTCGCTTATGTGGAACAACGTAAGGATCTGGATCTTACTTTTCCGATCAACGTTTTCGACTTGGTGGAAACCGGGACTTACGGCCGGCTAGGCTTGTTCCGCAGTCCAGGCGCTAAGGAGCGGGCGGAAACGGAGCAGGCGTTGGCCCAAGTTGCCTTGAGCGATTTCAAGCGGCGGCAGATCGGCAACTTGTCTGGGGGCCAGTTGCAGCGGGTCTTTGTGGCTCGGGCGATCGTTCAGCAGGCGGAGATCATTATTCTCGATGAGCCGTTCGTGGGGATCGACCTGCAAAGCGAGACGGCGATCATGGCAATTTTGCAACAATGGCGGGACCAAGGCAAAACGATCATTGTGGTTCATCACGATTTGAATAAGGTTTCCCGGTATTTCGACGATTTAGTGGTGATGAATCATGGCGTGATCGATTACGGCCCAACGAGCGCGGTTTACAATCCCGCCAACATTGGCCAAGCATTTAGCGCGGATTTATCGGCGGTACTTTTCACAGAGAAAACGGGGGTAGGCGAATGAATTCATTGATCGACTTTATTAACGCTTTGGGCAAATATGATTTCCTGCAAAGCGCCTTGATCACGGCCATTATGGTTGGCGTGATGTCCGGCGTGATCGGGAGTTTCATTATTTTGCGGGGGATGTCCTTGATGGGTGACGCGATTTCTCACGCGGTTTTGCCAGGGGTAGCGGTGGCTTATATGTTCGGCTTCAATATCCTGATTGGGGCGTCCTTGTTCGGGATCCTGGCGGCATTATTGATCGGCTTCGTCGCGTCTCATAGCAAAATCAAAACCGATACCTCGATCGGCGTGGTCTTTAGCGCCTTCTACGCGTTAGGCTTCATTCTGATCTCCATGGCGGAAAGCTCGACTAACTTGCACCATATTTTGTTCGGGAATATTTTAGCGGTCAGTGACAGCGACATTATGACGACGGCGGTGGTGTTGGGGATCGTGATTCTGTTCGTTTCCTTCTTCTACAAGGAATTATTGATCACCTCCTTTGACGCGACCTACGCGCAAACTTACGGGCTCAAGGTGCAGATCCTCCATTACGCGCTAATGTTGGTTCTAACCTTGGTGACCGTTTCCGCCTTACAGACTGTCGGCATTATTTTGGTGGTGGCGATGTTGATCACACCGGCGGCGACCGCCTTTCTGTGGACCGACAAACTGACCACGATGCTGTTTCTCGCCGGGGGTATCGGCGTTCTTTCTTCGATTACCGGCTTGTATTTCAGCTACACCTTCAACTGGGCGTCAGGTCCAGCAATCGTTTTAGTGGCGGCGGGCCTGTTCCTGATCTCCTTCCTGCTGTCACCCAAGCAAGCTTTCTTGCGCCACCGGGTCAAGAAAACCGCGCCAGCGCCACAAGCGGCGTCGGTTGAGACTCTAGCGACCAACGAAGGCGGTGACCGTTAATGAAAAAAGCGATCTTAACTTTTCTCAGCGTTTTCCTGATCATTGGCGGGACTTGGTTTTTCCTGAACAATCGCGGTAATGCCGCCGCAAAACGCGTGGCTGCGGATAGCAAATTGCGCGTGGTGACCACCAATTCAATCCTTGAAGATATGGTCCATAATGTGGGCCAGGACCGCATCGAGCTGTATAGCATCGTCAAGCGGGGCACCGATCCTCACGAGTACGAACCCCGTCCCGCCGACGTTTCCGCCGCGGCCGAAGCTGATGTGTTGTTCCACAACGGCCTGAACTTGGAAACCGGCGGCAATGGCTGGTTCAAGAAACTGGTCGAAACCTCCGGAAAGAAATTCAATCGCGACGTTTTCGCCGCCAGCGCTGGCGTGACCGCCTTGCACTTGACCACCAACGTCAAGGAAGAAGATCCCCACGCCTGGCTCGACCTGGCCAATGGCTGCCAATACGTCAAAACGATCACCAAGGTCCTCAAAGAAAAAGATCCACAAAACGCCGCTTATTACCAAAAAAACGCGGACGCTTATCTTGCCAAATTGACCAAGTTGCACAACCAAGCCACCTCACAATTTCTCGATATTCCCAAAGCCCAGCGGTTACTGGTCACATCCGAAGGCGCTTTTAAATATTTCAGCAAGGCCTATCACGTCACGCCCGCTTATATTTGGGAGATCAACACCGAAGCTCAAGGCACGCCGGAACAAATGAAGGCCGTGCTCAAGCAGATCGACCACTCCCAAGTCAAAAGTCTCTTCGTCGAGACCTCGGTGTCCCCGAAGTCGATGAACAAAGTGGCTACGGAAACGGGTCTGACGATCTATTCCAAGATCTTCACCGATTCACTGGCGCCAAAAGGCAAGACTGGCGATACTTATTACGACATGATGAAGTGGAATTTGGATCAGATCCATGCTGGTCTGACCAACGGGTAAAAATTTGATTTTTGCTTGAATTGCGGGTTTGGGTGGGTGTTGCGCGTGAGCGCAACCGGGTCGGGCCATTTGTGCGGCTGGAACGCAGTGGGCATCGTTTGAAGCCAATCCGCAAAGTGCGCGGCTTGTCTTCAAATCGAGCCTTATTCTAAGCGGCAAAGCCGCAAAGAATAATTTCACCGCTGAGCCACATGGCCCGACCCGGTTGCTGGGCATAATTGAGCCTATCTGCAATCGAAGCGAAGGATTTAACGAAGTGGTTTTGCGAGCTAGAGGTCAAAATAATCGTTCATTTTTTGGTGGAACGGCAATACCAACTGATTTGGATTAGTAGGTTGGTACAGTTTGCACCGGTTGAACATCGTTACCCGCTCCATAAACAATCTTTGGGTGGAAACCGACCAATTCTGTTGATTCATCAAGAATTTGCCTTAGTTGATCAAGTAGACTGCACTGGTGTCGCCAATTTGAGAATTGTAACCACTAACCGCGGTCGTCAATTGCGTGGCTCCTCATCAATTGACCATAGCTTGCTAGTCGCGTGAGTGCTCAAACGGCTGTTATAACGTTGAGCGGCTGGAGCGGAGCGTGGCGTTGGTGGTTCGTTTGTTCGTCTGGCGGAAGGTCGGGCTGGGGGTGAGTCAGCCGCGATATTATTGTTGGCGATTTATCGCCTACAATAAGGCCGAGCTTGAAGATTTTCGGCGGGTTTCCGAAAAGCTTCAAGTCGTGCCCGCAGCGTTCCACCACCCCCAGCCCGACCTGGAGCCCTACCACATCTGCCCACCACCAACGCCACGCGCAGCGCAAGCTGCGGCCAATCTAAAAAACCAGTAAACCAGTTTTGCTATTGACCAAAGTGGCGAGCTATGCTAAGTTAGTTGTTAAAATAAAATACAATTAATACTTTGGAGGCTAGTTTGATGAGCAATTGGGACCAGAAATTTGCAAAAGAAGGATTAACGTTTGATGATGTGCTGTTGATACCAGCAGAAAGTCATGTTTTACCGAATGATGTGGATCTGTCGGTTGATTTGGCGGCCAACATCCATTTAAATGTCCCGATTCTCAGCGCCAGCATGGATACCGTTACAGAAGCGCCCATGGCGATCGCCATGGCGCGCCAAGGCGGTCTAGGCGTGATCCATAAGAACATGAGTATTGAGCAACAAGCTGACGAAGTGCGGAAAGTCAAGCGCTCCGAAAGCGGCGTGATCGCTGATCCGTTTTTCATTACGCCGGAACGGCCGGTCAGTGAAGCCGAAGATTTGATGCGCCGTTATCGCATCAGCGGGGTACCGGTGGTCAAATCGCAGGAAGATTTGACTTTGGTGGGGATCGTGACCAACCGGGATCTGCGCTTCGTGACCGATTACGCTGTGCCGGTCAAGGACGTGATGACCGATGACGCTTTAGTGACCGCGCGTCAAGGTACATCGTTGGATGAAGCGGAAAAGATTTTGCAACAGCACCGGATCGAGAAATTGCCATTAGTTGACGACGCTGGCCGGTTGAGCGGACTGATCACCATCAAAGATATTGAAAATGTGAAGCAATATCCGAACTCGGCCAAGGACAGTCACGGTCGGTTGTTGGTTGCTGGCGCGGTCGGCGTGACTTCGGATACTTTTGACCGGGCGCAGGCGCTGTTTGATGCCGGGATCGACGCGTTGATCATCGATACGGCTCATGGTCATTCCGCGGGAGTTCTGCGGAAAGTGGCGGAGATCCGCGCGACCTTCCCTGAAAAAACTCTGATCGCTGGCAACGTGGCCACCGCTGAAGGGACGGCCGCTTTGTATGACGCGGGCGTTGACGTGGTCAAAGTTGGGATCGGCCCAGGCTCGATCTGTACCACCCGGATCATTGCCGGGGTCGGCGTTCCGCAGATTACCGCGATCTATGACGCGGCGACGGTGGCGCGGCAACGAGGCAAGGCGATCATCGCAGATGGCGGGATCAAGTTCTCTGGCGATATCGTCAAGGCCTTGGCAGCAGGCGGCAACGCGGTTATGTTAGGCAGCATGTTGGCCGGGACCGACGAAGCGCCTGGCGAATTCGAGATTTTCCAAGGACGACGCTTCAAGACTTACCGGGGCATGGGCTCGCTGGCCGCAATGTCCCACGGCTCGTCAGATCGTTACTTCCAATCTGGCGTCAACGAAGCCAACAAACTGGTTCCCGAAGGCATCGAGGGTCGGGTCGCGGCGAAGGGTGCCTTGGCCGACGTGATCTATCAATTGGTTGGCGGTTTGCGCTCTGGCATGGGTTATGTTGGCGCGCCAACGATCCAAGCCTTGAACGACAACGCCCAGTTCGTTAAAATCACTGGCGCAGGCTTGCGGGAATCCCACCCTCATGATGTCCAGATCACCAAAGAATCACCAAATTACAGCATCGGCAATTAAGCCGATTTTAGGCTAGACCAATTAACTTTTAGCCGCGGACTACTTAACTTCTTAAATCAAACCAATTCTTTAGACAGAACGACCTTTTGGCGGTATTATGACGCTGAAAGGTCGTTTTTGGTGAGGTTGAGTGGCGGCAATCAGCATGGGCGTTGGCGGCGGCACTGAGTTAGGCCAGCCTCGCTAAGAGGAGACAGATTATTTGGGGAGAAGTAGCAGAACATTTGAGAGAAGCACAGATTATTTAAGGAGAAGTGACAGAACATTTTGGGCAAAGTCGGCAGCGAAGTGGCAGTGGGGTCAGGGTAAATTTGGGCGCGGATTTTCAGAAAAGTTAGGTAAGTTTAAGAAAAATAATGAGAAAAGGCCGGTTAAATTTACCGAGTTTCCGGGAAACAAACACTTTTCTGATGATATTTTTCTGAAAATTTACTTTGGCATACCTAAACTTTATCTTCACATTCGTTAAAATAAGAGTACAATAGTTTTTGGAGTGAAAGAGAAGAAGGGATGGCACACAATGGCAGAAGAAGAACACCATAAATTGATCGAATATGCCAATGGACCAAGTTTGGAAGAGATCAATAATACCGTCGAAATTCCTAAATCAGGTAATTTCTGGAAGAATTTACTAGCATTTTCAGGACCAGGTGCATTAGTTGCAGTTGGTTACATGGATCCAGGTAACTGGGTCACCTCGATCGGTGGTGGCGCCCAGTACGGTTACTTGCTGATGTCCGTGATCTTGATTTCAAGTTTAATTGCGATGTTGCTGCAATACATGGCTGCTAAACTTGGCATCGTGACCCATATGGACTTGGCGCAAGCGACCCGGGCCCACACCAGCAAAGGCATGGGGATCTTCTTATGGATCACCACCGAACTGGCGATCATGGCGACAGATATCGCCGAAGTTATTGGTGGCGCGATTTCACTGAAGCTTTTGTTCGGCATCCCATTGGTGGTCGGCGTTGCCTTGACCGTCCTCGATGTTTTCCTACTATTAGCGCTGACCAAGCTTGGTTTCAGAAAAATCGAAGCCATCGTGGTGACGCTGATCATTGTTATTTTAGTCGTTTTCGTTTATCAAGTGATCATCGCCCAACCTAATATGGCCGCGGCGTTTGAAGGCTTGTTACCGCATAAAGAGATCCTCCGCCCAGGCGAATTGCACATGGCCTTAGGGATCGTCGGGGCCACCGTTATGCCCCACAACCTTTACTTACATTCATCGATTGCCCAAACGCGGCAATTTGATCGCAACGACAAGGAATCGACTCGGCGCGCGATCAAGTACACCACTTGGGATTCAAATTTGCAGCTTAGCGCGGCTTTCGTCGTTAACTGCTTGTTGCTGATCGTCGGCGCCGCTTTGTTCTTCGGCAAAGACACCTCACAATTAGGCACTTTCAGTAACTTATACAACGCCTTACAGGATCATAAAATGGCCGGCGCGGTCGCGTCACCAGTCCTATCGACTCTGTTTGCCGTCGCGTTGTTGGCGTCAGGACAAAATTCAACCATCACCGGCACATTAACTGGCCAGGTCGTCATGGAAGGCTTCATCCACATGAAGATGCCTCTTTGGGCGCGGCGCTTAGTGACTCGGCTAATTTCAGTTATTCCCGTTTTGATCTGCGCGATCATCTATCACGGCAAGGAATCCGCTTTGGACGCCTTACTGGTCAACTCGCAGGTCTTCCTATCCGTCGCCTTACCATTCTCCATGATTCCCCTAACGATCTATACCGGTTCCAAGAAAATCATGGGCGAATTCGCCAACCGCAAATGGATCACGATCCTAGCGTGGACCTGCACGATCCTCCTAACGATCCTGAACCTACAAATCGTATGGGAATCAGTCAAAGGCCTGTTTTAAACCAGAGTGCGGAGCGCAACGGGTTGCTTTTGAGCACGACTAGCGATTTGTTGCAGATTGGCGCAGACAATCTGTGACAAATTGCGTATCGGCGCAGAAAGCAGTTGCGCGCAGCACGTTTCAAAACCAGAGTGCGAGCCGATCCGGTTAGCTCCTGAGCATTAGCCTAGCGAAGGCTCTGGAATCCGGTTTTGCTTCCAAAGCCAGCGCGTAGCTAAGCGGAAGGAGCTGGGTCGGCGAGCACGTTTCAGAAATCAGAGTGCGGAGCGAGGATGGGTGCTTGTGAGCATTAACCTAGTCATGACTTTGAAAGCCGTTCTTTGCTTTCGAAACCATGACGTAGTTAAGCGCAACAAGCAATCCTCGCGCAGCACGTTTCGAAAAATTCAGTTAAGTCAAGTTAGTGGTTTTCGGAAAGAAAGGGTGCTAGATCGATGGCAGAAGTAGATCGAGATCCAGAAGTATATTTTCATAAAATGCTAGTCGCGGTGGATGATTCAGAGGATTCCAAATTGGCCTTTAAATACGCGGTCCACCGCGCCAAGAAAGACCATTTAGGTTTGGCGATCGTTTCGATTTTGGAAAGCGACGAAATGAATGTTTACCAAGCCTTCAGTAATGATTATGTTCACGGCGAGCGCGAGGATCTGGAGCGACATTTGGAAGAATATCGCCATGAGGCCGAGGACGCTGGCGTGGAGAAGGTTGAGACTTTTATCGGTGAGGGCAAGCCGGGCGATGTCATTGTGCATGAGGCGATCCCGACGATCAAGCCGGATTTATTGATCATCGGTGCCCGAGCGAAAACTACCGGCGCGCGCGTCGGTAGTCAAGCGGCTTACATGGTCAAGCATGCCCGCATCTCAGTTGCTGTGATTCGAAAATAAGAATTGATCAGGCTGTAACGTGAAATCGCGTTACGGCTTTTTTTGACGGTGCTGATCAGCGAGATTGCTTATTCTGGTTAAAAGTAGATTGGCCGCAGCTTGCGCTGCGAAATTCGGGGGGAGCTCGCTGTGGGCGCTGTTTTGAGCCAATCCGCAAAGTGCGCGGCTTGTCTCAAAATCAGGCCTTGTCCTAAGCGGCAGAGCCGCCAAGGACAATTTCACGGCGATCTCACCCCGAATTTCTCCGCTCCAGCCGCTCAACGTTATAGCAGTCGTTTGAGCGCTCACGCCAATTGGCAAGCTATCGCCAATTGATGAGGAACCACGCAAATGACGACTGTGTCTAGTGGTCATCAGCTTTAAATTGGTGACACCAGTACAGTCTGTCAGATGAACAGACCTGGTTTTCAGTGAATCAACTGAATCGGTCGGGTTCCATCCATGAATTGTTGAGGAAACGAGTAGAGATTTTCAGTCTACGCAAAATGTCCCAACCAACTAATCAAAATCAGTTGGCATTGCCGTACCACTTCAGAAATGACAATTGTTTGACCTCTAGCTCGCAAAACCACTTCGTCCAATCCTTCGCCTTGATTGCAGATCGGCTCAATTCTGCCTAGCAACCGGCTGGGACTGCGCGGCTCAGTGGTGAAATTGTCCTTGGCGGCTTTGCCGCTTAGGACAAGGCTCGATTTGAAGACAAGCCGCGCACTTTGCGGATTGGCTTCAAACGACGCCCACCACGTTCCAGTCCGCAACAGCAGTCCCAGCCGGTTGCGCTCACGTGCAACACCCACCACACCCGCAATCTGGCAGAGTTCATAATTTCATCACAATTATTTCGCGAAACTGCCAAGTTTGAATCACGATTCATTCACTTCTTTGGCTTACTATTAATCATATAGAGCAGCAGAGGTCATGGCAATGCCCGTTGCCAGTCACCTTCAATCCAGTGGCGGACCCGCCTGCAACTCTAGCAACTAAACTCAAAACCTTAAGAACTAGTTTTTTCCTTTTTACTCCTCCCCCTTAAAACTGAAAAACTAGGTTCACCGCCTCACTTCTTGCCCGGAAGTGAGGCTTTCTTTATGCATATTGTGACTTGCTGGCAGGTGGATCTTTGGCAATCGGGTTCGGGTGCTTCATCCTGCGGTTATGACAATTCCCAATTCCAACGCCATTCCGTTACGCTTTATCACGAAAATACCCCATCTTTATTCTCATGGTGGCCGCACGGTCAAATTACTCGCAATCGATCCCGCGCGGCGCAAATTCTTTAGAGAATTTTAACGTGGCTTTTGGTACAATAAGGGAGTGTTTACCTTTCAACAGTTAGCGCTGAAACTAACTGGCCGCTGTGTTAATGAGGAAATGAGGTTGTGAAATGAAGATTCTGATCGTTGATGATGATAAAGATATTGTTGAGTTATTAAGTATTTATGCCAAAAACGAAGGCTACCAACCTGTGTCGGCTTTTACCGGACGCGAGGCCTTGACCAAATTGGCGACCAACCCGGACATCGCCTTGATGATTCTGGACATTATGATGCCGAATATGACGGGGATCGATGTGATCAAGGAAGTGCGCAAAGAGTCGGACATTCCGATTATTGTGGTTTCCGCGAAAACCACCGATATGGATAAGATCCAAGGCTTGATCACTGGCGCCGATGATTACGTGTCCAAACCGTTCAACCCGTTGGAAGTGATGGCGCGGGTCAAATCGTTATTGCGCCGGGCCAGCGCGCAGGTAACCAGTAGCGAGCCGGATCGCCTGGAAGTGGGACCGCTGATCATCAATAAGGATTCCCATGAAGTGACCACATTGAATCAAGTGGATATTCAATTGACCGCCTTGGAATTTGGCATTCTTTATTTGTTGGCCAGCCATCCCAACCGGGTTTTCTCGGCGGACGAGATTTTCGAGCGGGTTTGGCAACAGGAGAGCATTGTGTCCGCGAAAACGGTCATGGTCCATGTTAGCCATTTGCGGGATAAAATCGAAGAAGCGACTGGCGGCGAGAAAGTGATCGAAACCGTTTGGGGCGTTGGTTACAAGGTGAGCGCGTAATGGCGGTCAAACCAGGGCCGTCCGCGGTCAAGAACAAGCGCCGCACACTGGGCCCCACACCGGGAAAAGCACCAGTGGCGCCGCGGCCGGTGATCCTCAAGACCAGTGAGAAGTGGGAGCTTTTTCTCGAAGGGGTGGTTACCTTAGGGCTGATGTTGCTGCTGGAGTTCGCCGTGGTTGTCTTGATCAACCAGGCCATCAGCAGTAATCGCGGGCTCAACGACGGGATCTACCAGATCAAAAACGCCCTGACGATCGGACCGTGGCACATTTGGAGTTGGCAGTGGATCTTCATCACGATCCTGATGCTGATCAATGTTTGGGTGATCTATTGGCGGCTGCACCGGCGTTATCGCCAAATGCAAATGCGCCATATTATCGCGGAATTGCATTATATCGCGGATGGTCATTTGGATCATCGAATCAATTTGAAGGTTGGCGGTTATTTGAATCACGTGATCGCCAGCATCAACGCCTTGGTGGACAGCACGGTGAATTCCATGGCCGAGGAGCGCAAGATCGAGGTTTCCAAGGACGAATTGATCACCAATGTTAGCCACGATATTCGCACGCCGCTAACGTCGATCATTGGTTATTTAGGCCTGATCGAGAATAAGCAATACCGGGATGAAGCCGATTTGTTGCGCTATAACCACATTGCTTACGAGAAAACCAAGCAGATGAAGGAATTAGTCGAGGATCTGTTTGAATTCACCAAGGTCCAACAAACCCACGCGGAGTTACAATTGCAACGGTTCGACTTGGTCTCGATGTTGGAACAATTGTCGGCGGACTTCGAACTCGAGGCGCAAAAACGGCAGATGTTCATTGAAGTCGCTGTGGTCCAACGGCCGATCATCATGCGAGCGGACACGGGCAAATTGGTCCGCGTCTTCAGCAATCTAATCACCAACGCGTTTAAATATGGCAAAGGCGCGACCCGCGTCATGCTCAGCGCCCATATCGAGCAAGACAACGTGGTCGTTAACGTGACCAATGACGGCGCGCCGATTCCTGAAGCAGACCTGCAAAGTATTTTCGAACGTTTCTATCGGGTCGATGGTTCACGGTCGGCCAGTACCGGCGGCTCCGGGTTAGGCTTGGCCATTGCTAAAAGCATTGTCGTGTTGCACGGTGGCGAGATCTACGCCACCTCAAATCCAGACGAAACGGCTTTTATTATTATTTTGCCGTTGGATGTCACGGCCAAACGCACCGATCTGGTCAAGGCTAGCAGCCTGACCGCTCCAGGTGAGCAGGCGCGGTCCTAGCTCTGAAAGAGCGCCAGCAGGCAGTCATCATCTGGGAACACGAGCATACTCAAATAAAATCATCGCAATCTTAGTCTTGATAGCAGTAAAACGGTGGCGGTTTAGTTGGCGCCGGAGTTCAACCGTGGCGCAATCTCTTGGGGAAGAGCGGGCCAGGGACAACTGGTTGGTGGGGGAGCCAGTGATCAATGGAGGATTTTTTTAATGAAGAATAGAACACGACATCTTTTCCTAGTGGTGACGTTGGTCTTGGGCCTGATCGTGGGGATCAGCCAGCCAACGCGCCAATTGGTGGCCGCGGCCAGTAGCACGATCGAGTCACCGCAAACGGATATTGCCGGCAAAGCGGGCTTAGCCGTCGAGGTCGATAGTGGGCAGATCCTGGCGGCGAAGAATATCGACGCTGTTTTGCCGATTGCCTCGCTGACCAAAATGTTATCCCTATACTTGGTGCTTCAAGCGGTCCAACAAGGCAAACTCACTTGGAGCCAAACGCTGACGCCCAGCGACCACGAAGTCACCTTAAGTCGTAACATGGAATTGTCGAATATTCCTTTCGCCGCGGGGCAGGCCTATACCGTCAAAGAATTGTTTGAGGCTGGTTGGGTCTACTCCGCCAACGCGGCGGTGATGGTTTTGGCCGACGCGGTCAGTGGTGATCAGACGAAATTCGTCGACGCCATGCGGGCCCAGCTGAAGAAATGGGGCGCTCGCGATTACCAAATCGTCAACGCTAGCGGCCTCAACAACAGCTTCCTCGGCGCTAATCGCTACCCTGATTCCGCCGCCGACGCCGAAAATAAAATGCGTTCGCGGGACCTGGCCGTTGTCGCGCAACACTTACTGAACGACTATCCCGAAGTTTTGCAAACGACCACGATCACCGGGCTACCTTTCCACGGCACCACCTACCCAACTTGGAACTATCTGTTGCCAGGCCAAGCGGTGGCTCAGGCCGAATTGCCGGTTGACGGCTTGAAAACAGGCACCTCAGATTTAGCGGGCGAATGTTTCGTTGGCACCGTCAAAAAGAACGGTTTCCGCATCATCACCGTCGTGTTGCACGCCGATGGCAATAGTAGCGATCGCACGAAACGCTTCGTCGCCACCGCTGACTTGATGAAGGAAGTCTATGCCAACTGGCACCTGGTCAACGTTTTCCAGACCAAGCAGGCCAGCGCGTTATTGCCGGCGATGAAGGTCACTGACGGCAAGAAGGCCAAGGTCAAAGTCGTTCCCAGCCAAACTGTCAAAATGTTACTGCCGAAAAGCGTCACCGCCAAGCAGCTGAACTTGAAGATCGAGAAGACCAAGTACAGCCAAACCGCGCCAATCGCCAAAAACGATCAAATGGGCAGCGTGACCATGCCCCTGGTTGGCAGTGGCCACTTGGTTCCCGAGCAGGATCAAAACGTGGCTGTTTTAGCGGCTGAGAAAGTTGACGGGTTGAATTGGTTGGAGAAGATTTGGCGGAATATCAAGAACTTATTTAGCTAGAGACAACTTGATTGCAGGTTTTGGTGGGTTTGGATGGTGACGCAACCGCCTCAGGACGTTTGTCGTGGCTGGAAACGTGTTCACCGACCCAGCTCCCTGCGCTTAGCTACGCAATTGTTTCGAAAGCAAAGTGCGGCTTTCAAAACAATTGCTAGGCTAATGCTCAGGAGCTGACCGGGTCGGTTCGCACTCTGTTTCGAACGCGGTGGGCACTGTTTTGAGCCAATCCGCAAAGACCGCGGCTTGTCTCAAAATCAGGCCTTATTCTAAGCGATAAATCGCTAAGAATAATCTCACCGCTGAGCCACACGTCCTGAGGCGGTTGCTAGGCAGAATTGAGCCTATCTGCAATTGAAGACGAAGGATTTGACGAAGTGTTTTTGCCAGTGAGAGGTCAAACAATCGTCGATTTTGTGGGTGGTACGGCAGCATCAACGGGTTTGAATTTGTTGGTTGGACATCTTTGCCTGCTCCTTAAACAATCCTCGGTGAATCCGGGCGATTCAGTTGATTCGCTGAGAACTAGGTCTGTTCATCAGACAGACTGTACTGGTGTCACCAATATAAAGCTGGTGATCACTAACCACGGCCGTCAATTGCGTGGATCGCTATCAATTAGCAATAGCTTACCGGATGGCGTGAGTGCTCAAACGGCTGTTAAAACGTTGAGCGGCTGGAGCGGAGAGAATCGGGGTGAGATCGCCGTGAAATTGGTCTTAGTGGCTGTGCCACTTAGACCAAGGCTCAGCTTTGAGATTCGCGGGTTTTGCGAAGCTCAAAGTGACGCCCACAGCGAGCTCACCCCGATTCTCGCAGCGCAAGCTGCGGCCATCATTGAAACGTGCTCACCGACCCAGCTCCTTGCGCTTAGCTACGCAATTGTTCCGAAGCGAAGCCCGCTTCTAAAGTCATTGCTAAGATTGCTAGGCTAATGCTCAGGAACGCCCCGGCTTGATTCGCCAAGTACTAGGTCTGTTCATCAGACAGACTGTACTGGTGTCACCAATATAAAGCTGGTGACCACTAACCACGGTCGTCAATTGCGTGGATCTCCATCAATTAGCAATAGCTTACCAGCAGGCGTGAGTGCTCGAACGGCTGTTAAAACGTTGAGCGGCTGGAGCGGAGAAATTCGGGGTGAGATCGCCGTGAAATTGTCCTTGGCGGCTTTGCCGCTTAGGACAAGGCCTGATTTTGAGACAAGCCGCGCACTTTGCGGATTGGCTCAAAACAGTGCCCACAGCGAGCTCACCCCGAATTTCGCAGCGCAAGCTGCGGCCAACCTACTTTATCTAAGCTAATGCTCAGGAGCTACCCAGGTCGGTTCGCACTCTGTGGTATAATATAAACTAACGTCGTTGCGCATAAGTTGCGGTTTTTCAATCGCACAAACACATGATAGCTAAGTAAAGGGAGTTAGATTATGGGGCTAACACTAGATGCATGTATTTTAATTTTAAAGGAGCACCATTTATTAAAAAGCAGCGCCGTCCAGGACAAGGTCTCGCAGAAATTCACCAGCGCGTCCTACGACTCGCGCCAAGTTACCGCGAATACACTCTTCTTCTGTAAAGGTGAGAACTTCCGCCCGATCTATTTGGAAATGGCTAAAAACAACGGGGCAACCGTGTACGTTGCGGAACAACCTTATGCGGAAGGCAAGGGCATGCACGCCTTGATCGTGCGTAATATTCGTAAAGCGATGGCGCTATTAGCGGCGGCGTTTTACGATTTTCCGCAAGATGACTTGTTCGTGATCGCCTATACCGGCACCAAAGGCAAGACAACTTCGGCTTATTTCACCAAGGGGATGTTGGATCGCGTCAATGATGGGCATACAGCGATGTCATCCACGGTGGAACGGGTGCTGGGGCCGAAACCGGAGCAGCATATCGCTTCGGAATTGACCACGCCAGAATCCTTGGACCTGTTCCGCGACATGCGGACGGCGGTGGACAACGGCATGACCCACTTGGCCATGGAAGTGTCTTCCCAAGCTTATAAGAAGAATCGTGTTTTCGGGCTGACCTATGATGTGGGCTTCTTCTTGAATATTTCGCCGGATCATATTGGGCCCAACGAACACCCGACTTTCGCCGATTATCTCCACTGCAAATTGCAGCTGTTGGTCAATTCGCGGAAATGTGTGATCAACGCCGAAACAGATTACTTCAATGAGGTTTATGCGGCGGCGACGATCACCACCGAACCGGATAGTGTTTATTTATTCGCCTCGGCGGATTTTCCAGCGCCGGAAGGGGTCAAAATCGATTTCCGCTATCAATCCGAAGAAGCCGACTTGTCGAAAAGTCGCTTCAAGTTGACGGCGGGTACCTTGAAAGCGGAGCAATTGCGGATCACCGGCGAGTATGAGCTGGATCTGATCGGCGATTACAATGAAAGCAATGCTTGCGCCGCAATCATTGGCGCTGGGTTAGCTGGCGCCACTTATCCAGATACTGCCAAGGGAATTGCCAATGTGCAGATCCCCGGCCGGATGGAAAAGCTGGACATTCCGGGTCATGGCCGCGTTTATGTGGATTATGCCCATAATTATGCCAGCATGGTCGCGTTGTTGTCCTTCTTGAAGAAAGAATATCAGCAACCGCGGATGCTGGTTGTGGTCGGGAGTCCTGGCGACAAGGGCGTTTCGCGGCGGGAAGGTTTCGCCAAGGCGCTGAATCAATTGGCGCAACGGGCGTTTATCACCAATGACGATCCGGGCTTCGAGGAGCCGATCGACATCGCCAATCAAATCGTAGCCGGGATCGATCCCCAGAAGGTTAAGGTGACGATCGAATTGGATCGGGCCGCGGCCATCGAGTTGGCAATCACGGAAAGTCAACCCGGGGATATCGTGGTGCTGGCCGGTAAAGGCTCCGACGATGAACAAAAAGTCCGCGGCGTCAATACGCCGTGGCCAACGGATATGGCCGTGGCCAAGGCTGTGGCCGCGAGATTGCGAGGCTAGTTTTCATGAAAGATTTCTTTACGATCATTGGTGGGATGGGCACCATGGCCACCGAAAGTTATCTGCGGTTGTTGAACGCGCGGACACCTGCCAGTAAGGATCAGGATTATTTGAATTATTTGTTGGTCAATGACGCCACCGTGCCTGACCGGACCAACTATATTTTGGATCACCAACAACCGAATTTCTTCCCGGATCTGCAGGAGGATATTTTGCAACAGAGTCAGTTACATCCAGAATTCTTCGTGATGGTCTGCAACACGGCCCACTATTTCTACGATGAACTTCAGGCGCTGACGCCAGTGCCACTGCTGCATATGCCGCGGATCGCGATCAACAACTTGCACCAACGCTTCCCCCAAGAAAAACGGGTGGGCTTGATCGCCACCGCCGGCACCATCGCCGACAAAGTTTACGCCAACGAGATCCAGCGGGCAGGTCACGAAGTCGTGCTCGGTGATCAGTCGATCCAAGCGATGGTCAATGAATTGATTTACCGAGACATCAAAGAGCAGAATCTGGTTGACCATGAATTGTACCACCGCATTTTGGCCAAAATGCACGATGACTACCACGTTTCCGTCATCGTTCTCGGGTGTACCGAACTGTCATTGGCTCAAGAAAAAGCGCCGGAGCACCCTTATCAAGTGATCGATGCCCAAAGCATCATCGCCGACCAAACCATTTCCTTAGCCACCCAATTACGCCAAGCTCAGCCGGTGGATTGGGTCCGCGCCGTCAACGAATACGTTGGCCCGCTTATTTCCGAGTAGAAAAATCGCGCCAGAGAAATAACGAAATAGAAATAGCAAAATAAAAATAACAAGCCAAAAATAACAAGCTAAAAATAGCAATCGAAAGTTATGATTGAAAATACGCATAAGTCGCGGGATAACGTGAGCTTGGAGCGGTTGGTCGCCTGACCAGCTGCTGCAAGCTAACGGATTCCCGCGGCTTTTTTGGTCAGCACCAGGCGACCAATAAAAAAAGTCGCTAGCGATTAACTAGCGACGACTTCAGTGGTCAGTGGGAATTCGAGGTTATTTGATTTGCTGCTTGAGGTAACGATGGAGTAATTCGAGGGTGGATACCAGCAACATGAATAGACCCACGCCGAGACACAGCGCTAACGCAAAGGGCGCCAGCGCCCAAAGTGTTGACAAAATTCCTACAATAACTTCGGTAAATGACATCTTAACTCCTCCTTGAATGCACAACCCATCAGCGCCCTTAACTTGCCCGTTAGTCCAATAAATTTCGTGAACAGTGATCAATCTAATTACAATATACCACTTTGCTAAATAAAAGCAATTCCGTTTTTTTTGGTGATATTATGACTGCTAGTGGAACACTTAGGTTGCATGAAAGTAGCTTGTCCGCAGCTTGCGCTGCGCGTGGCGTTGGTGGATGGCAAGTGTGGTGGGGCTCCAGGTCAGGCTGGGGGTGGTGGAACGCGGCGGGCACGACTTGAAGCTTTTCGGAAACTCGCCGAAAATCTTCAAGCTCGGCCTTATTGTAGGCGATAAATCGCCAACAATAATATCGCGGCTGACTCACCCCCAGCCCGACCTTCCGCCGACGAGTAAACAATCCACCAACGCCACGCTCCGCTCCAGCCGCTCAACGTTATAGCAGTCGTTTGAGCACTCACGCCAACTGACAAGCTGTTGCCAATTGATGGGGAACCACGCAATTGACGGACGTGGTTAGTGGTCACAATCTTTACGTTGGTGACACCAGCATAGTCTGTCAGATAAACTGAGGCAAGTTCTTGGCGAATCAGCCGAATCGGTCAATTTCCAACCAGTGATTGTTTCTGGAGCGGATAAAGATGTTCAACTTACACAAAGTAGGCCGATCTCCTGATCCAAATCAGTTGGCATTGCCGTACCATCCCAAAAGTTGGCAATTGTTTTGACCTCTTGCTTGCAAAAGCACTTCGTCAGATACCCATCTTCAATTGCAGATAAGCTCAATTCTGCCTAGCAACCGCCTCAGGACGTGTGGCTCAGCGGTGAAATTGTCCTTGGCGGCTTTGCCGCTTAGGACAAGGCTCGATTTGAAGACAAGCCGCGCACTTTGCGGATTGGCTTCAAACGATGCCCACCGCGTTCCAGCCACGACGAACGTCCTGAGGCGGTTGCGTCCCCACCCAAACCCTGCGAATTCCGGACAATCAAGAATAGGAACCAGTCGTTCTCGATCAATTCAAACGATGCCCACCACGTTCCAGTCCGCAACAGCAGTCTCAGGCGGTTGCGTCCCCACCCAAACCTGCAATCAAGCAAAAGCTCTGAAATACAAAAAATTTAATTTTTTTGCAAAAAAAGGTTAGAATGTAAGCTATCACTGAGTTTTGGCAGGCGCGACCCCAGCGCGATCACCGCAATTAACCGCTTTATTGCGATAGATGAACCTATGAACATTTGACCATATTTATTGTCATCATTAGACTATTGATTAGTAAGGAGGAGTTATGGTTAAAAAACTGATTAAACAATGGCCTTGGTTGGTGGCGCTGCTCAGCTTGAGTCTGCTGCTAACGGCTTGTGGCCGGACCGCGACCAAGGAACCAGCGAAGACTACGGGCAAGATTCATTTTGTGACCTCATTGGATTTCTATGGTGATCCGGCGCGGGCGATTTTGGGCGACGCGGGGACAGTCACGAGCTTGATCAATTCGCCGAGTGTGGATCCTCACGATTATTCGCCGACGACCAATGACGCGAAGATCGTGGCGCGGGCGGATCTGGCGCTGATGAACGGCGCGGGCTATGACAGCTGGCTGGCCAAATTGGTCAAGGCCGACGATGAACAGACCCAGCTGATCGATGTGGCGGCGGATATCGTTAAGTTGCCAGACGGCGGTAATGAACATCTTTGGTATGATTTCAGCGTGATGCCCCAAGTCACGAAGCTGTTGGTCAAGCGTTTTAGCGCGCTGCGACCAGCTCAGGCGGCGACTTTCGAACGTAACGGGCAGAAATATTTGGCGCGTTTGGCCAAGTTGCAAGAACAGGAAAAAGAGTTACGCCAAACGCTTTCCGGGCAGAAAGTAATGATTACCGAGCCAGTTTTCAATTATGTCCTGACTAATTTGAAAATGACCATCGTCAATGAAAGCTTCGCCTTGGATATTGAAGAGGGCGCCGATCCGAAGCCTGCTGATATTCAGCGGATGCAAGATCAATTGGATCACCGCGAAGTCAGTTGCCTAGTCGTCAATAAACAAGTGACCAGCGCCTTGGTCACCGATTTGATCAAGCGGGCCGAGCGACATCAGGTGCCAATTTTGCGAGTGACCGAAACATTGCCGCAAGGGAAGAATTATTTGAGTTGGATGACCAGCCAGTTACAAGCATTCGCGACAATCACAAAATAACAGAGTGCGGAGAGGTGCGATTAGACCGTGAGCATTAATTTATCAGATTGACTAAGCTGCGGAGCAGATTTGGCAAACTGATACCTTAAGGCGCAGCGGTCTGCACCTCGCAGCACGTTTCAAACCAGAGTGCGGAGCCACCCCGGTCAGCTTCTGAGCATTAGCCTAGCCATTGTTATGGAAGCTGGGCTTTGCTTCCGGAACAATGGCGTAGCTAAGCGGAAGAAGCTAGGTCGGTGAGCACGTTTTGAGAAATAGTAAGTGAGGAGAATCAATGACAGACCCAATTTTGAAAGTCACCGATTTAGCGATGAGCTTCGGTGAGAAAACTGTTTTTAAGAATTTGAATTTTACGATCGACGCCGGCGAGAAATTGGCCTTGATCGGGCATAATGGCGCCGGCAAGTCGACGTTGGTCAAACTGTTGATCGGGTTGACCCATCCCACTGCCGGCACGATCACGCGGATCCCGTTGCCTGGTCATGAGCGACTGCGAATCGGCTACGTGCCCCAATTTCGCAATTTGGATGCCGACGCGCCGCTGTCCGTCGCCAGTTTCGTGGCCTTGAATGTGGGGATGAGTTGGCGGCCGTGGTTGAGCCATTCGGAAAAAGAGCGGGTGACCCAAGTTTTGGCGCAGACGCAATTGACGCAGATCAAAGACCGCCCGATCACCTTGACCTCTGGCGGTGAGCGGCAACGGGCGTACTTGGCGCAAGCTTTGTTAGCCGATCCAGATCTGTTGATTTTGGATGAGGCCACTGCCAGCATGGACGTGGACGCGAAGGTGCAGATGATGGCCTTGGTGGATACGATCGTGACCCAGCAGAAAATGGCGCTGGTCTTCGTCAGCCACGACTTGGAGTTGACGGCGCGGTACACCGACCGCTATTTGTTGATCAGTAATCAGCAGTTGTTGACCGGCTCCAGCAAAGAAGTCAACGCCGATAGTTTGAAGGGGGTGCGGCTTTAATGTTTGCTTTTACCTTTATGCGCCACGCGTTTGTGGCCAGTACGTTTATCGCTTTGACCTGTGGGGTGATCGGCGTCTTCGTGGTGGCCCGGCAATTGTCTTTTCTGGCCCACATGTTGTCTGAGATCGGTTTTGCCGGCGCGGCGTTTGGCGCGTTTCTCGGCATCTCGCCGTTGATTGGGATGTTGCTGTTCACCTTGGCCAGCAGCTTGCTGATCAGTAGTTTGTCGGTGGAACGGGTCCAACGGGAATCGACGATCAGCGCCGTTTCCTCGCTCTTTATCGGCTCAGGGATCTTATTCCTGGCGCTGGCCAATCAAAGCTCTAGTTACGCCACCGATATTCTCTTCGGGAGTATTGTCGGCATCAGTCAGAGCGGCGTTTGGCAACTGGTGGTGTTGTCGCTGGTGGTGCTGGTGACGATCTGGCTGATTTTCCGGCCGCTGCAATTCGATTCCTTCGATAGTGTCGGCGCCAAGGCCAATGGGGTCCACGCTCGCGTGATCGGGATCATCTTCTTGATCCTGCTGGCAATGAGTGTCAGCGTCGGCGCGCAGATCGTCGGCTCAATGCTGGTGTTCATCCTGTTGACGTTGCCAGCCTCGATCGCCAAAGCCCTGGGACACAGCATGAAACAATTGCTGCTGATCTCCGTGGCGGCCGCGCTGTTTGGCGTCTGGCTCGGCCTGTGGCTAGGCTATCTGACCAATTGGCCGGTCACCTTCTTCATCGCCTTGATCGAAGTGATCTGCTACCTGTTCGCGCTCCTCGTCCAAAAACGCCGAAATGGCTAAAACATCGTGACCACTACTCAATGAACTGACCGCAGAATGACTTGCGGTCAGTTTTTTTGTGGCGACTGGCGGGCTCTTTTTAGAAAATTTAGAGTTTGGAATCAACAATTAGCTGGAACGGATGCGGTCTGAAGTTCTAGGGGAAATAAAAAGGCGCCAATGACCTAACGTCACTGGTGCCTCGTGTTGCCGATATTTTGCGAACCTTTTTTCCTGATTGATTGGCGCCGGTATTAATGGGCCGTCACGACAAAAGTGGTGCTGTCATCGGGGCCGGGATTGGCGGTGTAAACGGTCAGCGGCTGGGTGGCGGTGGCGACTGCAAAGGTGAACTCGCAATTGGTGGCCACGCCCCAATTGCCTTGTTTGTCCAGGGCGATCAGGGAGAAGGCGCCGGCTTTGCCATAATGTTGTTTGAGCCGCCGGTCGAAATCGTAAGTGGCTTGGTCGCAGGCCGCTTGCGGGGTCAATCCGGACTTCATCAAGCGCACGATCTCATAGGAGAGCACGCCTTTCATAATATCTTCGCCTAACCCGGTGGCGGTGGCGCCGCCGATTTCGCTATCCACGTAAAAACCAGAGCCAGACAGCGGCGAATCGCCAACGCGGCCGTGCTTTTTCATGAAGAGTCCCGAGGTGGACGTGCCGGCGACCATTTTCGCCTGTTGATCCAGGGCGACGACGCCGACGGTATCATGACCGTCATAAGGAGTCAAATTTTTGCCAGCAACCTCAGCGACGCGCTCCTGCCAAGCGGTGATCGCAGCGGGTGTCAACATATTGACCCGCTCAAAACCAGCCTGTTGCGCGTATTCCGTTGCGCCGGCGCCGACCCGGAAACTATTGAAATGATCGTGGCTGAGTTTGCGGGCGACGGTGATTGGGTTCTTGACATCGGTAATGCCAGCTACGGCGCCGATTCCATAAGTATTGCCATTCATGTATGCCGCGTCCATTTCCAGCAACCCGTGTTCATTGGGCAAACCGCCGTAACCGACCGAGCCGTATTCGGGATTGTTTTCCACGTCCTTGATAGCCGTGACCAAGGCGTCACCGGCATCTCCTTGTTGCTGTAACTCCTGCGCGGCAGTGGCCACGCCATCGCGTGCCATTTGCCAAGTAGCGATCATTCCCCACATGGTGGTAACCTCCGATATGTTGTTTTTTTGAAAAACTTTTTGGTAGTTTGGTTCTTGCCTGATTGCAGGCGGGGTGGGTTTGGATGGTGACGCAACCGCCTCAGGACGTTTGTCGTGGCTGGAACGCGGTGGGCATCGTTTGAAGCCAATCCGCAAGCCCAGCGGCTTGTCTTCAAATCGAGCCTTATTCTAAGCGATAAATCGCTAAGAATAATCTCACCGCTGAGCCACACGTCCTGAGGCGGTTGCTAGGCAGAATTGAGCCGATCTGCAATCGAAGCTGGGTATCTGACGAAGTGCTTTTGCAAGCAAGTGGTCGAAAGGTGACCACTTTTTTGTCGTCAGGCAATACCAACGAATTTGGTTGATTCATCGATATTTTGTCCTAGTTCATCAGACAGCCTGCGATGGTGTCACCAATTCAAGGATTGTAACCACGAATCACGGCCGTCAATTGCGTGAATCTGAATCAGTTGAACATGGTTTGCCAGTTGGCGGGAGTGCTTAAATGGCCAAGATAATGTTTAGCGGAGCGTGGTGTTGGTGGTCCGTTTACTAGTTGGCGGAAGGTCGGGCTGGGGGTGAGTCAGCCGCGATATTATTCTTGGCGGCTTTGCCGCCTAGAATAAGGCCGAGTTTTGAGATTTTCGGCGTACTTCCGAAAATCTCAAAATCGTGCCCGCAGCGTTCCACCACCCCCAGCCCGACCTGGAGCCCCACCACATCTGCCATCCACCAACGCCACGCCCAGCGCAAGCTGCGGACAGCCTCCTTTTATCCAGCCTTAAGCAATCATTGACCCAGCAGTTGTTCCAGTTCCGTCAACCGTTCCGCGAAGACAGCAAAGGCAGCCTCGAGATAATCCGGCTTGGTCATATCGACCCCAGCCTTTTGCATGATCTCGATCGGATAAGCGGAGGAACCCGACTTCAAGTAAGTCAGATACTTGTCAACAGCCGGTTGCCCTTCGCTGGTGATTTTGGCAGAGAGGGAAGAGGCCGCCGCAAAACCAGTGGCATATTGGTAAACGTAATAGTCCATGTAGAAATGCGGGATCCGTGACCATTCCAAACTGATTTCCGGATCAGAAACCACCGCGTCACCGTAGTAATGGGCGTTCAAAGCGCCATACTTCTGATTCAACGCTTCGGCGGTCAGCGGTTGGCCTGCCGCGTCGGCTGTGTGCAAGAAGTGTTCGAATTCGGCAAATTGCGTCTGGCGATAAACGGTGCCCTTGAAGCCATCCAAGTAGTAGTTCAACAGATAGGCGCGGACTTGCGGATCCGTTTGCGTTTTCAGCAGATATTCGGTCAACAAGTTTTCATTGGTGGTTGAGGCGATCTCGGCCAAGAAAATCGGATAATCGCCGTATTGGTAAGGCTGATTGTGGCGGGTGTACCAACTGTGCACGCTGTGGCCGGTTTCGTGGATCAAAGTGTACAGGTTGCTGACATTATCTTGCCAGTTCAGCAGTTCGTAAGGCGCAGTGTCGTAAGAACCGCCGGAATAAGCGCCGCCCCGTTTGCCTTTATTTTCGACCACGTCAATGTAGCGATTGTTGAAGATCTCATCCACGTGGCTCAGATAATCGTCGCCGAGAATACTCAGGGCTTTTTTGGCTTCGACTTTCGCCGCGGCAAAATCATAACTTAGCGGGGGCTCGCCGGTCAGCGGCACATACATATCGTACATATGCAAGGTGTCGACGCCGAGGATCCGTTTGCGCAGCGCCACATAGCGATGAAGCAGGTCCAAATGGCTGTTGACCTGTTCGATCAAGGTGTCATAAACGACTTCGGGCACATTGTTTTGGCTCATGGCCGCGGCCCGAGCATTAGGATAATGATGGACTTGGGCCAAATAATTGTGGCTCTTGATCTCGCCGGAAAGCGTCTGCGCCAGCGTGTTTTGGAATTGGTCGTAAACACTATACAAGCCGGTAAAAGCGTCTTGGCGGACATCGCGGTCGCCGGATTCGATCAAAGTGCCGTAGAGCCCGTTGGATAATTGAACGGTTTGACCGTCTTCATCCTGCACCAAAGGAAATTCTAAATCGGAGTTGTTCAAAACATTGAAGGTACTACGGGAGGCGCCGAAAACTTCCGTCGCCGCATTGACCAAGGCCTCTGAATTGGCGTCCAACACATGAGCCTTTTGTTGCCGCAGGTTATCGAAGAAATGGCTGTAATCCTTCAAGCGCGGTTCGCTGACAAAAAAATCCGCCAAAGTCGCGTCATCAATGGCGATGATCTCTGGATCGCAGAAAGATAATTTTGTCGAAACACTGGTTGCCAAAGAACCGGCGCGCGCGTCTAAGCCGAGATAATGGTTATTGTTGGTGTCCTGATCGCTTTTCATGCTGGCGTAAACATAGACCTTCTCCAGCCGGCGAAAAGCCGCGTGTAAGGCAACCACTCCTTGATAAAGTTCACTGGCGCTGGCACCCAGCTTGCCTTGGAAGGCAGCCGCTTGGTCAGCCAACGCGCCAACTTCAGCGAAATCCGCCTCCCAAGCGGCATCGTCAGGATAGATCAAGCCTAGGTCCCAAGTTAAGGACTCGGGAACCTCTTGTCGTTCTGGTAATTGTTTGATTGTAGCCATGGAAAAAACCTCCTGGAATATTTGTTAATGGCGCTTAATCATATCGTACACTTTTTCGCCCAGATAGTTAATCCTCGAAATGAAAAAGTCTGCTTTATTGTGGTGAGTTTCGGCGATTTGCCTTGGTTGAAGGGATGATGACCGCAGCACTTCGCAGGCGAAAGGATGATGCCCGCAGCTTGCGCTGCGCGTGGCGTTGGTGGATTGCAGATGTGGTGGGGCTCCAGGTCGGTCTGGGGGTGGTGGAACGCGGCGGGCACGATTTTGAGCTTTTCGGAAACCCACCGAAAATCTCAAAACTCGGCCTTATTGTAGGCGATAAATCGCCAACAATAATATCGCGGCTGACTCACCCCCAGCCCGACCTTCCGCCAGACGAACAAACAGCCCACCAACGCCACGCTCCGCTCCAGCCGCTCAACGGTTTAACAGGCGTTTGAGCACTCACGCCACCTGGCAAACTATTGCCAATTGATGGAGCACCACGGAAATGACGACCATGGCTAGTGGTTACCAGCTTTAAATTGGTGACACCAGAGCAGTCTGTCTGATGAACTAAGGCAAGCTCTGGATGAATCAACTGAATCCGTCGTTCCCAACTCAAGGATTATTAAGGAAATGGGTCAAATTATTAGACCAACGCAAAGTATATCATTCCGCTAATCCAAATCCGTTGATATTGCCGGACCATTTCAAAAAGGAGTGATTGTTTGACCACTAGCTTGCAAAACCACTTCGTCAAGTCCTTCGCCTCGATTGCGGATAGGCTCAATGCTGCCTAGCAACCGGCTGGGACTGCGCGGCTCTATTTAGAGTGAGAGCCACCCCGGGTAGCTTCTGAGCATAGCCTAGTCAGGATTTTGGAGGCTGGGCTTTGCCTCCGGAAGCCTGACGTAGCTAAGCGGAAGAAGCTGGGGTGGCGAACACGTTTCAGTGGTGAAATTGTCCTTAGCGGCTTTGCCGCTTAGGACAAGGCTCGATTTGAAGACAAGCCGCCGGGCTTGCGGATTGGCTTCAAACGATGCCCACCACGTTCCAGTCCGCATCAGCAGTCCCAGCCGGTTGCGTCACCATCCAAACCCACCCAAACCTGCAATCAAGCGAAAAAACATGAATAGGAGCCGGTTGCGCTCGCGCGCAACACCCACCAAACCCACCACAATGATCATCGTGGTCTTGCACTTTTGTCACAATTTGCTTAAGGATGTTGTAAGGGTGACGTTTTTTATTAGTCTTTTGTCGTCAGCTGTATTAATCTATTAGTAGCTAATAACGGAGGTCGTTATTTTGGACAAAAGAACGGAACATACGCGCAAGTTGCGCCGTAATCGCTTGCTGACGTTTGAAGATGATGGGGTTAAGAAGCCACGCTGGGGGCGGATCATTGGTCTGCTCGTTGTGGTCGTGGCGTTTGCCGTGGGCGCATATGCGTTGCGGTTGTACGGTCAAACGAAGAAAGCTCTTAATGGGACTTATGAATCCGCCGGGGAAATCAAATCGGCGGCGCTTTTCCAACAGAAAAAGGCCTTTTCCGTGCTCTTATTAGGGGCGGATACTGGCGCCGAGGGCCGGAACGATCAAGGTAATTCGGACACGATGATCGTCGCAACGGTCAATCCTGGCACCAAGAAGGTTTTACTGACCAGTGTGCCGCGGGATACGATGGCGGAAATGGTCGGCTCCAGCGGTTTCAACGTCCAGAAAGTCAACGCGGCTTACCGTGAAGGCGGTTCGAAAATGGCGATGAATACGGTCAGCCAGTTGCTGAATGTGCCGCTGGATTACTACGTGACCATCAACATGGGTGGCCTGGAGAAAATCGTGGACGCGGTCGGCGGTGTTGACGTGGATGTGCCTTTTGCTTTCAGTTACGGTGGCTCCAGTTTTACCAAAGGAGCGATGCATCTGAATGGGAAACAGGCGCTGGCTTACGCGCGGATGCGTTACGACGATCCGGAGAACGATTACGGTCGCCAGAAGCGCCAGCGCCAAATCATCACGGCAATTATCAAATCTACCGCCAGTACCGGCACCCTCGCTAATTTCCAAAAGGTGCTCAAAGCCATCACCAGCAACATGAAAACCAACCTGACCTTCGATGATATGGTCCAGATTTTTCTGAATTATCGCGGCGCCAGTGAAAGCATTAGCAGTGACTACATTCATGGCACCAACGCCTATATTGGCGCGGCGGCCTACCAGATCGCCTCGACGACCGAACTCCAACGTGTTTCGGACAAAATTCGCGCCACCCAAGGTTTGGCCCAGGAGACGCTCGATAACGAAGAAACGCGCCAGAACAAATTGAATGTCACCAATCAAGGCTTCGTTTTCGAAAATCCCACCGTCGACCAACACTTCGTCATCTACGCCCAAAACAACGACTACACAGCCTGGACCGGAAATTAAGAATCAGAGTGCGAAGCGCAACGGGTTGCTTTTGAGCACGACTAGCGATTTGTTGCAGATTGGCGCAGACAATCTGTGACAAATTGCGTATCGGCGCAGAAAGCAGTTGCGCGCAGCACGTTTCAAAAACCAGAGTGCGAAGCCAGCCCGGGTAGCTTCTGAGCATTAACCTAGCTAGGATTTTGGAGGCGGATCTTTGCCTCCGGAAGCCTAGCGTAGTTAAGCGGAAGAAGCTGGGCTGGCGCAGCACGTTTCAAAAACCAGAATTCACGTAGCATTCTCATCAGTCAAAAACACCCCAGGTCCGCGTGACCGTGGGGTGTTTTATCGTGTTGATTTTTGATTGACGTGACCTACAGGCTAATCAGGTGAGCCGGACTTAGTTAGAGATAAGGCGAGAAGTGTTTGATGTCCGTGACCAGCCGCGACAGCTTGCCCGCGATTTCTTGTGGCGGCGTCGCAAAGCCACCTACGATCCAATCGACCAACACACCACCACAGCCATAACCAAAGAACTCCGCGTAAAAAGCCCGATCATGAGGCGATAAATGTTGCTCCGGATCAATCTCCTCCAGCATATCCGTTAACCGCGCCTTAACCACATGCGAGAACGTCAGCAATAACGTGTTTTGATCACTGGCCGCCGTATTCAAATAGAAACGTTGATGCTTGTTGATCGAATCCAGCATCTTCTCAACTTGCACCCGCCAATTGGTGAAGGTCACCTGATCGCTATCAAGAAAGTGGAAACTGATTTGTTGGTAAGTGTAAGCCAGCAACTCGTACTTATCCTGAAAATGATAATAAAAACTTTGGCGATGCATCCCGACCTTGCGGGTCAACATGGAAACGGTGATCTGACGGAAGTCCTGCTCCTCAGTGAGGCTCAGCAATGCGTTCATGAACGCTGGCTCGGTGATACTATCAACACTCATTTTTGACCTCCTTTTGAAACGTGTTCGCCACCCCAGCTTCTTCCGCTTAGCTACGTCAGGCTTCCGGAGGCAAAGCCCAGCCTCCAAAATCCTGACTAGGCTATGCTCAGAAGCTACCCGGGGTGGCTCTCACTCTTTTTGAAACGTGTTCGCCACCCCCAGCGCTTTCCGCTTAGCTACACGATTGTTGCGGAAGCAAGGCGCGGCTTCCAAAACGATTTCTAGGATAATGCTCAAGCGCAACCCGGGCTGGTTCGCACTCTGATTTTGCTCTTGCTTTCATTTTAACTAATCTCGCTGGGAATTACATTAATATTGCTGAGAAAAGTTGGAAAACACTGGTTCTGTTTGTAGATTTTCGCTTGATTGCAGGTGTGGTAGTGTGTTGTGCGTGAGCGCAACCGGCTGGGACTGCTGTTGCGGACTGGAAACGTGCTCACCGACCCAGCTCCCTGCGCTTAGCTACGCAAGGCTTCTGGAAGCAAAGCGCAGCTTCCAAAATCCTTGCTAGGCTAATGCTCATGAGCTGACCGGGTCGGTTCGCACTCTGTTTCGAACGTGGTGGGCGTTGTTTGAAGCCAATTCCAAAAGCGGGAATTGGCTTCAAATCGAGCCTTGTCCTAGGCGGCAAAGCAGCCAAGGACAATTTCACCACTGAGCCGCGCAGTCCCAGCCGGTTGCTGAACAGAATTAAGCCTATCTGCAATCAAGGCAAAGAATTTGACGAAGCGCTTTTGCAAGCTAGCGGTCAAACAATTACCCGATTTTCGGGGGTGGTACGGCAACATCAACAGATTCGGCTGATTCACCAAGAACTTGCCTCAGTTTATCTGACAGACTATGCTGGTGTCACCAACGTAAAGATTGTGACCACTAACCATGGTCGTCAATTGCGTGGTCCCACATCAATTGACAATAGCTTGCAAAATGGCGTGAGTGCTCAAACGGCTGTTATAACGTTGAGCGGCTGGAGCGGAGAAATTCGGGGTGAGATCGCCGTGAAATTGGTCTTAGTGGCTTTGCCACTTAGACCAAGGCTCGGCTTTGAGCTTTTCGGTGGTTTTCCGAAAAGCTCAAAGTGACGCCCACAGCGAGCTCACCCCGAATTTCGCAGCGCAAGCTGCGGCCAATCTACTTTTAAACAGCCCCAGAACCCCAACCTAGCTCGCCGTAGGGACGAAAAAAGCCGCCAAACAAGTTGGCGACTCGAGTTGACACTATTCAATTTTAGTAACGACAGCTGCTTAGGAAAGAACTTCGACAGAAGCGGAGAGAATCCCAGCAGCAGGAATGGAACTGTTCGGCATTGCGACGTCCAATTGGTAAGGATTGCTGTAAGCAAACGTACCAGTATCATTGACCGTCCGGTAAAGCACTTGACCATTAGACATACTGATCTTCAAGCGCGTGCCCCGAGGAAAAATGCTCAAGTTAGCGGCAACGCCACCATAACCCATGTTAGAACCAAGAACGGCAGGATCGTAGAAACTGATTTTGAAAGTTCCTCGGTAAGTTCCCGAAGTCGAACGACTCGTTGAGTAACTGGTTTGCGCAGCCCGAGCAGCGGCAGCCTTTTGCGCGGCAGCTTTTGCCGCAGCGGCCTTAGCAGCCTTTTCGGCAGCAGCTTTCTCAGCAGCAGCCTTTTCAGCGGCGGCTTTCTCGGCAGCTTTGCGGGCGATCTCATCTTGTTGTTTCTGATAAGCAAGTTGAGCGGCACGAGTGGCAGTTTGGCGGGCCAAACGATCTTGGGCGGCGTTGGTCGCGTCTAAATCTTTGGTGATCCGCGCTGCGAGAGTGACTTGGTTGACAGCTTGTTTCGATGGATAAACGGGCGCCGCTTCGGTGCTATCGCCCAAGGTAGAAGCGGCGAGAACGTTGAAGTTAGGCAAGAAGAAAGCAATCGTGATCGCGAAGGTGAATGCGATTCTAGTGAGATGCTTATTGTTCAAACGTGCGGACATAAATGAAAGACTCCTTTACGTGTTGCGGAATAGTTCCTGTTGTTTTATCAACGCTATCGAGTATAACGGGTGAATATAACAGTGAAATACCAGCCAGATTACAAGTTCGCGCAGCACCTGACACACTGTTAATTGATTGTCATAAAGCGCGGTTTTTGACACACGTTCGTAACAAAAGGGGACTTTTATGACAAAAATAGCGAAAAATATGATTTTGTAATCTGGAATACTGCCGTTTTTGCAAGATTTATGGTATATTTTTAGTCAGTCGAATTTTAAGGAGTCTGAATTATGAGTGTATTAACGGTCACCGATCTTAGTCATGCTTTTGTTGATAAGACGCTGTATGACCATGCGAATTTTAAAGTTGAGAACCAAGACCACATGGGGATCGTCGGTCAGAACGGGGTCGGGAAAAGTACCCTGATCAAGATCCTGACCGGTGAGATCCTGCCGGACGAGGGCCAGATCACCTGGCAAAAAGGGTTAGAGATCGGTTATTTGGATCAGTACGCCCAATTAACGCCGGGGATGACCATTCGAGAATTTCTGCGGACGGCTTTCGATCATTTGTACGCCGCCGAAACGCGCATGAACCAATTATATGAAGAATATGGTCAAAATTACGATGATGACTTGCTGGAAAAGGCCGGCAAGATCCAGACGCGGCTTGAAGAATCTGGGTTTTATGACGTGGAGACGCAAATCGAAACGGTGGCCACCGGTCTGGGGATCACCGATATGGGGCTGGAACATGATGTGGCGGCTTTAAGTGGCGGCCAACGTTCGCGGATCATTTTGGCGAAATTGCTGCTGCAACAGCCCGATGTGATGGTCTTGGACGAGCCGACCAACTATTTGGATACGAAGCACATTGATTGGCTGACGGATTTCCTGCGGGCTTTCAAGGGCGCTTATTTGGTGATCTCCCACGATTATAATTTCCTCGAGGGCATCACCAATTGTATTTTGGATATTGAATTTGGTCAGATCACCCGCTACACCGGAGATTTGGCCGCGGCCTTCAAGCAAAAGGAAGCCAATTCCTTGGCCTATCGCCGCGCTTATCAGAAACAACAAGAACAAATCGCCAAAACCGAGGCCTATATTCGTAAATACAAGGCTGGTTCGCGGTCACGTTCGGCGCGGGGGCGGGAGAAGCAGTTGGCCCACGTGGAAGTCATGAAGGCGCCGGATCGGCTCGTGCAACCGACGATCACTTTTGCCCATAGCGCCACCGCCAGCAAAATCATTGTGACCACGACGGATCTGGTGATCGGCTACAAGCAGCCGTTGAACCAGCGGCCACTGGAATTTTCTGTGGCGGACGATGAGAAAGTGGTCATTGCCGGGTACAATGGCGTGGGAAAATCCACCTTGTTGAAGACCATTCTGGGTCAGTTAGCGCCTTTGGCCGGGGAGATCGAGCAGGCGCCTACGCTGAAGATCGCCTATTACAATCAGAGTTTGCAATGGCCTCATAAGTTGGCCACGCCACTGCAATACATGCAGGATCTGTATCCTCGTGAGAAGCCGAAGATTTTGCGGCAAGTTTTAGCGCGAACGGGCTTGACCGCCCAGCAAGTCTTGTCGCCGATCGCGGATCTCTCCGGGGGCGAGCAGTCCAAAGTGAAATTGGCGGAGATCATGATGATCCCGGCGAATCTGTTGATTTTGGACGAGCCCACCAATCATTTGGATGACGCGACCAAAGCCGCCCTGCGCAAGGGCATCCAATCCTTCCCCGGCGCGGCCTTGCTCGTGACCCACGAACTAGACTTCTACGACCAGAGCTGGATCGACAAAGTTATCAACATTGAAGATTACCAGCAGTAAACCTGTGGCAGTCGACGTGCGTTAGCCCCTTGATCGTGGGCCAGTTGCGTGCGCTCGCGCCAGAAATAAACGAACCAGTAGAGAAGTTGACGAAACGTTCTGCGCTTAGTTGTCCTGATAGCTAAGCGCGGAACGTTTTTTGGCGTTTTTGTTGGCGGCGGCACCAGGTGATTTTTCCTGACTGTGGGCAGAGGGGTATAGTATAATGAGCGTAGCGCGTTCGGGTGTTGGCTTGATGATGGACGGAACACGACCCCATGGACGACTGTTGTGCGCAACCATTATATAGAAGAAGAGGACATGCAAATGTTGAAAATCGGTGTGATCGGCTTGGGGAACATTGCCCAAAAGGCTTATTTACCAGTGATGGCAGGGTTACAGGATCAAGCACAGTGGCTTTTGTGCACGCGCGATGAGGTCAAGCTGAATCATTTACAGGCGCGCTATGGGTTTACTCAGGCGGTAACAACCGTGGCGGCGCTGCTGGAACTACAGCCGGACGCGGTTTTTATCCATACGCCGACTGCCACTCATGGCGCCTTGATCCGCCAGTTCTTGCTGGCGGGATGTCACGTCTACGTGGATAAGCCGGTCAGCACCGATCTGGCCGAGGTGCAGTCCTTGTATGCTTTGGCCGCCGCGCGGGGACTCTTGTTGACTTGCGGGTTCAACCGGCGCTTTGCCAGTTTGAATGTCCAAGCCAGCGCCGGAGTGCGACCCACTATGGTCCGTGCTGAGAAAAATCGGATTGCCACGGCTCAGCCAGTTGAGTTTGCGATTTTCGATTTGTTCACCCACGTGATCGACACGGCGCTGACTGCCGCTCAGATCAGTCCGGCGGAACTGACCGCTAGCACCCGCAAATTCCAGATCGTCGCCGATCAAGCCGGCAATCTGCGGCAGGCGGGAATTGTGTTGACCGACGCCACGCAATCCATTAGCGCCTGGTTGGATATGCAAGCAGGCGTCGATCAAGAAACGCTGACACTTCATCGACCGACAGGCATCAGTTGCGTCCGTGATTTGCAGCAACTGACGGTCAGTACCAGCGCCGGCGACTTGACGCAAAGTCTGCCTAGCTGGCAACCCATGCTGACGGCCCGTGGGTTTGCACCGTTGATCCAGGCCTTTTTGACCGCGATCACAACGCCAGGCGCCAGCAACCCGGTGAGTCCCGCGTCCAGTTTGGCGACTCACGAATTATGCACGGAATTGTTGGCGAATTACTAGTCTAACGGCAACCATTTTAGTCACTCCAAACTTTTTTGATTTTTTTGCTATTTAGGCTTGCTTAATGCGGTTTGATTTGCTAAACTATTTAAGTTGTCGTTTTTAAGAAACACACAGCGCTCTAAGCTTTGATCATTTCCTTCTCAAAAAACTTTCAAATTAAATGTTGACAGTGTTTGGTGGATATGGTATTATAAATGAGTTGCTGTTGCGACAAGGTAGACCTTTGAAAACTGAACAAAGTTTCGATAAATGTGCAGGGTCGATAGCGATTTCGGTCGCTATCTACAAAGAACATTTGCGAAGTCAATTCGCTAGTTAATGAATTTAAAATCGAGTCTAACTCAAACTTTTATATGAGAGTTTGATCCTGGCTCAGGATGAACGCTGGCGGCGTGCCTAATACATGCAAGTCGAACGAGTTTCGACATTTACGGAAGATGCTTGCATCGGAAGAAAATG